>NZ_QKQR01000002.1:0-400230 GCF_008042305.1 Bacillus sp. AY18-3 | reverse complement strand
ATAATCAGTGGGGGATGAAGACCCCCCCCACTGATTAAAGTTTCACTTTATTAGAATAAGAATTTTTATGATGATGAATAATGAATATGATAAGAAAGTTTAGGTGAAGAAAATGGGATTATTTAGCTCATTATTTGGTAAAAAAGAAGAAAATACAAAAGTAGAGGGGAATAAAACAATGTCAAAAGTATTATTTGTAAAAGCAAACGATCGTCCAGCGGAGCAAGCAGTTAGTTCAAGAATGTATGAAACATTTGTAAGTGCTTATAAAGAAGCCAACCCAAATACAGAAATTACGGAGCTAGATTTATTTGCATTAGATCTTCCGTATTATGGGAATGCCGCTATTTCAGGTGGATATAAACGTAGTCAAGGAATGGAATTAACAGCAGAAGAAGAGAAGGCTGTAGCAACAGTAGATCAATATTTAAATCAGTTTTTAGAAGCTGATAAAGTTGTATTTGCGTTCCCACTATGGAACTTCACAGTACCAGCGCCATTAATCACATATATTTCATACTTATCTCAAGCTGGAAAAACATTTAAATATACAGCAAATGGCCCAGTAGGTTTAGCTGGCGATAAGAAAGTCGTTGTATTAGGTGCGCGTGGTTCAGATTACTCTTCAGAACAAATGGCTCCTATGGAAATGGCAGTTAATTATGTAACGAATGTGCTTGGGTTCTGGGGAATTACAAATCCAGAGACTGTTGTAATTGAAGGGCACAATCAATATCCAGATCGTTCACAACAAATTGTTGAAGAAGGTTTAGAGAACGTTAAAAAAGTAGCGGCGAAATTTTAATTGATAGTAAATGTAAAAAACCAACATGGATGACCATGTTGGTTTTTTAGTCTATTTCTATGTTAAAAAATGTATATTTATAAAATAAAAGAAAAGTTTGAAAATAGTATTGCAAAATATTATATTTCAAACTATAATGAGGTCAAGAATAGTTGATACTTAAGTTAAATATTCAGAAAATTCAATTAGTTAAAAATGGAAATGAGATAAAAGGATTGGAATGGAGGTTATATTATGACGAACAAAGTACCGTTTTCGTTCATAGTAGTTATTGGATTAATGTTATTCGCACTATTTTTTGGAGCAGGAAATTTAATATTCCCGGCAATGCTTGGTCAATCGGCAGGAGAGAATGTATGGATTGCTAACGCTGGATTTTTAGTAACAGGTGTAGGTTTACCGTTGCTAGGAGTATTAGCATTTGGTATTTCGGGTAAAGATGATTTACAGTCATTAGCAAGTCGTGCTCACCCAGTGTTCGGGATTGTGTTTACAACAGTTTTATACTTAGCGATTGGCCCGTTATTTGCAATACCAAGAACAGGAAATGTTTCTTATGAAATTGGTCTTAAACCGTTTATGCCAGAAGGATTAGGTTCTACACCTTTAATTCTTTTCACAATTGTATTCTTTAGCATCACTTGTTTTTTTTCGCTAAATCCTGCGAAAATTGTCGATATTGTTGGGAAAATATTAACACCAATTAAGTTAACTTTCATTGGTATTTTAGTAATCGTTGCTTTTATACATCCGATTGGAGAGATGCAAGCGCCAGTGGAAGCTTATACATCACATGCATTCTTTAAAGGGTTCCAAGAAGGATACTTAACAATGGACACGCTTGCATCATTCGTATTTGGAATCATCATCATTAATGCAATTAAAGAAAAAGGTGCGAAAACGAAAACACAGATTATGATCGTTTGTGCAAAAGCGACAATCATTGCAGCATCTATTTTAGCAATTATCTATACAGCTCTTTCTTATATGGGTGCTTCAAGTGTTGCAAAGCTTGGACATTTAGAGAATGGTGGAGAAGTATTAGCGAAAGTTTCTAACTACTATTTCGGATCATATGGTGGAGTATTATTAGGATTAATGATTACAGTAGCGTGTTTAACAACTAGTGTGGGACTTGTATCAGCATGTTCTTCATTCTTCCATAAGTTATTCCCAAATGTTCCTTACAAAGCGATTGCAATCACGCTATGTGTATTTAGTGCAATTGTTGCAAACGTAGGATTAACACAATTAATCGCAGTTTCTGTTCCAGTATTAACAGCAATTTATCCACTAGCAATCGTATTGATTTTCTTAACATTCTTCCATTCATTATTTAAAGGAAGAGCTGAAGTTTATCAAGTAAGCTTAATCGTAACATTTATCATCAGCTTATTCGATGGATTAAGTGTAGCTGGAGTTAACATTGAAGTAGTAAGCCGAGTGTTCACTAAATCCCTTCCGATGCAGGAAGTAGGATTAGGCTGGATCTTCCCAGCGATTATCGGTGGATTTATCGGATATGGCATTAGCGTTTTAAAAGCAAAAAATCAAGTTCAACCAGCTAGTGCGAATAAGAAAATAGGTTAAATAAAAAAGTTATAGAACTTGTTTCTATAACTTTTTTTGTTACTATTAATAATGAAAGAAAATAAAGTAGTAGGGGAAATAAAATGAAAAAAACAATTGATCATATCGGCATCGCAGTTCGAGATATAGAAAGTACGATACGTTTTTATGAAAAGGTGTTGTTAGGAACTTTAATAGATCGTTACGTAAGTGAAGCTCCTGGTGTGGAAAGCGAAGTAGCCATTCTTGAAGTGGATGGAGATAGAATTGAATTACTTGCGCCTACGAATAATACGACATCTCCAATTGCACGATTTATAAAACAAAAAGGTAAAGGTGTTCATCACGTTGCGTATCGTGTCGATGATTTAGATGTAGCTTTAGAAGAGTTAAAAGAACAAGGTATTCGAACGTTAGAGCATACACTTCGAATTAATAAGCACGGTAGAAGATTAATATATCTTAACCCAGCGGATACAGAGGGAACAATCATTGAGTATTGTGATTATCCAGAAGAGAAGTAGAGGGATTTTATTATTGAAAAAGGGTGTTGCGTAATTGTGTAACACCTTTTAATTTGTGTACTTTCTTTAGATGGAACATCAGGCTATAGAGTTCCTTATATTTAATGAGGTTAAATTCTTAGGATAGGAATATAGTTTAGGGAATATATGTAAGAAAAGTGTAGTGACGAAAAAATAAGTGAAGTGTGAAAGTAATAAGAAGGTTAGAGGCATGTTTGTTAATAGAGTGCGTTTTCATTATAGGAGTATTAAAAAGTACCTCTGCTCATGCGTATGTTGTGACATCGAATCCTACTGAACATGAAACGTTGAAGAAACGCTAACTGTTGTGAAAATATACATTTATCATCAGTTTATGTAATAGATTAAGTGCAGCTGGAGTTAACATTGAAGTAGTAAGCCATCTGTTCACGAAATTCCTTCCGATGCAGGTAATAGGGTTAGGCTGGATTTTCCTCGCGATTATCGGTGGATTTATTGGGGAGGGTATTAGTATTTTAAGAGTGAAAAATCAATTGCAACCAGCAGCAAGAGTGAGTAAGAAAATAGGTTAAGTAAAAAAAGGTTATAGAATTTAATCCTATAACCCTTTTATATATAGAATACATAATCATGGCAGTTTTTATTATAGTTATATAATAAAAATAGAATTCAGATTAGTAGAGAAAGCCAGTAACTGTAGGCTACGCTTTAAAATGAGAGCATTTAATTTCTAGTTCTTTTATCATTCTCTTTGCAGAGGAAGAGTGCAGCAGCGAAAAGATCCGCCAGATTTTATAATTTCTTCAAAGTCAATTTCAATAACCTCATAACCTCTAAGTCTCAGCTCTTTATTTGTTTTAGTATTACTGGGTAAACTAATAATCTTTTCATTGCCTAAAGATAATACATTGGTTGCTAAAGTAAATTGCTCTTTTTTAGATACTTCTATTAAATTATAACGATCTGATAACATTTTTAGTGTACTATTACTAAATGCATGTGGATATATTAAAGCTTCTTCTTGTGAAATGATATTAAAAACACAATCTAAATGTAAAAAATCTTTTGAAAAAGGAACAGGAATTATTTTATAGTGTGTGAGCAACTGTTGAAGTTTTTTTACAGAGTTAAATAACGTTCGATTGCTTACGCCAATATATATAATATCTTGATCGATAATGACGTCGCCACCTTCTATATGACTATTAATACAATCTATATAAGTAATATCTTTTTCTAACAATATATTTTTGAAAATTTGCTCTTCACCTTTACGAACTTCATTTTTCATGTTAGAAATGAAAACAGTTTCCCCTATAGTAAAACCGACATCCCTCGTGAAAACTTGTTCGGGAAAGCGTACTTCAGGAGGTAGCATTAAAGTGTGTATTCTATTTTCTTTAAGTATATCAATAAATTTTGAGTATTGTTCTCTCGCTAGATTTACATTAAAGCCTAAATTGATAAAATATTTTTGGGTCTTGTTTATACCGCTAGAAATATTCATATATAGTGGTTCGCATAGTATAACTTTTTTTAACGTACTATACTCACTTGAGCAATATGACTTTACAATACTCATTCTAATAATCCTCCAATATAGTTAATTTTTAAATTGTTATACGATGATTGAAGCTTAAAATAATTTTGGATACAGAAGATAAAACGTAATAAAATATGAACTTAAAAAGATGGAGCTTATAATAATTAAAGTGATTATTATAAGTTGTTATTTTTCTGTGTTTTCGGTTATTTTAAATGCTGGATGTATCATTGCTCTAGAAAAAACGTAAAGTAACTATAGGAACTCAGAACAATCTAGTATCTTTATAGACAAATTGTTTATCTGTTCCCAATCTGTATAACAAACCGCGATAGTGTAATTTTGCTCTAACCGATTTAGGCAGAAATAAAATTGACTAAAAGCGGAATTAGTGTTCCGTAATGTTATTTTATTTTGGGACCAATCGTCCATATTGAAGCCAAAACTATCTAATGGATATAGAAGTCCTTTTCCAATCGCTTTAACAAATGATTCTTTTAAAGTCCAAATATCAAAGAAAAATGATAACTTTCGATCGTGAGGAATATGCTGAAAATAGTCAATTTCTTCTTGAGTAAAGCACAGTTCGGTTATGGAAAGATCTATAGGCTGAATTTTTTCAATATCTACACCAATTCTTCCAGTTGAAGCAAGTCCACATATAATCCATTCTTCAGAATGAGATAAATTAAAATCCCCCTTCCAACCATGATATTTATTTAAAAAAGGGCGGCCTGCTCGATCTCTGTTTATAGAGATAGTATCTGCAGGTATGAGTAAAAATTTTTCTAAACGTTTTCTGATGCATAGATGAGCTAATAATGTTCTTTGTTGATCTTCTAATTTATGAAATCTTAAAATTCGTTCCCTTTCATTTCTAGGTAATTCTGTGAGTTTCAGCTCTATGTCTTTGTAGGGTAGTAAGATTCCTAATTTAACTGCAATAATTTCTAAATAACTATCAATTTTTTTCATAATGACCTCACTAACAATATAAAAAATAGTCTCAAGAGAATTTAAATGTATAATTAATTTTATTATTTATCAACTACCATCAAATTATAGAGAGCTATATAAGATTTATTGAGAAATAATGTGAATTATATTAAGTGTTATTGTATAGCTAGTTTGAAAAAAATGAACAAACTTATGTGTGTTTTTTTTTTTGAAGTCAATTCAATTATTAAAAAAGTTTCTCAAGTTTTGGTATGTATTTTAGATTGCTTTGAAAATTAAATAAAGTTACAATTAACCCTGTTTAATAGTTAGAAAAATTAGAAAATTAAAAGGAGATTGGGTAAGTGATAATTTCTGGAGAAATAAAAGAATTTATAATGAATTATGATGAAAAATTACCATTCTCAGGTGCAATTTTAATTCAAAATAAAAAAAAGATCTTTGAAGATGGATTTGGATATGCGAATAGAAGTGAACAAATTCTTAATACATCACGTACTCGGTTTGGTATGGCTTCTGGGTGTAAAATTTTCACTGCAGTGGCAATATGTCAATTAGTTGAAAAAGGTGTTTTAACTTTTGATACCTGCTTGAAAGAGTGTTTAGAAGACTCATTCCCACATTTTTATGAAAATATTACAATTCATCATTTATTAACTCATACTTCGGGCATACCAGATTATTTTGATGAAGAAGAGATGGATGATTTTGAAGATTTATGGAAGGATACCCCAATGTATTCTATTAAATCTCCTGCAGATTTTCTACCTATGTTTCAAAATTTTCATATGAAGTTTAATCCTGGAAGTAAATTTTCTTATAGTAATGCAGGTTATATTTTACTTGGGTTGATTGTAGAGAAATTGACAGGGATGAAGTTTGCAGAATATGTAAAAGAGAATATATTTAAGGTTTGCGGTATGTCAGATTCAGGGTATTTCCGGATGGATCAACTGCCGGAACGAACTGCACTTGGATATATAGATAATGAAGATGATAACACTTGGAGAACTAATATCTATTCAGTTCCTATAGTTGGTGGTCCAGATGGAGGGGCTTTTACAACAGTTTTAGATTTAGGAGAATTTTGGAACGGATTATTTAATGGGAAACTCCTAAATAAAGAGTACACTAATCGGTTGTTAACTCCTTATGTGAAAAATAACAGTTTATACTATGGATATGGTGTTTGGATTTCAATGGAAAATGATGAGATTCTCAAATATTTTGTATTTGGATTTGATCCAGGTGTGAGAGTTCATTCATCTGTAAATGCAAAGTCTAAGATGCAATTCCATATTATGTCTAATATAGAACAAAACGTAGTTCCTATTAAAATTGGGATTGATAAATTAATTACTGAAAAAAAGATTTAGTTTTTGAGATTCATGGATGTTTTTTTGATACCTACAAAATAAAAAAGGATATGAATATTTAACTAAGAGTTAATATGCTTATAAAAACTGTTGGATTGTTCGCTTTAAATAATCAATTAGAGTATAAAATTTTGAGAGTCTAAGGGTGTTTGTTAAGGATTCCTGATATAAATCAAAAGCATTAATTTCTATATAAAGGAGTTAATAACATGATTAGAGGAACTACCGATTTAGGGGAAAGTCAAAAGAAAGAGTTAGAGAAGCATCGTTTTTCGAAAGAAATCAACTTGGAAATTCGCGAATTACAAAAAACCAACAATTGGTATAATTTTTTTGCCATAGGATTAGATTGGGGTATTGTGTCCTTAGTAATTGCCTTGAATTATTTTATCCCAACTATGTGGATGTATTTGATTAGTATTGTTATCATTGGTAGCCGTATGCGTGGCCTTGATATTATGATGCATGAGTCAAGTCATCGTATGCTTTTTAAAAATCGTAAATTAAATAAGTGGGTTGCGTGTTTATTTGCTGCTTATCCGATAATGATTTCTTATAAAGCATATTGTAAGAGTCACATGAATCACCACAGGTATTTATGGAGTGAGATAGACCCTGATAAGCAAAGGTATCAAATTGTTGGATTAGATAAACCGACTAAAAATAAACTGAAATTTTTTATTCAGCATTGCTTAAAGCCTTTGTTCTTAGTACATGTGCCAAATTATTTGATTGGAATGATTAAAGTAACAGCATATGCAAAAGAGGAACCTAGATTTGATCAAATAATCAGGACTCTATATTGGGGCGCTATCATTATTTGTTCAATTGTTTTCGGTTTCTGGAAAGAGTTGATTTTATTTTGGGTAGTTCCGTTTTTAACAACTTTTCAAATGCTAAAATATTGGGCTGAAATGGCCGAACATGCAGGACTAGAATCAGAAAATGAGATATTTGCATCAAGAAATTCTTTTGGGAATTGGTTTGAGCGCTTTCTCATACATCCTCATAGAAACTCATACCATTTGGTACATCATCTGTTCCCAGCTGTTCCACACTTTAACATAAAGAAGGCCCATCTTATTTTAATGAAAGATGAAGAATATCAAAAAGCGCATCATTGTACAGGGTTCTTTTTTTCCACTGCACCAGGATTTTCTTCTGTAATAGATGATATACAAGGACGGATACCATTTTGGAATAAAGTGAAAGGGAAATAGATAATTATACGTGTTGTGCTACATAGGCTGTATGGAAATTTAATGGTTTACCAAAGATAATTCCTGATTGCACCCTAAAATATAAATGGGAGCTAGATTAATAAAAAAATTGGGAGATGTTAGGTGGCTAATTAAGTTCTATAGAGCCTTTTAAAATTTAGTAAATAATTTTGATTCATAGGAAAGGAGAGCATATGAATAATACGATGCTTTTTTGTTTCCCTTATGCTGGTGGATCCGGCTCGATATATAGTAAGTGGAAAAATTATTTACATCCTAGTATTGAATTGAAACCAATTCAATACGCAGGAAGGGGTATAAGATTTCAAGAAGATTGTTATGATGATATGAATCACGCTGTTAATGATATATTCGAATATATATATAGAGTTGTAGGTAATTGTGATTACGCGTTTTTTGGTCACAGTATGGGAGGACTTATCGCTTATGAACTTTGTAAGGAAATAGAAAGTAGAAATCTCAATGCTCCTGTGCATATTTTTCTATCAGGTGTAAAGCCTCCCAATTTTATTAGAGAACAAAAAGTGTCTAACTTACCAGAAAAAGAATTTAAAGATGTGATATTAAATTTAAATGGTACTCCAAAAGAGATTCTTAATAATCAACAGTTAATGGATATATTTATCCCAATTTTAAGATCTGATTTTAAATTGATAGAAGAATATAAATTCAGTAATGAATTGTACAAGTTAAATACGTGTATTACTGCAATGTACGGTAAGGTGGATGATGTTACTGAGGAATACATGAAAAAATGGTGTGAGTTTACTTCGAGAGATACGGTTGTTTATGGCTATCCAGGAGATCACTTTTTTATTAATGAAAATTACATTGATATTATAAATCTTATTAATTCAACATTGGTTGGGAGAGGAGATTATTATGAGCAATGATGTTTATAATACAGATTTGTTAACTAAAGAGGAGAAGTTTTGGTTGGATCAACTATCAACGGATTTAGAAATGAGTAGTTTTGTAAATTTTAATAAAAAAGTTGGTGTAAAAAATCAGGAAGAAAAAGTATTTACATATAGATTGTCAGAAAACATATCACATAAAATTAGTGAAATAAGTAATCATTCTGAATATGGAATATTTATCATTTTGATTGCTAGTGTGAAATATTTACTCTCAATATACACGGATAGTAAAGATGTTTCTATTGGAACGCCAGTAATTCAATCAAAATCTGGTACAGCATATTATGATCATCTTTTGATTATACGAAGTAACGTCCATAGTAATATGACATTTAAAGAGCTTCTATTGAAAGTACAACAAAACATTACAGAGGCAAATAAAAATCAGAAAGTATCGCATAAGCGATTAGCAAAACTTTTAGGAGATGAGAATACAAGTTCTAATAAACTGAATCCTCGTACAGTCATACAGTTTGAAAATATTCAACATAATAGTTCTAATCATTATACAAATGCAGATACCGTCTTTAATTTTAAATGGTATGGAAATAAAATAGAGTGTTGTATCACTTGTAAAGAAAGTGTAGGAGACTTAATTGGAAGAGTTATAGATCAACTGACTCATTTGTTAAAAGCTGTAGTAGCTAATCCGAGTATAAGGCTCTCTGAAATCGACATTTTATCCAATGAGAGAAATCGTATTCTAAATGAGTTTAACAACACAATATCAAGTTTTCCTCAGGATAAATCTGTTGTTGACTTATTTGAATTTCAAGTAGCTAAAAGTCCACATGAGCTAGCAGTCTTTTACCAAAATCAAAATTTAACTTACGAGGAATTAAATATAAAAGCAAATCATATAGCACATAAATTAGTTGAATTAGGAGCTGAACAAGATTCTGTAATAGGAATTATGTTAGATAGATCGCTTGAACTTCCAATTGGTATATTAGGTGTTTTAAAGGCAGGAGCTGCATATTTACCCATTGATCCAAACTATCCAAATGAACGAATTAATTATCTTTTAAGTAATTCTAATGTAGATATCATTTTGAAGTGCAGCAATAATGAATTTAATTTTATAAATGAAAACACTAGATTTGTTGATATAGATACAACTTTGGGAGACGGTACACCTATAGAAATGAGTGGGAATTTAGAATTGAAAATCCCATTAGAGAGCTTAATGTATGTTCTTTATACATCTGGAAGCACTGGTGACCCTAAAGGAGTTATGGTGAAAAGAAATTCATTTATGAATTTGCTCAACTGGTATACCAATGAATTTGATATGAATCCAACCGATAATGTATTATTAATTGCCCCAATTAGTTTCGATACAGCGCATAAAAATTTATTTGCTCCATTGATAAAAGGTGGGCGATTGCACCTTTTTGAGTCGGGTATGTATGATTACAATAAAATGTCTGATTATATAAAAATTCATAAAATTACGAGCGTTAATTGTACCCCAAGTGGTTTTTATCCATTGGTTGATTATAATGAGAGAACTAATTTTAGTAGGTTAATCACGTTGAAGCGTATTTTTTTAGGTGGTGAATCGATAAATTGTAAAAAACTCAAACCTTTAGTTAAATCAATAAATTTCAAGGGCGAAATTATAAATACGTATGGTCCCACGGAATGCACGGATTTAGCCTCTTTCTATAGAATTAGTAATCAAGAGATAGAACAATTGAAGGTGATTCCAATCGGAAAGCCTCTTAATAATGTCGAAATATACATTGTTGATCAAGAGATGAATCTTGTACCTATTGGTATAACGGGAGAACTGTGTATTGCTGGGGTTGGATTGGCACGTGGGTATTATAATGCTCCAGATTTAACGAGAGAAAAATTTGTAGAGTTTCCGAAAATCACCCCAAAAAAAGTTTATAAAACAGGAGATATGGCAAGGTGGATGCCTGATGGGAATATTGAATTTATTGGAAGGAAAGATAATCTTACGAAAATAAGGGGGTTTCGGGTAGAAGTTGGGGAGATAGAGGCTTGTCTTATGAAGCATCCAGATGTAGATGAGGTTGTTGTTGTTGCAATCGAAGATACTTTCGGTACGAAAGTATTAAGTGCTTATTTTGTTGCCAATGTGAATATAACAAACTCAGAATTAAGAAATTTCCTTATTAAAAGTTTGCCAAATTTCATGGTGCCAAACTACTTCACTCAACTGAAAAAAATGCCACTCAATCAAAACGGGAAAATTGATCGTAAAGCATTGCCAGTGTCCAACTTGGATCCAGTATCAGACTTCGACTATGTTGCACCAGAAGGCGAATTGGAAAAAAAGGTTGCACATATATGGAGAGATGTTCTTAATATTCAAAAGATAGGAGTGTATGATAATTTTTTTGAGTTAGGTGGGCATTCTTTAAATGCTGCTTCGATTATATTGAAAGTTAACCAAGAATTTGACGTGAATATACACTTAAGTGAAATGTTTAAAAAGCCAACTATAAAAGAATTTACAACTCTAATACTGGATGGAGAACAACATAAAAGTTCAATTATATTGCCTGTTGAAGCAAGAGAATACTATCCTGTTTCATCACAGCAAAAAAGGCTATTTATTATGTGGCAACTTAATCGTGATTCAGTAGCTTATAATTTACCATCTGGGACAATCATAGAGGGGGATCTCGAATATGATATGTTGGTGAGAGCTTTTCAACATCTTGTTGATCGTCATGAATCTTTACGTACATCGTTTTCATTCATCAATGGACAAGTGGTGCAGTATGTACATCCTACATTAAAGGTTATTGTTGATATCGTTGAAGCATCGGAAGAAGAATTAATGGAGTATGTACATGGGTTTACTACACCTTTTAATCTGGAACAACCGCCTCTATTTAAAGTCAAAGTTATTAAAATCAGAAAAAATAAGCATTTACTGTTAACTGATGCTCACCATATTGTCTTTGATGGTATATCGATGGACATAATTATGGAGGAATTTTATGATAGTTATTTAAACAAAGACTTACCTCCGGTTAAATTACAATATAGAGACTACGCAGTATGGCAGGGAGAGTTTTTTCAGACTGATGATTTTAAGAGTAAAGAAAAGTATTGGCTAAATATATTTAAAGAGGAACCCCCATTGCTAGAGTTAAATACAGATTATCCACGACACCCGGTGCAACTTTATGATAGTGATTATGTACCAATTATGGCAGGATACGATTTGACAAAGCGTTTGAAAAAGATAGCGAAGGAGAATGGGACAACCCTATATACGGTGCTACTTGCTGCTTTAAATGTATTGTTTTTAAAATATACGGGTAAAGAAGATATTACGATTGGTACTCCTACAGCTGGCCGATCTCGTCCAGGTTTGGAACGGATTATTGGTATGTTTGTGAATACGGTAGTAATAAGGAATTTCC
Organism: Bacillus sp. AY18-3; assembly: GCF_008042305.1. Taxonomy (NCBI): domain Bacteria; kingdom Bacillati; phylum Bacillota; class Bacilli; order Caryophanales; family Bacillaceae; genus Bacillus; species Bacillus sp. AY18-3. The sequence continues at coordinate 387,906 of NZ_QKQR01000002.1, read as the reverse complement.
CGTGTCGTAAAAAAACATTTCTGAATTTTCTGGATGAAGTGAAGGATAATACAATAAAAGCCATTGATTATGAAGAATATCCGTTTGAATTGTTAGTAAATGAAGTTGATGTTTATCGAAATACAGGGAGAAATCCAATATTTGATATTATGTTTTCTTTGGATAATGATGAGTGTTTCTTTAAGGATACAGGGGATTTAACTTTCCGTAAATTCCCCTTTGAAAGTAGTATGACTCAATTTGATATGTTCATTCATGTATTAGAAATTAATGAAGATATGCATTTTAAGTGGAAGTATCGTAAGGATATATTTAAGAAGGATACAGTGCAAAGATTAGCAGAACATTTTATTTATCTACTTGATGAGATTACCGAAAAGATGGATATACCATTACAAGATATTCAGATGATGTCTGAAGCAGAGATGAAAACTATTCTTTATGAATTTAATAATACGACGGATGAATATTCGTATCAAATGACGGTGCATGAGATATTTGAGCAGAAAGTGAAAGAAAATCCATCAGAAAATGCCATCGTATATAAAGAGATGACACTAACGTACTCTGAGCTGGATGCAAGGGCAAATCAACTGGCCCGCACCTTAAGAAAAAAGGGAGTTCAAAGAAATAGCGTTGTTGGACTTATTGCAGAGCCTTCCTTAGAAATGGTCATAGGAGTTCTCGGTGTGCTAAAAGCAGGAGGGGCATTTTTGCCGATTGATCCCACTCTTCCAATAAGCAGGATAAAATATTTTTTGAGAGACAGTGATTGTCAGTTGGTTCTGGTCCGAAATAATATGAAGGAACGATTTACTTTTGAACAGGAAGTAATTAGGTTGGATGATGAAATAAACTGTAAAGAAGATGGTTGTCATCTTGAAAGCATAAACCAGCCCGAAGATTTGGCATATGTAATTTATACCTCTGGAACAACAGGTAACCCTAAAGGGGTTATGGTCGAACACAAAAATATTGTGAATCAGTTAATAGGACTCATTCGAAAATTAAAATTTAATCAAGAAATGAATCATTTATTACTGGCGAAAATCACATTCGATGTTTCTGTTCAACAAATTCTTCTCCCGATTCTCTCTGGGGGGAGGTTATATATTCCTGAGAAAGAGCTAATCGTTGAGCCAAGAAATATGTGGAACTTTATTGAGAGAAACAAAATTAATGTCTTGGGTGCTGTACCTACCCATTTGAAAGTTTTAATAGATAATATTGTTACAAGTCAATCGCTTAAATATGTTCTTGTAGCCGGTGAGGTCTTTACAAACAGTCTTTATAATCAATTAAAGAGTACTGTTAATGCTGAGATGATTATTAATCTGTATGGTCCAACCGAGACGACAATTTTTTCAACATACTATATTTGTCATAAAAATGAAGAGAGTTCGAGCATACCAATAGGTAAACCTCTAAGTAACTATAGGGCATATATTTTAAATCAAGATTATTATCCTGTACCTATTGGTGTGACTGGGGAGTTATATATCGCTGGAGCAGGTGTAGTAAGGGGATATATCAATAAGTCAGATTTGACAGATGAAAAATTTATATCGGATCCATTTATTCCAGGTGAGAAAATGTATAAAACAGGAGACCTTACAAGGTGGCTTCCTAATGGGGACATCGAGTATATTGGAAGGATTGACCATCAGGTAAAGGTTAAGGGAGTCCGAGTAGAGCCAGATGAAATAAAAAACCATATTTTAAATCATAAATCTATTGAGAATGCAATTGTTGTTGCAAAACAAAATCAAAGTAATGAAAGCTATTTGTGTGCGTATCTAATTGCAAACCAAGAGGTTACCAGTACAGAATTAAGGAATTATTTGGGGAATAAGTTACCTGAATATATGATTCCGTCACATTTTGTGCAATTAGAGAGTATGCCTTTAACGAATAACGACAAAGTCGACGTAAGAGCCTTGCAAGAAAGGGATGATGAGAATTATATATCGTTAGGTACTACTTATATAGCACCTGGAACGAATCTAGAAAAAATGATAGCGGAAATTTGGAAACAGGTACTTGGGGTAAATCAGGTCGGTATTTATGATCATTTCTTCGAACTTGGTGGGAATTCACTGAATATTATTCAAGTAAATGAACGGTTGAAAAATGATTTGAACATTGACATAACTGTGATGATGCTATTTAGATATCCTACAATTTATTCTCTATCCCAGCAATTAAAGATGACTGCTGAGAGCAGGGTACAGGAAGAAATGAACTCAAATAGAGTTCAGGTAATAAAGGAATCGAAAAATAGGTTGAAACAGAGACGTCAAAGAAAGAGGGATTCGAATGAATGATAGTGCACAGGAACCGATAAGAAATGGTATAGAGATTGCTATTATTGGAATGTCTTGTAGATTTCCTGGTGGAGATACTATAAATGAATTCTGGGAAAATTTGAAGAATGGTGTAGAATCGGTAACTTTCTTTACAGATAAGGAGTTACAGAAAGGAGGAATTGATCTAGAAACGATCCAGAATCCCAATTATATAAAGGCTGGTGGGGCTATTACAGGAACAGAATGGTTCGACAATAAATTATTTAATTACTCACCTAGGGAATTAGAGGTAATGGATCCACAGCTGAAAATTTTGCACGAGTGTGCTTGGGAGGCATTAGAGAGTAGTGCTTACTTTCCGGATACCTTTAATGGTTTAATTGGTACTTATATTGGAGCAGCAACAAACTTATATTGGTTAGAAACGGTATATCATGGAGCGAAAGACTTTATAAAAGAAGCGGAATTTTTAAATGGTTCTCAATTTTTCGGTACCAGATTATCACATAAATTAAATTTGAGAGGTCCTAGTTATACAGTTCAAACTGCATGTTCATCTTCGTTGGTTGCTGTGCACTTGGCATGTCAAGCGTTATTAAGTGGAGATTGTGACATTGCTTTGGCTGGAGGAGTTTCACTTACATTACCTGAGAAAAGAGGATATTTATACAAGGATGGTATGATTCTTTCACCAGATGGACACTGTAGACCTTTTGATGCTAATGCTAGAGGAACGGTCAATGGAAATGGAGCGGGAATTGTTGTTTTGAAGCGTATGGAGGATGCGATTGTCGACGGAGATTTCATCCATGCTGTTGTGAAAGGATCCGCAATAAATAATGATGGCGCTGATAAGGTTAGTTTTAATGCGCCAAGTGTAGAGGGACAAGCTGCTGTGATTAGAGCAGCTCATCACATGGCCGAGGTAGAATCTGAAAGTATATCATATGTAGAGGCTCATGGTACGGGAACAATGCTAGGTGACCCAATTGAGGTTGAAGCTTTGAAGTTGGCATTTAATACAGAGAAGAATAATTTTTGTGGTATTGGATCGGTTAAAGGGAATATTGGACATCTTGATAACGCTGCAGGTATAGCAGGTTTGATAAAAACTGTAGTTGCTTTAGAGCATCGCATGATTCCACCAAGCATTAATTACGAGAAAGCAAATGAAAAAATTGATTTTGGTAATAGTCCATTTTATGTACAGGATACATTGACGGGATGGAAGAACCCAAATTTTCCTTTAAGAGCGGGAGTAAGTTCATTTGGTATGGGGGGAACAAATGCCCATGTTGTACTTGAGGAGCCTCCCCAAAGAGAAGCTTCGGAGCAGAGCAGGAGATATCAATTACTTTCTTTCTCTGCACAAACGAAAAAATCACTTGAAGAGCAAACTAAAAGGTTAGCTGAATATTTAAATCATAACAATAATGTAAATTTGGCTGATGTAGCTTATACACTTTTAAATGGAAGGAAAAATTTAAAATATCGAAGAGCATTAGTGGTTTCGGACATAGAGGAAGCGAAGCAAGAATTTTTTAGTCAAAATTTTGCTAAGGTTCAAACTAATATTTGTGATGGCGGTAGTAAGCAAATAATTTTCATGTTTCCCGGGCAGGGGGCGCAATATGTAAATATGGGATTGGATTTATATAAAGAAGAGAAGAGATTTCGAGATGAAGTGAATCTTTGTTGCGAGATTTTAGAAGAGATTAGTGGGATTGATTGGAAGGAAGTCTTATACCCAAAGGACCTAGACGCTAGAATGAGAGATGATATAAATCAAACATCTAATACTCAGCCTGCGATATTTATTTTTGAATACTCTTTAGCAAAAACACTAATGGAATGGGGCATCTATCCGGACGGCATGATTGGACATAGTATAGGGGAATATGTGGCTGCTTGTTTGGCGGGAGTGTTCTCATTAAAGCAAGCGCTACAGTTGGTGTATGAGCGGGCGACCTTAATGCAGCAATTACCTAAAGGAAGCATGATAAGTGTAATGGCCTCGGAAAATGAAATTTTACCACTAATGAATCAAGATGTATCTATTGCCGCGGTGAATAGTCCAATATCATGCGTAATCTCAGGTTCTGATGAGGCAATCTATACTTTTGAGGGGGAATTGATTAGGAAAGGTTTTCAGTTTAAAAAACTTGCAACTTCCCATGCCTTTCATTCATCCATGATGGACTCAATTTTAGATACCTATGGAAAGAAGTTAAAAGAAATTAATTTCCATGACATTAAAATACCGTTTATATCCAATTTTACAGGAGAATGGATTACGGAAGAACAAGCAAAAAGTGCAGATTATTGGGTGAATCATCTGCGACATGTAGTGAAATTTTCTGAGGGTATTAAGCATCTACTATCGGATACGGAAAATGTTTTTGTGGAGGTTGGACCAGGTAGAACATTAAGCAGTTTTGTTAGACAACATACTCAAGGAGAATCTAGATGCCCGATTGTAAATACTGTAAGGCATCCGAAAGAAAAAACTTGTGATGACAAGTACTTACTTCAAAGTATTGGTAAGTTGCATATTCATGGCGTGAAGATCGAGTGGTCCAAGTATTTTTCGCAAGAAAGAAGATATCGTGTTCCGCTCCCTACGTATCCTTTTGAACGACAGTTCTTTAGCCTCGCTAAGGATATTGAAATGGAAGAGAAGTCCCCTTTATCGCAAAGCGACTATGTAGAAGAGCTAAAGGGGAATATTATTCCGAAAGATGATAAACAGCGGAAAATTATAGAATCATATAAAAGAGTTACGGGAGTAAAACAAGTTAGTATCCATGATGATTTCTTTGAATTAGGAGGTAGCTCACTAACGGCTATCAATGTTGTTTCGAGTTTGCAGAAGGATTTTGATATTTCTATTAATCATTTATTTGAATACCCTAGAGTCTCTGATTTAGCGCAACATATGACATATAAAAAGGAGAAGACTATTCCAGATGCATTAGCAACTTATCTGATTGCTAGAGGAGAAAGGCATCGGTTGATGGAGGAGAAGATAAGAGGAGACATAGCGATACGAAGTTTATACGATGATAGAAACAAAAAGTATTACGGGATCAACCTTTCTTGCCAAGTCGGTTATAAGGAAGTTCTATTGACAGGAAGCACGGGATATTTGGGCGTTTATTTATTACATGATTTATTAACTGAATTAGATTGCAATGTACATTTAATTATAAGAAGTGACAATTGTATAAAAGCAGAAAATCGCATTAAAGAAAAAGTTTGCTCTTATTTTGGAACATCTTTTTATGATAAGTATAAGAAAAGAATTTTTGTATATAGTGGCGACCTGACAAAAAAATATATGGGTTTAGATCTGCCGAACTATCAATATTTGAGTGAAACAATCCAATGTATTATACATTCAGCAGGTAGTGTTAGTCATTATGGGAAATATGAAAAATCCTATGAAGCAAACGTTCTAGCCACGAGAAATGTAATTGATTTTTCGGTTAAGGGAGTAAAGAAAGATGTGAATCATATTTCTACATTGGCTGTAGCTTCTGGTGTGGTAAAGAATAAAGAAGACATATTGTATACAGAGTATGATAATGATTTAGGGCAAATCATTGAAAATCCTTATCCAAAGACAAAGTTAGAAGCTGAAAAGATTGTACTGGAAACGAGGGATAAGGGGATAAATGTAAATGTTTTTCGAGTGGGAAACATCGGTTTTGATTCTAAAACAGGAAGGTTTCAAGAAAACATAGAGCAGAATGCATTATACTCAATGATGAAATCATATATAAGAATTGGATTGGTTCCAGAAATGGAAAGAGATATAGACTTTGCATGTGTGGATGATGTTAGTCAGGCAATTATTAAGTTGTTCAATAAAAAAGAATTAATGAATGAGACTCATCACATTTTCAATCCTAACTATGTAAGCTTATCAGCTCTTTTAACAACGTATGGATTAGACATAGACGTAAAAGAAACCTCAATTGAAAAGTTTATAGATTATATCTTTGATGAAAAACAAGCTGATCAACATGCATCTGATATATATAATTTACAGCTGCATTGTATAGGAGATGAATTGAAAACATTTAATGATGTCGAACAAACATTATTCCATATAATGGGGGATAAAACGAATATGCTGTTAAGAAAAACGGGTTTTGTATGGAATAATATTACGGATGAAATGACTAAAAAAATGATTAGATATGGTCAAAAAGTGAATTATTTCAAAAAACATTAAATATAAAGTGGTGATAATTTGAAGTATAGAGAATATTTTTCACTAACTCATCCTCAACAAAGGATTTGGTATATGGAGAAAATTAATCCTCATCAGCCATTGCATAATATTGGGGGAACAGTAAAGATACAAGGAGAAGTGGATTTTGTTTGCCTTGAAAAAGCAATTAATTATTTTATTAAACAAAATGATGGAATCAGGCATCGATTTGTAGAATCGGATGAGAAGGTTCATCAATATGTGGAGGAATATCATAAATATCAAGTACGATATACTATTTTTAATAGTCAAAAGGATTTAGATGCCTGGGTTCAGCAGGAAGCTGCAAAACCTTTCGATATCAATGAGCAAGACTTATTTGATTTTGCTTTGTTCAAATTACGAGATACTAAAGAAGGGGGATATTTCGTTAAGGTCCATCATATAATTTCTGATGGTTGGTCTATGAATCTTTTAACTGAACAGGTTTGTAATGCATACACTCAATTTTTGAAAGGTGAAAAAATAACAGATCAGCTTAATAGTACCTATATGTATTGCCTTGAGAAGGAAGAATCGTATTTAACTTCAAAAAGATTTATGAAGGATAAAAAATTTTGGAATGAGAAGTTTAGTAAGCTCCCAACTGTGAAGCGGAAGAACGAAGTAGATTGTGCAAAGGCAAATAGAAAAACATATTCTTTAACAAATAATCAATCGGATGAAATTAAACAATTTGCTACTGGCATAAATGTTTCTGTGTACGCATTCTTTGTTGCCCTATATTATATTTACTTAAATAAAGTAAATGGGCAGGATGATTTAATTATTGGAATGCCTGTACTTAATCGAGCGGGGAAAAATGAAAAAAATATTGTGGGGATGTTAACAAGTACTATGCCATTTCGTCATACTGTTGATAGTGAAATGACAGTCTTAGATTTTATAAAAGGCATTAATCGTGAATTGGTTCGCTGTTATTATCATCAAAAATATCCATATGATGTATTGGTGAAAGATTTGGAATTAAAGAAAAAGGGATACGGTGATTTATTTGATACATGTATTAACTATTACAATACAAAACTTCCTACTGAAATTAATGGTACACCAATAGAAAATGAAGAATTTTACAATAGGAATCAGATTTATTCAATTCAATTGATTATTCGAGAATGGTCTAGATTAGGAGGATTTAATCTAGATATAGATTATAAGGATCATATGTATACAGAAAAGCAAATTGAACAAATGTATCTTGGAATCAGTCATTTACTGAATCAGATGCTGGAATCGCCTAATAAAAAGTTGATGGAATTAGAAATTTTACCAGAAGATATGTGGAATAAATTGATATACGAATTTAATGCAACGAATAGGGGGTATCCAAAGAACAAGATAATCCATCAGCTTTTTGAAGAACAAGTAGAAAGGACACCAGATAAAGTTGCAATTTGCTTGGAAGATAAGGAACTTACGTATCGTGAATTGAATGATAGATCTAATCAATTAGCGAGATATATATTAAAGAAAAATGTAACAAAAGGTACAGTGATAGGAATATCAACTACGCATTCTCTAGAAACGATTATTGGAATTTTAGGGATTTTAAAAGCGGGAGCGGTATATTTACCTATTGATCCACAATATCCATCTGAACGGGTCAATTATATGCTGCAAGATTCAGATATCAATATTCTGTTCACTAATTTTGATATTTCGCATCAATGGGATCTCTCTTTGTATGCGATTGAGGTTATCCATATAAATTCAGCTCATATTTATATGGGAGATACTTCTAATATTAAAAATAGAAGTGAGCCGACTGACCTCGCTTACATCATATATACATCGGGTTCTACGGGAAACCCTAAAGGTACAATGATTGAACAGAAAGGATTGGTTAATTATATTTCTTGGGCAAAGCAAGTATATGTAGGCGCAAGTGAAAATGAAGTTTTCCCATTGTATTCATCTCTTGCTTTTGATCTTACTGTTACAACTATATTTACCCCATTAATTAGTGGTAATCAGATTATTATTTATCCTGCTGATGAAAACGAATATGTATTATATAAGATATTTAAAGAAAAAAAAGCAAGTATTATTAAATTAACCCCATCTCACCTAAATTTATTGAAAGATTCAGAAGTGTATAAGTGTTCAATTAAAAAAATTATTGTTGGTGGAGAAAACTTAACAGTAAACCTTGCCGCAAGCATACAGAAAAAATTAGGTAGAGAAACAAAAATATATAATGAATATGGGCCCACAGAAACAGTTGTAGGATGTATGATTCATCAATTCGATATTGAAAAAGATAAAGGGATATCTGTTCCTATTGGTGTACCTGCACAAAATATGAAGATATATGTGTTGGACTCCGATCTTCGCCCAGTACCAATGGGTGAGGTTGGAGAAATTTATATCTCTGGGGAGGGTGTTGCAAGAGGATATTTTAACAATCAGGATTTGACACGAGAGAGATTTATTGTAAATCCATATTCGGCAAAAGAGAAGATGTATAAATCGGGTGATTTAGCTAGATTTATTGAAGGAGATAAGATCGAGTATTTGGGAAGGAAAGATGATCAAGTAAAAGTTCGTGGGTTCCGTATAGAACTAAAAGAAATCGAAATAAACTTGCAAAAACATCCGAGCATTAAGGAAGTAGTAGTGATTGATCAAGAGGATTATGATGGAAATCGCTATCTTTGTGCCTACTATATTGAGAATGTTAAGGTGAAGACATCCGAACTATTTAGATTCTTACAAGAAAGCTTACCAGTTTATATGATTCCTTCGTATTTTATTGTGTTGAAAGAAATACCGTTGACGTTTAACGGAAAGCTGGATAGAGAGGCTTTGCCGAAACCTGAAATTAAAATAGAGAAAAAAACTGAGGGCGAGATAGAAAGTGATTTAGTAGGTATTATACGTGAAGTATTAAATGTTGAAAAAGTAAGTATAAGAGACAACTTCTATCATCTAGGTGGGGATTCCATTAAAGCAATTCAAATTTCTTCTAAGATACGTGAGAAAGGGATTAAAATAAAAACAAAGGATATTTTGGCTAATCCAGTTATTGAAGATATGGTTTTATATTTAGAAATGAATAGTACAAAAGAGCAGAAGAGTAATCAACAATGTGTTGGTAGTATTGAAACGATACCATCTATCTCATGGTTTTTTTCGCAAAATTTGAACAATATAAACCATTATACACAGTCGGTGTTAGTCAAAGTAAAGGATGACATTGAGGTTGGGATACTTGAATCGGCATTTAGCTTATTAGTTTGTCATCACGACGCTTTTCGCTTGAATTACCGGATGGAAACGAAGGAATTATTTTATAATCAAAATAATTACAATAAAAAGATAAAAATAGAATCATTCGATTTATCTGAATTATCGGAATCAGAACAAAATGTTCATATTGCTAGTATTGGAGAAATATTGAAATCAAGTTTTAATATTGAAAATGAAATTCTTCTTAAAGTTTGTATATTTGATTTAGGTAATTTCGGTAAAAGAATATTGATGACAGCTCATCATCTAGCTGTTGATGGTATATCGTGGCGAATTATTTTTGAAGATATAAATCAATTATATAAACAGATAGAAAATAAGGAGAAAACGTCTTTGCCGCCAAAAGATAATTCGGTACAGGATTGGGCAATTGAGTTGAAGAGAATGAGTAAACAAATTTCAGAATCAGAAAAGCGATACTGGGAGCATGTATATCAATATGAAGAGAAATCATTTAATGATTTTGATTTAGGATTGGATCGTATGGAATTTTGCGAGAAAATGATTAAGAAGTTAACAGAAGAAGAAACTATGCAGCTGTTACAAAAAGCAAATGAAGCTTATCGAACAAAAGGTAATGAGCTAATGCTTATAGCGCTATCATTGGTAATGGCTAAGTATATTAAAACAAATGATGTGATTATTGAAATTGAAGGGCATGGGCGTGAAGAATTAAATGATGAAATCGATGTATCGAGAACTATTGGATGGTTTACGAGTCTATTTCCAATTCGGTTACAATTTGAGGATACAGATATATCACAACAAATTAAACAATTAAAAGAGCAATTGCGTGGCGTTCCGAATAAAGGTCTAAATTATGGAGTTTTAAAGTATATTTCGAAGGAATTAAGTTGCGAATCTCGAAAGCATGTTCGTTTTAACTATTTAGGTGATTTTAATGCTACATTTTCCAATGGGATTTTTGAGTTTGCGTATGAAAATTCCGGTCAAGATAACAGCAATAAAAATGAGATGGATTGTTTGTTAGATATCGTTGCGTATACAGTAGATAAAAAGTTGAATTTGTCGATTACGTACAGCAAAAACAAATTTAAACAAGAAACAATATCCCAATTTTTCACAGAGTATATGAATCAATTGAGAGATTTGATTCAACATTGTTGCCAGAGAAGACAGGTTGAATTCACTCCATCTGATTTTGAAACGGCAAACCTCTCGAGTGAAGATCTTGAAAATATATTTAATATATGATATTAGAGAGGAGTCATTCAATCATGATGAGAGTAAAAATTGTTTTGATTACCCTTGTAATATTATTAAATGTACAGATGCTATTTGGGATTCAAATAGCAAATGCAGAGAATGATAGAATGTTTACGGAAAACGATAAAGAACAACTAGATTCGCTTATAAAAAAACAAATGCAAGAAGCCAAAATTCCTGGAATGTCAGTGATAGTAGTCAAAGGTGATCAAGCTGTATATAAAAAAAGTTTTGGCTATTCAAATCTTGAGAAAAAGCGACGTGTAACGGAAAAAACATTATTTGAAATCGGTTCGAATAGTAAGGCGTTTACAGCTCTCGCAATATATCAACTTGTTCAAAAGGGGTTAATTGATTTAAAGGATCCCGTTAGCAAATATTTGCATTGGTTTCAAATGACATATGAAGGTAATTATAAAGGACAACAACTTAATAAAAATGTTGAAATAACTCTTGAACAGCTTTTATATCATACGAGTGGGATCCCTTTTCATACGATTGGGGACATACCTATCTCAAATGACAATGATGCGTTGGAAAATACAGTTAGAGAAATATTAAATCAAAGATTGGAGACATATCCAGGAGAGCAATTCAATTATGCCAGTATTAACTACGATATTCTAGGATTAGTTATACAAAAAGTTACCAAACAATCTTTTGAACAATACGTTCAGAATAATATATTAAACCAATTTAATATGAGTAATACTTTTTTGTTTAGAAAAGATGTCGCTAAATATGATATGTCAAAGGGGTATAAAATAGGTTTTTTAAAGCCTATAGAGTTTAATGCACCTATTTATCGAGGGAATACACCCGCAGGTTATTTTATCTCAAATACTGAAGACATGGAAAAGTGGCTTCGTATGCAGCTTGGGATATATGGACTAAGTGATGATCAGCAAAAGGCAATTTATAGTACACATATACCAAACAGATCAGTTCCACCATCTGAGGATGGCTCTTCTTATGCCGGAGGGTGGCAAGTTTTTCAAAATGGTCCTGGTGAAATATCACATGCAGGCAGTAATCCGAATTTCTCCTCTTTCATTGTATTTCATCCTCAAGAGAAGTTGGGAGTTGCGGTGATGGCTAACATGAACTCCGATTACACTCAAAATATTGGCCAGGGTATTATGGACACACTTGTGGGGGAGAGTGTGGTGACAAACGGTAAAGATATGTATAAGAGTATCGATGCTTTTTCTGTTACTGTACTTTTGTTTATGGTTCCTTTTTCAATTATTACTCTATACTTCATTTTCATAGTTATGATTCAGGTATATAAGAAAAAAAGGAAATTGGAAAAAAATAAATTTAAAAGTATTTGTATCCCCTTTATAACGTTTCTGTTTGCGTTCTTAGCTGGGTATGCGCTTTATAAAATTCCATTTGTATTTTTCGGGAGACTTTCTTGGGATTTTGTTAATGTTTGGTTACCTATCAGTATGAGTTTTGCGGTATGGGCTACTTTAATTGGTATTGTACTGTTCTGCCTATATTTATCTTTAATAATTATTTTTCCTTTGCATGATAAGAAAAATTTTTTTCCGATTTTTGTGTTGAGTGTAACAAGTGGTTTTGGAAATGCGATGATTATTTTTATTATTAATGAAGCTTTAACTAGAAGTAATTATTCAAGCAACAATAGTCTATTTTTATATTTTTTGCTAGGAATTATTACTTATGTATTAGCGCAAAAATTGGTACGGACGCAGTTGATTACCATTACAAATAATCTAATTTATGAAAAAAGGATCCAGTTAATTAACGATATATTAAAAAATCCTTATGAAAAAATTGAAAAAATAGAGTCAGAAAGAATTCAAACCACCTTAAATAATGATACAGAAGCTATCAGTAATTATGCTGCCACCATAATTACTGGTTTGACTGATTCAATTACACTTTTATGTTGTTTGGTTTATTTGGGAGTAATTAATGTTTATGGACTGCTTGTTTCTATTGCAGTTATTTTGGTTGCAGCAGGTATGTATTATGTAGCTGGAAAATCAGCTAATAATCTTTGGGAACAAACAAGAGACATCCAAAACACTTTTTTTAGATATATAAACGATCTCATTGGCGGTTATAAAGAGTTAAGCATAGGAAAGTCAAAACGAGAAGAGTTTGGACAAGGGATGCAAGAGAGCTGTGGGGATTATAAGGATAAGCGGATTCAAGGTGGTCTTAAGTTTGCTAATGTCTTTATTATTGGTGAATTGCTGTTTGTTATGGTAATTGGGGCTGTTACATTTTTATTTCCGCTTTTATTTAAAGGGGTACAGAGTGAGTTTTTAAGAAGCTATGTTTTTGTTTTTCTTTATATGACAGGGCCGCTACATAGTATACTCAATACTATCCCTAATGCGATTCAAATGAAAATTAGTTGGAAGAGAATAAACGATTTTTCAAGGTATTTAAAAACCGAAACTAATAAGACAGACGTAAACAGTACTTTGATGCCTCAAAGTAAAATAAACATGGAGATTAAAGAGGTAGTATATCAATACGAAAGTGAACATGGAGAAGCTTTTCAAGTAGGGCCAATTAATTTTGAACTTAAATCAGGAGAGGTTGTATTTATAACTGGTGGCAATGGTAGTGGTAAATCAACTCTTGCTAAACTAATTACAGGTTTGTATTCTGCAAATAGCGGAAACATATTTGTTAACAATCAAGAAATAAATCAGGAACAGTTAAGAGAGCTATATTCCGCAATATTTAGTGATTTTTATTTGTTTACAAAAGTCTATGGTATTGACTATAGTTCAAAAGAAGAAGAAATAAAAAAATATTTGAAAATATTACGTATCGATGAAAAAGTACAAATTCAAAATGGAGAATTTAGTACAACTAAACTTTCAACAGGACAACGAAAAAGACTAGCGCTATTAATTAGCTATTTAGAGGATAAATCTATTTATCTATTTGATGAATGGGCGGCAGATCAAGACCCTGAATTTAGACATTTTTTCTATACAGAACTATTGGCTGAATTAAAGGGAAAAGGAAAAGCTATCATTGCTATTACTCATGATGATAGGTACTTTCATATCGCGGATAAAGTTATCAAGATGGAAAGAGGGGAAATTATAGAAAATATGCAGAAGCATAATTATTTAGATTCATTTGATTGTCTCAAGGAGGAGCTCAATGATGATAAAATTGGATAAACAAAATGTGGAAGATATTCTTGGTTTAGCGCCAATACAGGAAGGATTGTTATTTCACTACTTAAAAAATCCTGAAAGTGATGAGTATTTTGAACAGATATGTTTGGGGATTTCAGGTAGAGTTGATGCAGGATTGTTTACGAAAGCTTGGGAGGCGGTTGTCCAAACAAATGAGCAGTTACGTACACTATTTCGTTGGGAAAAAGTGAAAACTCCTGTTCAAATAGTATTGAAAGAACATACCCCTCATATTAAAATAATTGATCTTACACACAAGAGTGAAAGTGAAAAAAATATTTTACTAGAAGAGATAAAAGTTAAAGATCGTGAAAAAAAGTTCGATCTTCGAGAAATACCATTCAGGGTTACTTTGTGCATATTAGCAGAAGAAAGACATGAAATGATTATAAGTAATCATCATATTATATATGATGGTTGGAGTAATGGAATTATTTTAAAAGAATTCCTAAACGCATACCGATGCCTTAGTGAATCAGAAACTTACAATCTGCCTACTAAAAAAAAATATAAAGATTTTATTAAATATATTCAAAAACAGGATAAAGAAAGGCAGAAAGTATTTTGGCAAGAGTATTTAAAAGGATTTAACTCGCAAAATAGATTGGAAGTAACAAAAAAGAAACATAAATCAATTCGAAAAGATCAGCAGTATCGTATTCGATTTTCAAGGGATAAGTTGGAAGGATTTGCGAAGGAAAATGAAGTTACTCTTGCCGCCCTTGTTTATAGTTTATGGGGAATTGTGCTACAAAAGAATCATAATTGTGATGACATTATTTTTGGCTCAACTATTTCCGGTAGAGCAGGAACATTTAATGGGATTGAAGAAATGGTAGGCCTGTTTATAAATACAGTTCCATTAAGAGTCAAAAAGGGTTCTGGCGAAACATCTATAGAACTTATCAAAAAATTAAATAAGACATTGCAGGATTGGGAATTGTATGGAACATCATCTTTGGTAGATATAAAAAAATATAGTGAATTGGAAATAGAAAACGATCTTTTTGATACTATTGTTGTTTTTGAAAACTATCCTTTAGATCAGACGATACTGAAAAACAAAAATAGAATCGCTTTGAATTCATATTCCACCTTTGAAATGACTAATTATGGCTTATCTATTAGTATAAGTTTGCATAAAGATATTGAGATATGTTTCAGTTACAACGAACAATTATATGAATCATCTAAAATTGAACGTTTAGCTCAACATTTTACTATAATTACAGAAGCAGTCATAAAAAACCCTCAAAAAAAAATAGAAGAGATTGATATCGTATCTATTGAAGAGAAAAAACAAATCCTTTTGGAATTTAATAATACTCGTAAAACATATTCAAATCAGTTGACAATTAGTCAGTTGTTTGAGCAACAAGCGATGAAAACCCCGGATAATGTTGCGATTGTATATAAAAATAAGACTATGACTTATGAAGAATTAAATGACATGTCCAATAACTTATCAAATGAACTGCTTAGAAAAGGAGTGAAAAAGGGTGAGATTATTGGAATCATGACGGATCCATCAATTGAAATGCTAATAGGGATAATTGCTATTTTAAAAGTCGGAGCTGCATACTTGCCAATTGATCCAGAATATCCAGAGTCAAGGAAAATGTATATGATACAGGATAGTCAAATAAAGTTCATATTGACCAGTAAGGATTTAATTAATAAAAACGAATATGTGATTGAAAAATTCAGCAATGATTGTGTTTTTGCATTGGATGATAGTGGGGATTTTTCAGGTGAGATTCTTCTACCAAAAGTAAACCTTAGTCCGAATGATTTATTTACGGTTTTGTATACTTCAGGTACTACAGGAAAACCTAAAGGTGTAATGTTAGAAAATCGAAATGTTGTTAATCTTGTTCAGTGGTTTGGAAAAACATTTAATATAACGGAAAAAACGAATCTATTACAACTAACAAATTATGTGTTTGATCCGAGTATTGAGGATTTTTTCGGTACATTACTTTATGGAGCGACATTACATATAGCCGAAAAGAATTTGATTTTAAATAGGAAGCACTTTTGTGATTATGTTGATCAACATGAAATTCATATTATTAATTTCATACCGACTGTATTAAAAGAATTATTATGTCATGATCGCAAATTACAGAGTTTACACACAGTTATTTCAGGTGGAGAAAGACTAGAAGAATCATTAAAAAATGCACTGATTGATAGAGGATATAAATTATATAATAATTATGGTCCAGCAGAAACAACAGTGGACGCTTTAAGTGTTGAATGTTCGGAAAATACTGTCTCTTTGGGGCGGCCGATTTCAAATGTTAGATGTTATATATTGGATAAAGATAAAAATATTAGCCCAATAGGTGTTCCTGGTGAGTTGTATATTGCTGGAGACGGTGTAGGAAGAGGTTATTTGAATCTTCCAGAACTTACAAATGATAAGTTTATGAATGATCCCTTTAATCCAAATGATCGTATGTATAAAACAGGGGACTTAGGAAGATGGCTTCCAAACGGAGAAATTGAGTTTCTTGGACGAGAGGATCATCAGGTAAAAATCAGAGGGTTTCGGATTGAACTTTCAGAAATTCATAATTTAATATTAAAAAGGAACTACATTGAAGATGCTGCTGTAATTGATTGGGAAATTAATAATGGGAAAAAAGTTATCTGTGCATATATCGTTTCCCATGTTCAGATTAACATGGAGGAACTTAAGGAATCTTTAGCAAAAGAGTTACCAGATTATATGCTTCCGTCATACTATATTCAGCTAGAGAGTCTGCCCTTAACTTCGATAGGAAAGCTTGATCGAAGGAACTTACCGGTTCCTCAAATTCATACCTATAAAGGTTACGTTGCTCCAAAAAATAAAGTTCAAGAAGAACTAGTAGAGGTATGGTCTGCAGTATTGGGTCTACATCAGAGGGAAATTGGTATACATGATAACTTCTTCGAGTTAGGAGGAGACTCGATTCTAAGTATTCAAATAGTAGGTAAAGCGCTTCAAAAGGGTATAGAGATTACCGTGAGTCAGATGTTTGAGAACCAAACGATAGCAGAGCTGGCGGATTGTATTGCAGATATTAAAGAAAGCTATAGTGAAGATCAAATAGAAGAACCTGAGACTGGTGAAGTGCTTCTTACACCGATTCAAAAGTGGTTTTTTGAGCAAGATTTGGAAAATTATCATCATTGGAATCAATCTGTGCTATTGGAAACACAAGCAGGCATAAATCCGGATTTGTTGCATGAAAGTTTTCGTATACTTACAAATTATCATGATAGTTTTAGGCTCCGTTATTACCAAAGAGCTGGAGAATGGATTCAAGTTTATTCAGAGTCTGATGAGAATGTATTATTTGAATTACATGATTTTAATAATAGTCATATGCATGAAATTTTATCAAAATTGCAGTATGAATTAAACATCACAGATGGGCCATTAATTAAAGTTGCATATTTTGATTCTGGGGATCAGGAAAAAGGAAGGTTGTTTATAACAGTACATCATCTTGTAATAGACGGATATTCATGGCGACTTATGCTGGACAACCTACAGATGATATATGAACAACTTACAAATAGTGGCTCTGTTCAACTTCCCGTGAAAGGTCTCTCTTTTAAAAAATGGTCTGAGCATCTCTATGAATATGCTTCTTCCAATCAGCTAAAAGATGAACTTGCTTTTTGGAAGAACAATGTTCCTTCTTCTATAAATACTATACCTATTGACATGGAAGGGGGGAGAAATGATGAAAAATCTGCTCGTACACTTTCTTTTATGTTGACGGAGAAAGAAACAAAGTATTTACTGCATGACACGTATCAATTATTTAAAATGAGAATTGATGATATTCTGCTTTCCGCACTTTCTAGTACATTAGCAAATTGGAGTGGTGAAACACTAGTTGATTTGGAGGGCCATGGTAGGAATCCTTTGTTAAAAGAGTACGATACTTCAAGAACTATAGGATGGTTTACTTGTGTCTATCCTATTGTTATAGGCGACATTGAAAAAGAGAAGGGCATAGCAGAAATATTGAAGGAAGTAAAAGAGCGGTATCGTGCTATACCAAATGGTGGAATTGGTTATGAAATTTTATATTACTTAGCAGAGAAAGAGATGCGAGAGCAAATTTCGTCTAGGAAAAGGGCACAAATAAGCTTTAATTATTTAGGACAGTTCGAACAAGCAACTAAAAAACAGCAGTTATTTAATATATCGGATGTGAATACAGGACCAACCCGTGATTTGAATGGAATTAGAAGTCACTTGCTTGAAATTGAATGTATGATTGTTGATAAAAAATTATGTGTAGAATGGAAATACAGTGCGAATAGTCATTTGGTTGAAACAATTCAAGGCTTGGCAAAGGACTTTGTCAACAATTTGAAGGATATAATTGACCACTGTCAAACAAAAGAAGGTACATATTTGACGCCTTCAGATTTCCCTCTTGCCTCCATAGATCAAAAGAAAATTGATGAATGGCTTGAGGTATATAAAAATATAGAAGATATATACATGCTTTCACCTGTACAACAAAGTATGGTTTTTCATCATATCTACTCACCAAAATCGTCAGTAACTGTGGAGCAAACAATATTTTCAATAAAATCAAAACTAGATATTGAGATATTTGAAAAGGTTTGGCAAAAACTTTTAGATAGACATGAAAGTTTAAGAACATCATATCATTGGGAAGGACTAGAAGAACCTGTACAGATTGTTCATAAAAATATAAAAATTCCTTTCCAAGTTTTAGATTGGACAAATTTTTCAAAATCTGAAGGATTGCAAAATTTAGAACAACTTATTGAGGAAGATCGTAAAAAAGGATTTGATCTTTCAAAACCACCACTTATGAGAATTTTGGTCATTAAGCAAGACGAGTATGCCTATGATGTAGTATGGACGCATCATCACCTTCAGTTAGATGGTTGGTGTAATAGCATTCTCTTTAAAGAACTGGGTCAGTGTTATGAAGCCTTATGTGTTGGTGAAAAGATAACATTTGGACACGTATATTCATTTAAAGATTATATCGACTGGTTAAGTAGGCAAGACAAGAAGAAAGCGGAACAATTTTGGAGAACCGCGTTAGATGGATTTAAAACACCTATACGATTCAATAATATTTTTCCTGCAAAAAATTCAAATCAGTTATCCGCTTTTGGAGATGTAGTATACGAAGTGTCTGAAGATAAACAGCAGATAATTCAAGAATTTACTAGAAAGAATCGGATTACACTAAATACTATGATTCAGGGGGCTTGGGCAATTCTTTTAAATCGCTATTCCCAAGAAACAGATATTATTTTTGGGGTAACTTCATCAGGGCGTCCAGCTGAGTTAGAAGGTTCGGATTCAATAATTGGTTGCTTTATGAATACTCTTCCTTTTAGGGTAAAGATAAATAAAAATGTAAATTTAATTAAGTGGCTTAAAGATTTACAACTGAAGCAGGTTGAAATGCGTCAATATGAATATACCTCACTCGTTGATATAAGAAGTTGGATTGATATGCCAAGAAGCTCTGCCTTATATGATTTGTATGAGAGTATTGTAATTGTTGAAAACTATCCATTCGATGTGAAATTGAAAGATGGAATTGGTTCATTACAAGTGAAATCAGTACGTATAGATGAACAAATGGATTACCCTTTGGTTGTTTATTGTAATCTACAACCAAAGCTTCAATTGAAGCTACTATTCAATAGTTCCTTTTTAAATGAAACGGAAGCAAATCAGATACTTTCGCATTTAATCAATATTTTGTGGGAAATGCTTGTTAGCGAAGATGATAAGTTAGAGGATATCTCAATGATTTCTGAAAAAGAACTTACACATATTTTAAGTGATAATAATTCTACTTGGTTGGATTATCCTAAGAATCAATGTTTTCAGGATTTATTTACTGATCAAGTAAAATTAAATTTAAACAAACCTGCTGTTATACAGGGGAATGAAAGTTTATCTTACACAGAATTAGATATACTTTCAAACCAGTTAGCACATAAGCTCATTAAGTTAGGGGTCGGGCCTGAAATACCTGTGGGAGTGTATGTTGAACGTTCACCTAAAATGATTGTAGGAATTTTAGCTGTTTTAAAAGCTGGTGGAGCTTTTCTACCTATTGATATGGATTATCCTGGAGAAAGAATAAATTTGATGTTGAAAGATGCCCAAGTACCTATATTACTCACCCAAAATAATTTACAACCGAAGATTAGAGATTATCAGGGGCATATCGTTTGTCTTGATATAGAATGGGATTCAGTGCTCGAAGAACCAAAAAAACAACCGAGTGTTAGAATTGAATCCCAGAATTTGGCATATATCATCTATACTTCGGGTTCTTCTGGTCGACCAAAAGGTGTAATGATGTCTCATGAAGCAGTTGTAAGCCACTCCATTGATATTCGCAAACGTTATGAGCTGACACCAGAGGATCGTGTTCTTCAGTTTTCTTCGATAAGTTTTGATATTTCACTTGAACAGATTTTTACAACACTAGCTGCAGGAAGTTCTCTTGTTTTGCGTGATAAGAATATATGGACTCCGTATCAGTTTTCTCAGAAATGTGTTGAACTTGGACTCTCAGTTGTTAATCTACCTACAAATTATTGGGGCGAAATTGTACAAGAATGGTATACAAGACCAGAAATAATTCCAGATAGTAAGCTCAGACTCGTTATAGTTGGTGGGGAACAAATGCCAGCGGAGAAAGTAGGGATGTGGGAACAGTTACCTTTAGAAGATATTATTTTATTAAATGCATATGGACCTGCTGAAACGGCGATGACAAGTACTTTATATGAAGTGTCTGGAAAAGGAACTAAAAGCGCCGATTTAAAATTTATTCCCGTGGGAAAACCACTTGCTAACAGGCGCATTTATATCCTTGATGAGAATATGCATCCTTTGCCAATTGGAGTGAAGGGGGAAATATTCATAGGTGGCATACCTTTAGCTAGAGGTTATATTAACAATTCTAAGTTGACGAAGGATAAGTTTATTCGAGATCCATATTATCATAATTATGGAAAAATGCTTTATAAAACAGGAGATATGGGGAAATTACTTTGCGATGGTAACATTGAGGTTCTGGGACGGAAGGATGACCAAACAAAAATACGAGGGCATCGAATTGATATAGGAGAGATTGAAGTTGTTTTAAACAAATGTGATAGCATAAAAAACTCTATAGTTGTCGTGAAGAATGGAGCAGCAAATGATAAGTATCTTGTTGCATTCTATGACTCCCCCTCACATGATACAAATAATCAATGCAGTATAAGGGATTTTTTGCGGAAGAAACTTCCTGAATATATGATTCCTTCTTATTTTATTCAACTAGGAAGCCTTCCACTCAGTCCGAATGGGAAAATTGATCGGAAGTCCCTAGAAAATATGGAGATTAAAGTAGAGTTTGATGAAGAGTATCAAAAACCTTATAATACGATACAACAAAAACTTGTAAGTATTTGGGAAAAGATACTGGGAACTGATGGTGTAGGCATTAACCATCATTTCTTTGAAATTGGGGGGCAATCATTAAAAGCAATAACACTTGTTTCTGAAATTCATAGGGAATTTGAAGTTGAACTTCCACTTGGAAATATATTTGCAGCTCCTACTATTAAGGAATTGGCTGTAATCATTGAAGAAATGATGGGGAAAAAAGAAACATATGAAGCGATTCGTCTAGTAGCACCACAGGAGTATTATGAAGTCTCTCCAGCACAAAAAAGTATGTATATTGTTAGTCAATTGAATGGTGCATCTACAAACTATAATATTACCGGAGCAGTATTTCTTGAAGGGAAAGTTAATATAGTACAGATAGAAAAGGCATTGCAAGCTTTAATTAATCGCCACGAAAGCTTGCGAACAACATTTAAACAAGTACAAGGGAAAATAGTTCAAAAAATCCATCAGAATCCTGAATGGAATATGCAACACTTGTATGCAGATGAACAAAATTTTGAGAGTGTTGTTGAAACATTTATTAGACCATTTGATTTAGAGAAAGGGCCTTTGTTCAGAGCGGCAATTGTGGAGGTGCGATCATCATCGAAATATTTGCTTGTTTATGATATGCACCATATTATATCCGATGGTTTATCAATGGGAATTTTAATTAGAGAGTTTGCATCTCTTTATCAAAAAAATAATTTGCCAGATGTAAGAATTCAATACAAAGATTTTTCAAACTGGCAAAACAAAATGATAGAATCCGGGAACTGGAAACTAAAAGAACTTTACTGGCTTGAAATATTTTCAAAAGAAATACCATTACTCAATTTACCAACTGATTATCCAAGATTAGATAAGCCAATGTTTGAAGGTGATGTAGTTCAATTTAATTTGGATGAAAATTATACATCTAAATTAAATGAAATCTCAAGCCGAAAAGGAGCTACTCTGTACTCATTATTACTTTCGACATTCAATATATTATTGTTTAAATATAGCGGACAAGAAGACATTATAATCGGAAGCCCAGTAGCAGGAAGACTGAATTCTGAATTAGAAAATGTAGTAGGTATGTTTGTTAATACAATTGCGCTCAGAAATTATCCTACTTCAGAGAAACGGTTTGAGGATTTTTTGAAAGAAGTTGCAAGCCACACACTTCAAGCTCTGGAACATCAGGAATATTCATTTGAGATGCTCGTTGATAAGCTACAATTGCGAAAAAGTGTGAATCGTCATCCTCTGTTTGATGTGATGTTTGCTTTTGAAAATGTTGATGCAGTAAGGGCGGAAATAGGTGATTTTGAAATTAAACCGTACGAGTATACGAATCGTACATCTAAATTTGATTTAGAGCTGAAAGTAACTGAGCAGGATGGACAACTTCATTTTATATTTGAATATAGTACAGGTTTGTTCCGTAAAGAGACCATGGAACGAATGGCGGAACATTTCGTTCAAATTATTGATACTATCATAGAGGACATTACTATTCCAATTGAGGAAATTGATATAGTAACCATGAAAGAAAAAAATAGAATATGTGATTTTAATAATACTGATACTCTGTATCCAGAAGAAAAAACGATTAAACGTATATTTGAAGAACTGGTGGAAAAACATCCGAATCGTACTGCTGTAGTGTTTGGACAGAGGACAATAACTTATAAGGAATTAAATGATAAAGCAAATCAATTAGCTAAACACTTGATTAAGAAGGGGGCAGGAAGTGATACAGTAATCGCTTTATTAGCTGAGCCTTCTATTGAAATGATCATTGGACTATGGAGTATTATTAAAAGTGGGGCAATTTATCTACCCCTTGATCCGGAGTTTCCATTAGAACGAATAAATAGCATGATTGAAGACAGTGATACAATTCTTCTTTTGACCCAGTCTCACTTATTAACTTCTAATAATTTTACTTGTGAGGTTATGGAATTGGAAGATAAGAGCTTATTTTTTGAATGTCCTTCAAACATAGAAGAAAGAAGTACAGTTGATAATCCAATATATATTATTTATACATCTGGTACTACTGGGCTCCCAAAAGGGGTACCAATTAAGAATCAAAGCTTGGTAAATTATATTTCATGGTTCACACGAGAAGTAAGTATAACGTATAGTGATAAAACAATATTGTTATCTTCCTTTGCATTTGATTTAGGATATACAAGTTTGTATACAGCTTTATTAAATGGATGTGAGTTACATTTGGTTCCAAAAGAACATTATATGCTCCCAGAAACCCTTATAACATATTTGAAAGAGAAAAAGATAAGTTATATAAAATTGACTCCTTCACTATTCAATTATTTAGTTAACCATCGCGCGATTGAAGATTATGAGAATTGCATGGCACTAAGGTTAATCGTATTGGGCGGTGAAGAAGTGAAGTCAGCTGATATTAGTAAGTTTAATAGGGTGTATCCGCAAACTGCAGTTATGAATCACTATGGACCTACAGAAACCACTATTGGCGCTCTATTTCACAAATTTAATGCTACTGATTTTGACATTGTATCCAAGAGAACGGTTATTGGAAAACCAGTAGATAATGCGAAAATATTCATTTTGGATAGGGATCAAAAACTTGTTCCAATTGGAGTGGCTGGTGAAATTTGTATTGGTGGAGTAGGAGTGACAGAAGGTTATTTGAATCAAATTGATTTGAATAGCGAAAAGTTTATTACGGTTTCACCTTTGGGACAAGAAAAAATCAAACTCTATAGAACGGGAGACATAGGGAGGCTCACATGCCATCAAGAAGTAGAATTTCTCGGAAGAATGGATAATCAATTAAAAATTCGAGGATATAGAGTTGAGTTAGAAGAAATAAATTCAGTACTGTTGCAACATGATATGGTACTTGATGCAATTGTTGTTCCAAAAAAAGATAAAGAAAATAATAATATACTATGTGCTTATATTGTGTTGAAAGAGAACGAGAATGGGTCGGGAATAAGGGAATACCTTTCAAGTAAGATTCCTTACTATATGATACCCTCTATCTTTATTAAGTTAGATAGAATTCCTTTGACTCCAAATGGTAAGCTAAATGTTAAAGCGCTCCCAGAAATTAAGGATGAATTATTGATAAAAACTAATTATGAACTGCCTGAGGATCCAATTGAAAAAACTGTTGCACAAATGTGGGAAGAAACTCTTAATGTTAAGCAAATTAGTATGAATGACTCATTTTTTGAAATGGGTGGAAACTCATTGTCGTTAATGCTTTTAATGGCAGAAATTCATAAAAAGTTTAGTGTAGATATATCGTTAAGAGAAGCGTTTAAAGCACCAACAGTAAGAGGTATAAGTAAGCATATAAAGAAAAGTTATGAAAGTAAGTATGTGTCACTACAACCTGTAGAAAATTGTGAATATTACGACCTTTCTTCCGCTCAGAAAAGGATATATACACTACAACAGATGGAAGGGATTGGAACTAGTTACAATATGCCAAGAGCAACTTTACTTGAAGGTGAAATCAACCTGGAGAAATTGGAAAAAGCTTTTTGTGAGATTGTAAAGAGACATGAGGCATTTCAAACATCTATTGAAGTAGTAGATGGTGTGCCCAAACAACGAATTCAGGGAGAAGTAGATATAGAAATTAGTTATTCTGTTTTAGGTGAAAATTTATGTTCTAATCCATCAAGTAAGCTGAATGTCGAACTGGAAAAAATAATTGATGAATTTATTGAACCTTTTGACTTAAGTAAAGCTCCTTTAGTAAGGGTTAAGATCATTCGCTTAAGTAGTCATAAACATGTGCTCTTAACAGATATGCACCATTTGATTTCAGATGGATATTCAGTCAATATTTTACTGCAGGAGTTATCAGAATTATATCAAGGAAAACTGTTACAGGAAAACCCTATTCAATATAAAGAATTCGTTTATTGGCAGAATGAGTTTTTAAAGACTAGTGCTGCAAGTATACAAGAAAAATATTGGTTAGATGTACTTTCAGGGGATCTTCCAGTATTAGATATGCCTACGGATTTTCCTAGACCAATTATACAAAGCTTTGAAGGAAATAGTTTTATTTTTGAAGGAGGAAATGAATTAAAGCAACGTTTAGACAATTTATGTTTAGAAACAGATACGACATTGTACATGATTTTGTCTGCAGCTTATAGTATTTTGTTATCAAAATGTTCCTCGCAGCACGATATAATTGTAGGAATGCCTATTTTAGGGCGGACACATTCTGATTTGAAAAATATCATTGGTATGTTTGCAAATACTATTGCAATTAGAAGTTTTCCCATTGAGAAAAAAAACTTTACGGAGTTTTTGTCAGAGATTAAAGAACAGTTAATTAAAGCGTATGATAATCAAGATTATCAGTTTGATATGATTATTGATAAGTTAAAAATTAAGAGAGACTTAGGGAGAAACCCTATATTTTCTACAATGTTAGCTTTTCAAGAATCTCAAATCAATGAAAATATAATGGGGAATTTGAAAATGACGCCTGTTAAATACAGAAATAAAATTTCGAAATTTGATTTAACCCTATTTGTAGAAAAAGGAAAAAAAGAGTTATTTTTTGAATTTGAATATGCAAGTAGTTTGTATAGAATGGAAACCATTAAAAAATTAGCGGAGAATTTTTTAGGTATCTTAGACACGATTAGCTCAAATAAGGAAATAAAATTAGAAAATATTAAGATTGAAGGGTTAGTAATCGAGAATACAGAAATTGAAAATGTCAAATTTAATTTTTAAGCTAGATAAGATATTTGTTATTGAGGCTATTCCTAATATGATACGTTAGGAATAGCTGTTTCATGTAAATGCATTCCTTAAACATATATGAAAAATAAAAGGATCTATTGTATAGAAAAGGTTAGCTTTTAATTATAATTAAAACGATGATATAGAAGTGGCGATATAAAGGTTGTCCTCTATCATGGAGGGATTTAAAGAAGTGTTTCATTTTGTTGGGGATAGCGGTATTGCAATTCAAGTAGTACTATATGTTTTTACGAAAAGGTGTTACATAATAATAATCTGTACCCTTTATAATGTGACACTTTTTTATTTATCCTGCTATTTGTGGAGATGAACAAAAAAATACTTATTAAAGATTCATTTTATGTTTTTTTTCAATGTGAACGATTATTGAGTATTATGATTATCTGGAAGAGTATTACGTAATAACGTAATACCTTTTTTATTTATTCTGCTATATGTGTACAGTAAGACTCCAATCTTAAAACTGGTTGAATGTGGAGGGAGTTAGACTGGAGATTGACTTGTGTGGGGAGGATTAAAGTTTTTGCTGTATATATTTCACATTTTCTTCACAAATGATTCACGATAACTTTTCTATTTCGAAAACTTACATAAATATATTTTATGATATAATAACAATCAGCTTTAAAAATATAAGTTATATATATGAAGGTAGTTACTATTGTATTAGAAGTTTAGAGGTGGGGGGAAGTTAAGAGTCATACTGTGCAGAAATTTATACTTAATAAGGTTAATATTTCGCCAGATGATCAAGATTAGGTAGTTAAAAGTAATGAAAGTGTAGCACTAAAGAAGAAAGAAGTGAAATGAGTGTGAAAGTAATGAGACGGTTAGGGACATGGCTATTACTTGCGTGTGTGCTTATTATATTGATACCGAAAAGTGCATCTGCTCATGCGTACGTTATGAAATCAAACCCTGCTGAAAATGAAACATTGAAGAAAGCACCATCTGTTGTGAAAATTGAATTCGATGAGGATATACAAGTTTCAAGTTTTAATACATTGTACGTGAGAGATACATCAGGTAAAAGGGTCGATTTAAAAGATGCTCATATTGATAAAAATAATAAAAAGCTATTAGAAGCCGGATTAAAAGAGAATCTCAAAAATGGTCTCTACTCTATTCAGTGGAAAGTGATTTCAGCTGATGGCCATCCAATTCAAGGAGTTATTCCATTCCGTATTGGATTAGCAGAAGCGGGAGCAGACGATGTAAAGGTAGAAGAGATGAGATATGTCCCGCAAATTGATATGATTATGGAACGTGGAATTTTATATACAAGTTTCTCACTATTTATAGGAGTTCTCTTCTTTAATCTTATTATGTATAAGGGTAATGCAACCTCGGTACGATCCAGGAGTAAGAACATAATATGGATCTCCTTATTTGGGATATTCATTAGCTTGTTATTCAATCTACCACTACAAGCGAAAATAAATGCGGATGTTTCATGGCTAGAAGCATTCGATCCTTTACTATTAAAAGAAACATTACAGCTTTCTGTTTTTGGTTATATATGGATTACTCAAATGACTCTTATTAGTTCGCTTATAATCGTTACGTATTTTGCGATGAGGCGTGAGAAGCTGTCGTCGTTTCAAGTATGGAGCGTCCCAATAGTATTGTTTATTGGGCTACTTGTTATGAAAGCATTTAATAGTCACGCATATGGTATAAAGTTTAAAGACATTGCTGTTGTTATGGACTTTTTACATTTATTCGCAGCTTCATTATGGATTGGTGGTCTATCATCTATTATTCTTCTTTTACGTAAAGAAGATGATAAGTGGAGTATGTATTGGGATATGATTAAGCGTTTTTCACCGTGGGCAACATGTGCTGTCATTGTGATTTTAATAACAGGTCTTTTTAACAGTACATTTTTTATTCCAACAATCCACTCGTTATTTGATACGAAGTATGGATTAGCTTTATTAGCAAAGATACTTTTATTCATTTTCATGGGGATATTGGGAATTATTCATTATGTGAAAGGGAAAATGAGAGCGGAGCAAGGATTAGGTGCTACAGTGAAAGTAGAGTTTATCATTGGAATTATCATTTTTGTAATCGTAGCTTTTATGACAAACGTACAAACACCACCGATGCCTCCTACTGGACCTTTTACAGAGAGTAAACAATTGGATAATGGATATGAAATGACGCTAAATGTAAGTCCTAATAAAGTAGGACAAAATACATTCCATATTACTTTAAAGGATGAGAACGGACAACCTGTTACTGATATGGAGCAAATTATTTTAACCACGCAATCATTAGATATGAATATGGGAAAAGGTTCATTTAAAGTTTCGGCCGTGTCACCAGGAGAATATGAAGCGGAAGGTATGTATATTAACATGACAGGAAACTGGAATATACAAGTGCACGGATTAACAAAATCTCTTGATAGTTTTGATACGGATTATAAATTTATAGTAGGCGGCAGATAAAGAGAAGGTATAAATAAAAAGGAGCTAATAGAAAATGAAACGTATAAAAAAATTTGGCACAACAATGATCGCAACAATAATTGCAATGGGGATTTTTTCGTTACCTGTTAGTGCGCACGTCACTGTGAAACCAGAAGCTTCGGACGTTAATTCTTGGGAGACTTACACGATAAAAGTACCAGTTGAGAAGAATGTAGCAACGACAAAAGTTACATTGAAAATACCGTCTGGAGTAGAGTTCCAACAGTATGAACCAGTGCCAGGATGGAAAGTGGAAGAGCAGAAAGATAATGCCGGAAAAGTGAAAACTGTAGTATGGGAAGCAACAGGAGAAGGGATTTTACCCGGTCAGTTCCAGCGATTTACTTTCGTCGCTAAAAATCCGGATAAAGAACAAAAAATAGCTTGGGATGCATATCAACAATATAAAGACGGAGAAATTGTTGAATGGACAGGCGATGAAAAAGCTGAAAAACCACATTCACTTACTACAATTGCAAAAGGTACGTCATTAACAGGAGAACATGGTGAAGTATCTAGTGTAGAAAAGAATGAAGGTACTAGTAATATGCAATTGATCGCAATTGTTTTATCTATTTTGGCGATTGTATCTTCGGTAGGTGCGTGTGTTTTTGTAGTACGTCGTAAAAGGTAAGTAAGATTGAAAGGTCTCATCGAAAATAATGAGACCTTTTTTATTAGGTCTATGGATTAGAAAGAATGAAGATAGTGGTACTATTATAGCCACTCTATAATGAAATGTATTGATGTATGGAAATCAATTGACGATTATTAAGTCTTCCGGCAGGATATCATGTTCGAGCCAGTTTTCAATTAAAGTATTAAATAGTATGGGATTTGCTAAAGAGATTCCATGACCAATTTTAGGAATGATAATACCTGTGCAATTCGTATTATTTTCAAGGATTTCAGTCATTGAGTCTTTCATAATTCTTTTTTCTTTGTTTCCAACAGTTACTAATATATTACTATTAGCATCCTTGAAACCTATTGGTATTGTAAACGACATATTTTCTTCTAATATCCTTACAAATGTATTTTTATTTATTTGACAACTGTCATGATAATAGTTATCAAACTGTGTTTCATTTATGTACATTGATGTTGCTTGTATTTTGGAAAATGTCTTACTCTTTATTAGGAAGTAGGTTAAGCTAAGGGAGCTTATTAATGTTTTAGCGAAAGGGATTGGTTTAACTAATGCGCTATTGATCATAGCATATTGAATTAAGTTTGGCTTCATGCTGAGCATGGAAATTAATACTTGAGCGCCTAATGAAAACCCAATTACTATAACAGTTTTACCCTGACTTTTTTCTTCAATTAGGTCTATGATTTTTTCAGCACTAAAGTTTATTGAGAAAGGATCTTTACTTCTATTTTTTCCTTGCTCAAGTAAATCAGGAACAAGGCAGTGATAGTTAGTAAAATGTTTAATTTGTTTGTCCCACATCCAACCACTGACTCCACCTCCATGAATAAAAACCATAAGTGGTGAGCTTGAATCTCCAAATTCTTTATACTGTAAAACCATATAATGCCCCCTTATGATTAGAATTGTTAGTCCATTATAGTAGAGGTAATATTCTTACTACTTAAGTATAATCATACAATAAAAAAGAAAAAAATTCCTTTTAATACAACTCTCCGTAACTGAACTGTACTGATAAAAGGGTGAAAAAGAGCCTACAAACAGCAGGCTCTTTTTCATTTTTATTTCACTTCAACCTGCTGCCTTACAGTAAGTGTTTTCGGCTTTATATTTACGAAGCAAATACTCACAACAATAAATAATAGTCCGATGAATAAGCTAATAGTAATGGCCTCATGTAAGAAAATTGAACTTACAATAATAGCGATTAGTGGAATGAGGAATGTATAAGCCCCAACTTTACTTGCTTCACCAGCTCCAACAAGAGTGAAGTATGCAAGCCATCCCATTGCAATAACAAAGAATGAAATAAAGAGTAGTACACTAACAAACGGTATACTCCAAGCAATACTAGACCAGCTTTCAAACTCTGATCCAAATCCAATTAAGCAAAGCCCGCCAATAATAAGCTGCAGTGTTACCATCCAAATGGAATTAACGCGGTGACCAGTCTTCTTAATAAATACTGTACCTAGTGCCCAGCCAATCGCGCATCCTATCGCGAGAAGGATTCCGGTAATAGAAATATGTCCAGTTAAACTACTAGAGCTAATCACACCTACGCCAATAAATCCAAGAACAAGCCCGAAAATTTTTAAGCCGTACATAGATTCTTCAAGCCAAATCCATGAGAAAATGCCGAGTAAAACAGGTTGTAGAAATACAATGGCGGAAAATAACCCAGCGGGCATATATTGAAGGCCTACAGTTTGTAATCCGTAAAATATAATGATGTTAAGTAAAGAAGAAATAACGTATAAATGCCAAGTTTCTTTTAAGTGTAACTCTTTGTATTTCGGTAATGCGAAAAGAAGTAAAATGAATCCTCCAATTAAAGTTCGAACGCCTGCAAATAAAACGGGTGGTGTATAATGCAGGGCAAACTTAGATAAAGGCCAATTGATTCCCCACATGAAAACGAGAAAGGTAAGGATTATGGCCGTCTTAGTTCGAGAAAGTTGTGTCACGGTAAGACCTCCTTGTTGTTATTCATTTCACTATGATATGATATCGACTGTAATAAATAAAATGAATCTTTTTTATAAGGAGTATAAGTGATTAGTTATGACCATTACACAACTGCAAGTATTAATAAAAACTGTTGAGTTAGGTAGTTTTACGAAGGCTGCTCGGGTGTTAAATATGACGCAGCCAGCTGTAAGTCATGCGATTTCAAGTATTGAGTCAGAGTTAGGAGTTACGATTCTTATACGTGATAAACGAAAAGGGCTAATCGTTACGGATGTAGGAAACAGAATTCTTGTGCATATTAGAGAGATTTTGAACGGTGTAGAGAAGATTGAACAAGAAGTTGCGATGGAGAAAGGACACGAAGTTGGGACGATTCGAATTGGGAGTTTTCCGAGTGCTTCTGCACATTTCTTACCCAAAATGATAAACCTTTTTAAGGAGAAGTATCCGAACTTAGAAGTCGTTCTTTGTGAAGGAACGATTAAAGAAGTTGAAGATTGGTTAGTATCGAGGGTTGTTGATATAGGAATTGTCATTTTGCCTAATAAAGAGATGGAGATTGTCCCATTAACGAAGGGGAAAATGGTTGCTATCTTAAGAGATGATCATCCTCTTTGTAAGAAGGACTCTATTGCAATTAGTGATTTAGAGAATGAACCGATCATATTATGTAAGGGTGGATACGAACCACCCATTATTGATATGTTTAAACAAGCCAACGTACCACTTCGGGCTGAGTATGTAATATCGACCGTTACTACAGCTTTAAATATGATTCAAGAAGGGTTAGGAATTGCAATATTAGCCGAATTATCTTTAACGAATTTACCACAGAATGTGCAAACGAGAGAATTGGAACCACAAGTATGGAGAGAAATTGCTTTAGCTGTTCCTTCATTAAAGGATTCCTCAATCGCTGTGCAGCTATTTATTGAAGAATTTCAAGCGCTATTTGCAGAATAAAAAGAGGTGTCTCATATATCATAATGGGACACTTTTTAATTTGCTTATAAAAAATCTATGAAAAGGATTGACTTATCTTTTTGTTGTAACTATAATGATTACATCGAGGTGGTGATCACGATGAAAATTAGTAGCCGCTTTTCTATAGCTGTTCATATTTTATCTATTTTGAAAAACAATCCATCTTCACTTTGTACTTCAGACTATATAGCTGAAAGTGTAAACACAAATCCAGTAGTCATTCGTAAAATGATGTCGTACTTGAAACAAGCTGGTTTTGTATATGTAAATCGCGGTCCAGGTGGTGCGGGATTATTAAAGGATTTACACGAAATCACATTGTTAG
The DNA here is from genome assembly GCF_008042305.1 of Bacillus sp. AY18-3. Taxonomy (NCBI): domain Bacteria; kingdom Bacillati; phylum Bacillota; class Bacilli; order Caryophanales; family Bacillaceae; genus Bacillus; species Bacillus sp. AY18-3. Next base: position 355,007 of record NZ_QKQR01000002.1, on the reverse strand, counting down.
ATGTATACCATGCAGTAAATGTAGTCGAAGAAGACAAACTATTTCATATTCACGAGCAACCAAATCCAGATTGTCCAATTGGAGCAAATATTCAAGCGGTGTTAGAAGTTATATTAATACAAGCGCAATCCGCGATGGAAGAAATTTTGAGAAATATTACGATGGGGCATTTGTTTGAAACTTTGCAAGAAAAAATGAATGCTTAAATCATATTTATATTTTTTTATTATTAATGTAACTGATTCGATTACAACTATAAAGGTAAGGTGTAAAAGTATGACTGTAAAAATGAAAGTATACTCAGATTTTATATGTCCATTTTGTTTTTTAGCAAAAGGTCCATTAGATGAAGTAGCGAAAGAGAAAGATGTAGAAATTGAATGGATGCCATTTGAATTACGTCCAAGTCCATATTCAAAAATAGATCCATGGAATGAGCCAGAAAAATTAGGCTCATGGGATGCTTTTATTCTTCCAACTGCGAAGAAGTTAGGAATCGATATGCGTTTGCCGCGTGTTTCACCGCATCCATATACACATTTAGCTTTCGAAGGATGTCAATTTGCGAAAGAACGTGGACTAGGAAATGAGTATCATCACCGCGTATTCACCGCATTTTTCCAAGAAGAGCAAAACATTGAAGATATTAATGTTTTAACAAAATTAGCGGTAGAAGTAGGTCTTCCTGAAGCTGAATTTAAAGATGCTTTAGTAACTCGTAAATATAAAGAAAAGCATCAAGAAGCAATTCAGCATGCATATGATGAAGCAAATATTATGGCTGTTCCAACTGTCATGATTGGAGATGAAGTCATTCAAGGGCTTGCTAGTAAAGAAACGCTACAAAGAGTCATCGATAAAGAAATTGAAAAGGATAAAACAAATTCATTTGAAGGTATGCAATGTAATACAGATGGATATTGCTAATTCGCTTGTTATGAAATAACAAAATAAATTATAAAACAAATATTTGGAGGAATTAAAATGTCAGCAACTACAACAAATTTAAAAGAAGCAATCGTGAACCGTCGTTCTATTCGTAAAGTAACAAAAAACGATGCAATTACGAAAGAAAGAATTGAAGAAGTTTTACAAACAGCTTTACACGCACCAACATCTTTCAATATGCAAAGTGGTCGTATGGTTGTATTAATGGATGGAGAACATGAAAAGTTTTGGGATATTGTTAAAGAAACACTAAGAGCCCGCGTACCAGCAGAAAACTTTGAAGCGACTGTAGAAAGATTAAAAGGTTTCCATACAGGTGTTGGGACTGTGTTATTCTTTGAAGATCAAGCAACAGTAGAAAAAATGCAAGAAAATGCACCATTATATAAAGATCAGTTCCCATTCTGGTCTCATCAAGGAAATGCAATGTTACAGCATACTGTATGGATGTTATTATCGGCTGAAGGAATTGGCGCATCCCTGCAACACTACAATCCAATCGTAGATGCTGAAGTGAAAGAAACTTGGAACATTCCAGCAGAGTGGAGCTTAGTAGGACAAATGCCATTTGGTGAGCCAAATGAACAACCAGGAGAAAGAACTTTCTTACCTACTGAAGATGTAGTGAAATTTTATTAAGAAATTTAATATGTAAAAAGTTAAATAAAAGGAGAGTACATATTAGCCATATATGTACTCTCCTTTCGTATGCAATGTTAAACTCTTACTGCAAGAACGATTTCCTTCATATGAATCGAAGTTTTTCCTTACAATTAAAAATCTGTTATGTTTATTGTTTTGTAATGACAGTAAACATCCCCGTCATGTTTGGTGAGTAATCCTTAAAATCAAATTTCTCATAGAACGATTCTTTACCTTCTGATGCAAACAAACCGACAAACGCCTTATCAGGGGCATTCTCATGTAAGTATGCAACTAAACGATGCATGATTTCTTTCCCGATACCATGTTTCTGATAATCCGGATGAACTATTATATCTTGAATATAGAAATAGATAGATCCGTCACCAACAATTCGCCCCATGCCAATTATTTGTTCATTATCTTTCACTGTGATGCAGTGAATAGAATTCTTCAGTGAAGTATCTGCTACATCAAAATTCATATAATCAGTCCATCCAACAGAATCACACAAATATTTGTACTCTTCTAATGTTGGGATGTTATGTTTAAACTCATATGTTTTCAAAATGTACCCTCCAAGCCCTTAAATTTAACAAGTATATACATTCGACATTTTTTTATCTTTTCCTCTTATGTAACTGAATTCCCTTTAGCTATTGAATTTCGTCCAGTTTCCGTATTTGTATTTGTGTTAATTAATAAGAGTTTAGGGGAAAAATATAAGAAATAATCGAAAGGGAAGTGGGAAAATGAATGATGAGAAAAAGTATACAGTGGTAGGTACTGATGTTGAAGAAGTAAAACGTTTAAATGAAAATTCGGGATTATCATATAATCAAGTGAAAGAATTATTAGCGAAGCAAATGCAAAAAAAGAAGTAATGAAATTGAAATCCTTTATTTTTTCATTTAGCATTCTAATTAGAGAGAGTTATGAGGATAACTCTCTTTTTCAATACAATGGAGCAACTTTTAGAGCGGAGGAAACAGCATGAAAAAGTGGATAAAGATAACGCTGTCAATTGCTGGGGGTATCGTCCTATTGACATGTGCCGGAGGATATTACGTGTATAAAAATTATTTTCCAAAGGAACCTGAGCGTATCGTATATGATAAAGATAGAGTGTTAAAACCGATACATAATCAGTTGAAAGGGATTAACATAGATAATGTGAAGATAAAAGAAAAAGAGGTTGTAAATGCAACTGTAAACGAGCTTCAAAAAATGATTGATGATGGAAAATTATCATATGAAGAATTAACGAGTATTTATCTTTTTAGAATACAAGAACATGACCAAAATGGAATATCATTAAATGCTGTTACAGAGATTAATCCAAATGCAATGGAAGAAGCGCGAAAGTTAGATAAAGAAAGGTCTTCAAATAAGAAATCGAACTTATACGGCATGCCGGTTATCGTAAAAGATAATGTACAAACAGAAAAGGTGATGCCGACAAGTGCGGGCACGTATGTGTTAAAAGATTGGATTGCAGATGAAGATGCGACAATCGTGAAGAAGTTGAAAGAAGAAGGTGCTTTTGTTTTAGGAAAGGCGAATATGTCTGAATGGGCAAATTATTTATCCTTTACAATGCCTAGCGGATATAGCGGGAAAAAAGGACAAAATTTGAATCCGTACGGTCCGATTACGTTTGATACATCAGGATCAAGCTCTGGATCTGCTACAGTAGTTGCGGCAGATTTTGCGCCGCTTGCAATCGGGACAGAAACGACTGGATCAATTGTAGCACCAGCGACGCAGCAATCAGTAGTTGGATTACGTCCATCACTAGGTATGGTGAGTAGATCAGGCATTATTCCGTTAGCTGAAACGCTTGATACAGCAGGGCCGATGGCAAGAACGGTAAAGGATGCGGCAACGTTATTTAACATAATGGTAAGTTATGATGAAAAAGATACTATGACAGAAAAAATGAAAGAAAAAGAAAGAATTGATTATACGAAGGATTTATCAATAGATGGATTGAAAGGGAAAAAAATAGGGGTTCTTTTTTCAATAGATCAACAAGATGAGAATAGAAAGAAAGTAGCAGAAAAGATTAGAAAAAGACCTTCAAGATGCAGGTGCGATATTGACTGATGATATTCAGTTAAACAGCGAGGGTGTAGATAATCTGCAAACATTAGAATATGAATTCAAACATAATGTTAACGATTATTTTTCACAGCAAAAAAATGTACCGGTAAAATCGTTAGAAGAGATTATAGCGTTTAATAAAAAGGATAGTAATAGACGAATAAAATATGGACAAACATTAATTGAGGCGTCTGAAAAATCTGTTATAACGAAAGATGAGTTTGAAAAAGTAGTGCAAACGAGTCAAGAAAATGCAAGAAAAGAGCTAGATAGATATTTAGTAGAAAAAGGTTTGGATGCTTTAGTTATGGTTAACAACGATGAAGTTCTTCTATCAGCTGTAGCTGGCTATCCAGAATTAGCGGTGCCAGCAGGATATGATAACAATGGAGAGCCAGTAGGTGCAGTGTTTGTCGGGAAGCAATTTAGTGAGAAGGAACTATTCAATATTGGTTATGCGTATGAACAGCAGTCTAAAAATAGAAAATCACCTAAATTGTAAAAGGGTAAACGAAAAAAAGAGCTCCATTGAAGTAAGTAGGTGGCTAATGTAAATAGAATCTAACAATATAAAAAGAAAAAAAGGATTCTTTCTAATTAGTAAGAAAGATTGTCTATAGAAGTTCATAAAATGTAATATATTCAATTTCCATCCACTGAAGGGGGAGGTTAAATCTTAATGAATGAAGTGAAAAATTTCTTTCGAAGTAGAGGGTTTCAACGGTTTCTCGTTTTAATAATAGTAGCGTTAGTATTATATGGATTAAAAAGTATGATCAATTTAATATTAATTACGTTTATACTGACATTTTTAATGGATCGTTTTCAACGTTTTATTTCAAAGAAATTGAAAGTGAACCGGAAAATTGTTATCGCCTGTTTGTATATCATATTAGTTTCCTTTATTGGCACGACATTATATAAATATTTACCTGTGCTAACGATACAAATTTCACAATTGATTTATCAATTTAAATTGTTTTTTCAAAACCCACCTGATAATGAAATCATTAAATATGCACTTTCGACAATTAACGGAATGGAAGTATCAAAATATATAGAACAAGGTGTAGATGTCATATATCAATCGATTGCAAATATAGGAAAAGTCAGTTTGCAAATATTACTCTCACTTATTTTAAGTTTATTTTTCTTGTTAGAAAAAGAACGCATCATATCATTTACTTCGAAATTTAAAGATAGTAGTCTGAAGGTTTTTTATGAGGAGATTGCATATTTTGGTGAAAGGTTTGCAAGATCGTTCGGTAAAGTAATTGAAGCGCAGTTTTTAATTGCAGTTGTAAATTGTATTCTTACTGTCATTGCATTAATTGTTTTAGGATTTCCGCAGCTTCTCGTATTAGCTGTCATGATTTTCTTACTTGGATTAATCCCTGTTGCCGGGGTAATCATTTCCTTGTTTCCACTTTGTATTATTGCATATAACGTAGGCGGAGTTATGTACGTTGTATACATACTTGTGTTCATTACAGTAATCCATGCTCTTGAAAGTTATTTTTTAAACCCGAAGTTTATGTCTGCGAAAACGAATTTACCAATCTTTTATACATTTATGATTCTCATCTTTTCAGAACATTTCCTCGGAATCTGGGGGCTTATTATCGGGATACCAATCTTCATCTTTTTCTTAGATGTACTTGATGTAAATAATGAGGAATCGATTAAAAAATAGAAAATAAACAAAAAAGCAATCCAAAATAAATTGGATTGCTTTTTATTATGCATATTAAAGAACTGGAGCCATTGTTTCTTTCAGCACTTGAACAGAGTGATCGAATTTTAATTCTTCTTCTTCGCTTAATTCTACTTCTAAAATTTCACGAACACCGCCGCGATTTAATACAGCAGGTACACCGATATACACATCTTTTTGACCGTATTGACCTTCCAAATATGCTGAAACAGTTAATACACTATTTTCGTCGTTTAAAATCGCTTTAGTAACACGTAGAAGTGACATACCAATACCATAGTAAGTTGCGCCTTTTCGCTCGATAATATGGTAAGCTGCATCACGAACGTTTATGAAGATTTTGTCTAAGTCTTCTTGCGTGTATGTGTTGTCTTTATCAAGAAGCGTTTGTAGTTTTTGAATACCGACTGATACGTGACTCCAAACAGGAAGTTCCGTATCACCATGTTCACCGATAATATAAGCATGAATGTTGTGTGGACCAATATTGAAGTACTCACCTAACATATAGCGGAAACGAGCAGAATCAAGAGTTGTACCAGAACCGATTACGCGTTCTTTCGGTAAACCAGATTCTTTCCAAGTTACGTAAGTTAAAATATCGACAGGGTTAGTTGCGATTAAGAAAATACCATCAAATCCGCTATCCATAATACTACGAACGATTTGTTTAAAGATTTTCGCGTTTTTCTCAACTAAATCTAAACGTGTTTCGCCTGGTTTTTGTGGTAATCCAGCCGTAATGACTACAAGATCAGCATCTTTACAATCTTCGTAGCTACCTTTCCATACTCTAGTTGGAGCTGGAGCGAATGGAACAGCATGACTTAAATCCATTGCTTCTCCTTCAGCTTTTGCCTCGTTTACATCAACTAAAACAAATTCTTCAGCTACAGCTTGGTTAATCATGCAGTAAGCATAACTACATCCAACTGCTCCTGTTCCTACTAATACAACACGGTTAATCCCTTTTTTCATTTCAAAATTCCTCGCAATTTCATTGATTTTATTATGTAAGATAATACGTCTTACTTCTATAGAGTCATATCTAGTTTATTACATTTTATAAAAGATATTCAAGTATTTGAAAATGTATCCTTGCAATTTCTTGTATGAAACATAGGAAGTAAGTTAAAGGAATATAATGCAATAAAATCCTTTATCAAAGGGGAAAAGGGTATGATGCAGCCATTAACGATGGGAAAAATGCTTCATATTATTAATGTGGGGCTCGTTAAAACGAAGAATCCAAAGCAAATTATTATTGCTGGTGCAGGGATTTCAGGATTAGTTGCAGCATCGTTATTGAAAGAAGCAGGGCATAACATAACAATTTTAGAAGCAAATAATCGAATAGGCGGAAGAATATATACGATTCGTGAACCATTTAGCTCTGGTTTATATTTTAATGCAGGGCCGATGCGAATTCCTGGAACACACGAGTTAACTTTGGCTTACATTCATAAATTTAAATTACCGTTAAATCTGTTTATAAATAAAACCGCTTCAGATATTATTTATACGAATAATATTAAAACGAGATTGAGCATATTCGAAAAAAATCCAAGTATACTTGGATATCCTGTTTTAGAGAACGAAAAAGGGAAAACGGCAGAAGAGTTAATGTTAGTAGTATTAGAACCCATACTAAATTTTATAAAAAAAGATCCTAATAAAAACTGGATTATCGTTGAAAAAAAGTATAAAACATATTCGCTCGGCTCATTTTTAACTGAATATTATTCAGACGGTGCAATAGATATGATTGGGGTACTTCTTGATATGGAAGCTTATATGGGAATGTCTTTAATTGAAGTATTACGGGAAATGATTTTTTTTACTTCAACGACGAAATATTATGAGATAACGGGTGGAATGGATGTATTACCCAATTCATTTTTGCCACAGCTAAAGGATAATATTTTTATGTCATATAAAGTAGAGAAAATTATACAAGAAGATAATAAAGTAATGTTACAAGGAAATCGTGAGCAAACGTTAGAGCGATTTACTATAACAAGTGATATTGCTATTATCACAATTCCATTTTCAGCGTTACGATTTGTAGAAGTTCGGCCGTATCATTTATTCTCTTATTATAAAAGACGAGCAATTCGTGAATTAAATTATATTGCTGCAACTAAAATTGCGATAGAGTTTAAAAGTAGATTTTGGGAAAGAGTGGAGCAATGTGGCGGTAAATCTATTACAGATTTACCTATACGGTTTACATATTATCCGAGTTATGGCATTCATACACCAGGGGCAGCTACCGTTTTAGCGAGTTATACGTGGGCAGATGAGGCGTTAACATGGGATAGTTTACCGAATAGTGAACGCATTCGTTATGCATTAAGAAATTTAGCGGAAATATACGGTGACATCGTTTATAGTGAGTTTGTTACAGGGGCATCTTTTAGCTGGAGTCAAAATCCGTATTCTTGCGGCGCATTTACAGCTTTCGAACCGGGCCAAGAACTCGAGTTATTTCCGTATATTACACCACCATCTGGGAAAGTGCATTTTGCCGGAGAGCATACGACATTAACACATGGGTGGATGCAAGGAGCAATAGAGTCTGGAATTCGAGCTGCTCATGAAGTAAACGAAAAGTGAACATATATTTACAAATCACCACTCTTTTAATAAAATAATAAATATAAATCGTAATTATTACGCTTTGAATACGTTTTGAAATAAAGAAATGGATGGTTGATCAAATGAATAAAGTAGAAATTCATATATTAGGTGGCTTTTTAGGTAGTGGAAAATCAACATTATTACAAAATTTATTGTTAGCGGAGAAAAAGAAGAATAGAAAAGTTGCAGTATTAATGAATGAAATTGGTGAATACTCGGTAGATACAGATATTATTGGAAAAGAGAATGTTTTAAGAGAGCTTCTGAAAGGATGTATTTGTTGTACGCTAAAAGAAGAGCTTGAAATACAATTACATTCGTTATATCAGCAAGAAAGACCAGATGTCATTTATATAGAAACGACAGGTGTTGCACATCCAATTGAAGTGTTAGATGCATGTGTATCACCAATTTTAGCACCTTTCCTAGAAGTGAAATCAATTGTCGTCGTTTTAGATGCAGTAAGGTGGTTAAATCGAAGTGTATTAAGTGCAAACGTTCAGCAATTATTGCATGAGCAACTGAAGTTTGGTAGCCACATTTTAATTAATAAATCAGATTTACTAACAGATGCGGATAAGAACAAAGTAATTGAAGAAGTGAAAGCAATAAATAATCATGCGAAATTGTTTGAAACAAAGTATTGTAATATATCTTTAGAAGACATAGAAGCAGCTGAATTTACGAATGATGGGGAACATGAGACACTACATGTCAAACATCATTTGTATATACAAACGATGACATATCAATTTACGAAATCAATTGATCAAGATAAATTATACGAATGGCTTTCGAATTTACCAGATAGTATTTATCGTGTAAAAGGTTTTGTGAAATTTCATGGGGACAAATATCCTCACTTATTCCAATACTCGTTCGGGGTACCGACTTTATTGGAACAAGACTTCGGTTTCCCAACGAACTTGGTAGTAATAGGAGAAGGGCTAGATAAGAAACAATTGGCTGAAGGGTTAGAGAAAGTGGAACTTAATTCTAATTAAGATTAAAGGAGCTGCCCCACAAGTCGTTGAAACCGACTTGTGGGGCAGCCTTTTTATTTCTTATGAGTAACCATTTAGCTACTTGTATTCATGTTAAATAGTCACTCTTTTAGTATTTTCGTTTTCCAAGATAAACATTTACTCTAGTACTAGAGTCTCTACTAAATTCAATTTTGCGACCATCTAATTCTATTGTTCGAGAGCTTGCAGTAGGATTTTTAATTAGACTATACAGATAATCTGCTTTAGTTGGTAGTAGTGTATTTAGGATTTTTCTCACCGGCTCGTTTAATACAGGATCATCACTATGAATAGACATTCTATATGCACTGTCATCATAGGGAGAAAAATTAAAATGCATAATGCCATCATATGTTTGACCAGTTTTAGTGAATACATAGTTATAATCGGTTTTTAAAAATCCAGAATCAATTAGTATATTCTCAATTTCTTTATACTTATCCTCATCTTTCGCAGGAATAGAATCAGGAACAAAATAAGGACTTACATTAATTGCGCTATACATAAACTTTGCAAATTGTTCTCTTGTTACATTCAGTTTTCCGCCATATTGATAGTTTCCAATTCCGTTTGTAATACCATAACCATTCATGACCTTTTGTTCAGTTAAATGGTCAATCGAGTCTTCAGACCAATGCCCCTTTGGTACATCGATGAAACGTTCAGTTTGTGCATGAGCATTCGTTGCGCCGAATAATGTGGCGGTAATTAAGCCTGTTGCAAGTACATGTTTAAAATTCATTATGATTCTTCCTAAGTATATAAAACAATATTTTCTCACTCATATCCGTTACTTTTAAGTGATAATCACTTATCTGTTGTATTAGTATATTTAGTTTTTATGAAATATGGATTTACTTTCGGAATATTGCTTAAATATATTTGGTGTTATAAGAGGGAAGTATAAAAAAATTAACTGACGGGGCGTTGATTCATTCTGATCATGAAGATGTTGGTATCCCAGCTGGTGGATCGAAGCAGGTTGCGAGCTATGATACTGTTGAGAATCGACAACATTATTATTGATGTAATAGATCCTATTAGTATGAAAGAACGTCTAGACCGGGTTTCAACTCCTAATTTTGACAAGGTGATTCGGGAGGCGTTAAGAAAAAGTGGATTTACTCCTAAAGATATTAAAGTATTGTTACCACTGCATACAAAACGTTCTATGTTAATAGAATTGATACAGGGGCTAGGGCTAGCAGAAGAACAAGTTGTATATTTAGATCATTATGGACATATGTCAGCGCTGGATCCTTGCATTGGTCTTCACTTTGCAAATGAACAAGGAAAATTACAGGCCGGAGATATTGCAGTAGTAGTTAGTGCAGGAACTGGATATACGTGGGCAGCGACTGTAATTAGGTGGTGAAAAATGCTAGATGAATATATGGTAAATGGAGGTATTTGGAAAATGGCGGCGAATGTAAAGGTACTTCATTAAATTTTTTTAACAGATTTGTTTGTATGATTCAGAGGAAAAGTCATAATTACGGGTGGATAACTTTGGCGTGCTTGATTCTATCAGAAAGAAAAGTATGGGGAGGATCACAATGTCGATGAAAAAACGTAAATGGCTAAGAACGGTGGCTACTGGTTGTATTTTAAGTTCGTTATTAATAACGGCAGCTTGTTCAGGAAAGAAAACAAGTACAGAGGATGAAAAGACGATTAAGGTAGGGGTTCTTGCTTCATTAACAGGTCCATTAGAATCATATGGAAAACAAACAGTGAACGGATTTGAATTAGGGTTAGACTATGCAACGGGTGGAACTGGGAAAGTGGAAGGGAAGAAGATTAAGTTTGTTGTAGAAGATACGGAAACAAAAGCAGAGGTGGCGGTTAAAAAAGCTACGAAGTTATTAGAAGAAGAGAAAGTCGATTTTTTAATCGGATCATCTAGTTCAAGTGATACATTAGCGGTATTACCACTAGCTGAAGAATATGAAAAAATAATGGTTGTTGAACCGGCAGTTGCTGATAGTATTACCGGAAAGAACTGGAATAAATATATTTTTAGAACAGGAAGAAGTTCTTCGCAAGATGCGATTGCAGGAGCAGCGGCAATTGCAAAAAAAGATGTAAAGATTGCGACGTTTGCTCCGGATAATGCATTTGGCCGTGAAGGGATTGCAGCTTTTAAAGCTGGAGCGAAGAAATTAGGTGCGAATATTGTAAACGAGCAATATGCTGATACGAATTCGACTGACTTCACTGCAAATATTCAAAATATCATTAGCTCAAAACCAGATTATTTATTTATCGTTTGGGCAGGGGCAAACTCACCTTGGAAACAGTTAAAAGATATGAATGTGGAAGCACAAGGTATTAAAATTTCTACCGGTGCACCAGATATACCGGCATTAAAAACGATGGATGCGTTAGTAGGAATGCAAGGTTTTTCTGTTTATTATCATACACTCCCGAAAAATAAGGTGAATGATTGGTTAGTGGAAGAACATAAAAAACGATTTAATGGTGCGGTGCCAGATTTATTTACAGCAGGTGGAATGTCAGCGGCAATTTCTATTGTAGAAGCTTTAAAGAAAACAAAAGGTGATACAGATGTTGATACGTTGATTAAGAAAATGGAAGGAATGGAATTTGATACACCGAAAGGAAAGATGAAGTTTAGAGAAAAGGATCACCAAGCGATGCAGACACTGTATTCTATCACATTGAAAAAGCAGGATGGTGTTGATTATCCAGTGCCAGTATTAGAGCGAGAATTAACGATGAAAGAGACAGAACCACCAGTTCAAAATAAATAGACTGAATTTTCTGTTGTTTTTGTATAAAGAGGGGCACACCCTCTTTATATGTATTTCTTTCATACTTAAAGCTTTAAAGGGAGGGGTTTTGTGACACATTTGCTAGAAACGAAAAATCTTAGCGTATCTTTTGGCGAGCATCATGTTATTAAAGATGTGAATTTAACAGTACAAAAAGGAAAGCTCATTTCCATTATTGGACCGAATGGTGCAGGAAAGACAACATTATTTAATTTACTAAGTGGACAAATTACTCCAACGAAGGGTGAAGTATATTTTAAAGGACGAGAGATTACAAAATTATCAATTTCGGATCGAACTCGATTAGGAATTGGTCGTTCTTTTCAACTTACAAATATATTCCCAGAGTTAACGGTACTTGAAAATGTTCGTTTAAGTGTTCAATCATTTGTTCAAGATTACTATAGTTTTTTTCCGAGTTCGGCAAAATTTAAGCAACAAGTGGGAGAGGCGAGACGTTTCTTAAAAACAGTCTTACTTCACGAGAAAGAACATGTATTAGCGAAAGATTTAGCACATGGGGAAAAACGAAAGTTAGAGCTTGCGATGTTACTAGCTTTAAAAACGGATGTATTACTACTTGATGAGCCGACGGCAGGTATATCAGTTGAGGAAGTACCGGCTATTTTACAAGTGATTGAAAATATTAAGAAACATCCAGAGAGTACAATTGTACTAATTGAACACAAAATGGATATGGTACTAGGTTTATCAGACCATCTTATCGTTTTGTTCCATGGAGAGTTATTGGCTGAAGGTTTGCCTGAAGAAATGATGAAAGATGAGCGTGTACAAAGTGCTTATTTAGGGGGATTATATAGTGGCACTATTACAAGTGAATAATATAGAGACGTATTTAGATCAGTTTCATATTTTACAAGGGGTATCTCTTGCTGTTGAGAAAGGAACGATTACTGTACTGTTTGGAAGAAATGGGGCAGGAAAGACGACGACATTACGTTCGGTTATGGGATTTCACCATATCGCACATGGTGAAATTTATTATGATTGTACACAAGTAAATGGATTATCTACACATTTAATTTCAAGGAAAGGAATAGGTTATGTACCAGAAAATCAAGGTATTTTTCACGATCTGACAGTAGAAGAAACATTCGCTCTTGCTAGGGGGAAGGGAGAAGAAGCGGAAGAGAAAATTGAGTGGATGCTTGAACTATTTCCAGATTTAAAGCAGTTTTGGCACAAAAAAAGTGGACTCTTAAGCGGAGGACAAAAACAAATGCTAGCAATTTCAAGAGCATTTATTAATAGTGATGGTTTATTACTTATTGATGAGCCGAGTAAAGGCTTGTCCCCTATTATGATAGGAAAATTAATGATAGCCATTTTGAAAATGAAGGAGAAAACAACAGTTTTACTCGTTGAACAAAACTTTATGATGGCTAGTCAAATTGGTGATTACTTTTATATTATGGATAACGGAAGAATTGTTCATAACGGTTTTATGCATGAATTAAAAGAGGATAAGGAAATGTGTCACAAATATTTAGGAATCTCTTAACATGAATCCGAGGTGAGAAGGATGGATGTGTTAATCAATTTATTTGTAAATGGGATTTCAACAGGGATGCTCATTTTTTTATTAGCATCAGGACTTTCACTTATTTTCGGTTTAATGAGCGTTCTAAACTTCGCACATGGTGGTTTATTTGCCTGGGGAGCGTTTACAGGTGTTTGGATATTTAATATGACAGGTAGTTATGTATTAGCGTTAATTGGAGCAATTGCTATGGGGATGTTTCTTGGATTCATTTTAGAAAGATTCCTTATTAGACCGGTATATGGAAATCATGTTCGCCAGCTTCTTGTGACGCTTGGAGGAATGCTTGTACTTAGTGAATGTATTAAAGTATTTTGGGGGCCAAATCCAATTGGTGCTAAATTACCGTTATGGTTACAAGGTAGTTATACATTTGAAGGTATTATATTAATTAAATATCGTCTATTTGTAATTTTAATTGGGATCATCATTTATATTTCCTTACTATTATTGCTTAAAAAAACAAAGATAGGTCTAATGATCCGTGCAGGTGTAATGGATAAAGAAATGGTTCAAGCGCTCGGTATTAACGTAAAAGCGATATTTTCTTTCGTCTTTTTATTAGGAGCAGGGATGGCAGCGTTGGGAGGCTTCTTATTAGCACCGTATTCAGGAGTTATTTTCGCCGAGATGGGTATGCAGTATGCGATTTTAGCTTTCATAGTAGTAATCATTGGAGGATTAGGAAGCGTACAAGGTTCAGCAATCGCATCTTTAATTGTCGGATTAGCGGGTGCTTTTACAGCGTATTTTATACCGGATTTATCACTTGCAATCAATATGTTAATGTTACTATTTTTCTTAATAGTGAAGCCAAATGGACTTGTTAGTGAAAAGGGGTGAAATGGTGAACAGCACATCAAATCGAATTAAAGTATACTTCGGAGTATTTATGCTCATTTGTTTAAGTGTATTTCCATTCGTAAATGATTCACGGAGCTTGTTAATTTTGTTCACTCAAATCTTCATCTTTGCTATTTTTGCAATGAGTTTTGATGTATTGCTTGGGTATACAGGAATTGTATCGTTCGGCCATTGTATGTTCTTTGGAATAGGAGCGTATGGGGTAGCACTTTTATTTGATCGGCAAGGAGTATCCATAACGAACTTTTTAATAGGGATAGTAGCTGCAATTATCATTTCAGCAATTGTTAGTTATATAATCGGTTTGCTTTCGTTACGGCTGAAAAGTCATTTTTATGCAATGTTAACACTTGCTATTTCACAGTTGTTTTTCGTACTTGCTGAAAAATGGCGTGGACTCACTCACGGAGGGGACGGTTTTACATTTGGTGTACCAGACTTATTCCGTGATCGTTTTACGTTTTATTATGTAACACTTATATGTTTAATTGTCATTTTTATTCTGTTACGTCTTTTCACAAAATCTTCTATTGGAAAAGTATTAAAGGCAATTTCACAAAATGAGCAACGTGTTGAAGCATTAGGATATAAAGTTCTTCATTATAAAATTATTGCTAGTATTGTTGCAGGAGTAGTTGCTACGATTAGCGGTGGTTTATTTGTTATCACACTACGCTTTGTTAATACGACTGTATTTTCAATTGAAATGACATTAAATGCATTATTGATGACAATGATTGGAGGCGTTGGAACGTTAATTGGAGCAATTGCTGGAGCTGGAATTATTGAATCACTGAAATATTATTTATCAGAACTAGCCACAGCGTATCCGATTTTTGAAAGATGGACAATTATTCTTGGTTTATTGTACATTATCGTCTTGCTAGTTTTTCCGAAAGGATTAGTTGGCACGATTAAGAGACTGAAGAATGTGAAACAGAGTAAGAAGGAGAAAAGTGCAGAAGTGGAGCAAAATGTGTGAAAAATCAATTGTATAGAATATGAAAATCCCTCTTTTAAATTCGTAAAGGAGGGATTTTTATTGGTGTATGTAATTAGTTTATAGCTATTCTATTAATCAAATAGTTCATCAGGGATTTGTTTTAAAGAGTTTTCATTTGTAAAAAAATGAACAGCTAATTTCTCAATTGGAACATTTTCAATTGGTACCAATGTATCATTTCTAATCGGCAAAAAGGCTATTCCTTTTCCGTCCTGAATAAACTCTTCCATAAGCGAATAAGAATCTAATTGTTGAAGTTGACGCTGAGATAAATGATTTTCTTTTAGAAATTGTATCGTCTTATTTCTAAAAGGGCACTTTTTGTCATTACTAACGAAGAAGAGTTCCTGCGAATAGTCAATGGTACGTGTTTCTTTCGTTTTTAATAAGCCTATAGAAATTGAAGTAGTAAATACTTTTTTAAAAGCTGCGTCGGGATCATCCTCATAAGTGATGACCATATCAACTTTTTGTTGTTGCAGTAATTTTTGTAAATGACTACTATTTTCTACATATATTTGATAATTCCTGAAATTTTCTTTAATACGCTTACTTACATAATTAGTCAAAATAGATTGTGACGTCGCGATTATATAAGAAGAACCACTCGTTTTAAGTTTATCTTTCGCTTCTTCTACTAAAGTTAATATTTGATTCGTGTAGTCTAATAAAATGTCACCAGAAGGTAACAAGGAAACGCCTTTGTTATCTCTATGTAGTAAAGGAGTTTCTAATTCTTGTTCTAATTTTTTGATTCGCTCAGTTACGTTTGGCTGAACATATCCTAACTCTTTAGCAGCTTTACTAATAGAACCTTCACTAGCTACAGTTTTGAATATAATAAGATCATTTATTTCCATTTATCACAGCCCCTTATACGGTATCATTATAAATGATAACAAACATAATTTATACCTATTTTACGTTAGTCAATCACCGGTTTATCATTGTGTATATAAGATAGAAAGTGAGTGATAAACATGATTGGAATGCAATATAAAGTCATTTTGCCAAAGGATTATGACATGGAGAGTATTAAAAAAAGGGTAAAGGATAATGGGCATAAAACGGATGGTTTTCAAGAATTGAATTTCAAAGCATATTTAATTACTGAGGTAGGTATGGAAGGGAATTTTTATAACTGTTATGCACCTTTATATATTTGGAATGGTCATGAAGGAATGAACAAATTTATCTTTGAAGGGTATTACGATAATATTTTACAATCTTTTGGGTGGCAACAAATAAATATAGGTGTTCCATTAGTTGTTAATCTAAGTGATGACTTTAAGAAAAGTAAATATGTTGTTGAACATGTAGGGAGTATTTCTCAAAGTAATTCACTGAGGGAGACTCAATTAAAAACTATGAATGAAAATATACAAAATATAGAAAAGTGTTTAGGAAATGTAATAGTTTATAATCCAGATAAATGGGGATATAGTCAATTCAGATTTTACAATGAAAAGCCTGATATGGTAACGAATAAAGATGTTACAGTATATGAGATTTTACACATTTCACGATGAAAATTTGTTGAATGTTAAATTAAGGAAAAGGAATGAAAATGTATGCCTTTTGTGAACGTTTATTATCATGAAAATAAATTAAATAAAGAAGAGTTGAAAAAGATAGGTGAATGTATTCATCTTTCATTAATTGAACATTTTAACATCCCTAAAAATGATTATTTTCAACTGTTTTTATCTTACTCGCAAAATCACTTTTTATATAATCCATATTATTTGTTGGAAGGAGGAGAAAAGAGAACAGAGAATATGATTTATGTTTCTATTACATGCGGACCGGAAAGAACTATAAAACAGAAAAGTGATCTGTATCAGTCGATATCCTCGAAGATTTCTGAATGTTCTAGTATAAAAAGTGCAGATATTTTTATTACGCTAAATGAGACATCTGCTGAAAATTGGTCATTTGGTCAAGGATTGGCACAATTGGTAAAAGTGAAGGGAGAGTGAAATGATGAATGAATCAATTAAATATTGTATTCAAGAGAGAATGAAAGAAATGGCACCTGCATTTGCTCATTATAGTGAAGAGATATTGTTTGAGGAAGTGTGGCGGGATGACACTTTAACATTAAGAGAAAGAAGTTTATGTACAGTGTCGGTATTAATCAGTCTTGGTCATACAGAACAATTACCATTTCATTTGCGACTGGCCAAACAAAATGGAATTGGAGAAAATGAAATGATCGCATTAATAACACATATGGCTTTTTATGTTGGTTGGCCCAAAGCGGTAGCAGCTTTAAATATAGCAATGAATGAAATGGAAGGTTAAGAATAACGATAAGAAAGCAATTCTAATGAGATATTTTTCACTTTTTCTCTTGCTTTTTTATCACTTGCGTAGTAAATTGATAGTAAGATTCACGATAGGAAGTGATCAAACATGCGTGATAATACGATAGGGTCATTAATATGGTTACGTTTAATACGATTTACGAACCAAAGTAATCAGATGTCAAATGAGTTTTTAAAACGGTTTGATTTAACGACAGCTCAATTTGATGTGCTTTTGCAAATACGTACGTATCAGCCACTCACACAAATGGAGTTAGCTGAAAAGGTAACTGTTACACAAGGCGGTATTTCTCGAATGTTAACTCGTCTTGAAAAAGAAGGATATATTGTACGAAAACAAGATTGGAAAACGAAAACAATTAGTCTTACAGAGCAAGGGGAAGCAGCTTTAGAGAGAGCGTTGCCAGAGCAACTTGCATTTCAATCATCGTTTTTTGATGATGTATTAAATGAAGAAGAGCAGAAAATATTATACGAGCTGATGACGAAAGTTCATAAGCATAGTGAAAAAAAAGAATTGCCGCAAGAGTAATTTTTTTTCACTATCAATTGACTAATCAAGTGATGGGTGATTGAAGAAAATGAATACGACTGAATTAAAGGAGAGAGCAACTATGGAAAAATACCGTATGGATACAAGTAAAGGAATAGAGTTTGGATTATATTCAATTGGGGATCATGTTTTAAATCCACATAACGGAGAGAAAATTAGTGCAGAACAAAGAATTCATGAATTAATTGAAACAGCAAAGTTAGCGGATGAATCTGGACTTGATGTATTTGCTGTCGGTGAAAGTCATCAAACGCATTTTACAACGCAAGCTCATACAGTTATTTTAGGAGCTATTGCACAAGCTACGAAAAATATAAAAATTGCAAGTTCAGCAACGATAGTAAGTACATCTGATCCGGTACGAGTGTATGAGGATTTTGCTACAATTGACTTAATTTCTAATGGACGTGCAGAAATCGTGGCTGGTCGTGGATCTCGTATTGGGGGATATAGTTTACTTGGTTATGACGTGAATGATTATGAAGAGCTATTTGAAGAGAAGATGGAACTTTTATTAAAAATTAATAAAGAGGAACATGTAACATGGAACGGACAGTTCAGAGCGCCGCTTGCACATGCATCGGTTATTCCGAGAGCTAAAAATAATAACTTACCAATTTGGCGTGCAGTTGGTGGCCCACCAGCTAGTGCGATTAAAGCAGGACGTGCGGGTGTACCAATGATGATAACAACACTAGGTGGTCCAGCTATTAACTTTAAAGGATCAGTAGATGCTTATCGTGAGGCTGCGGCGCAAAGTGGATTTAATCCAGCAAGTTTGCCAGTTGCAACAACGAGTTTATTTTATACAGCAAAAAATTCACAAGATGCGTTTAGTGAATACTATCCTCATATTAATGCTGGTATGCTTACACTGCGTGGTGGTGGGTATCCGAAGCAACAATTTACAAATGCAGTAGATTATCGTGACGCATTAATGGTTGGTAGCCCGCAACAAATTATTGAAAAAATGCTTTACCAATATGAATTGTTTGGACAACAACGTTTTATGGCACAAATTGATTTTGGTGGTGTGCCACTTAATAAAATTGAGAAAAATATCGAATTAATTGCTACTGAAATTTTACCGGCTGTTAGAAAACATACAGCGAAATAATTTAAAAAATACCGAGAGTCTAATCGATTCTCGGTATTTTTTTATGTATTAATTTATTTTGAAAAAATGGCAAAAAAATAAATTTTTAGTCTAGAAAGAGGGAAGGGATTTTCTATTTTTGAATAACATTATTTCGTGTTTGAATTTTAGGAATGTATTTTTCTCTTGACAAAAAAGCAACTGATTTCTTCATTGGTAAAGAGGACATTTTTTCGTGAATAAGTCAAGCGTATGTAGAGAAAAATGATTTTTTTATTGATATGAGAGTAAGTCTTATATTAAAAAAATACATTTTAGTAATGAGAAAAATCTAATTCAAAAAAATGACAAAAGACATATTTCAGACAAAATGATGTCAATAATACGTCAAAAATCAGCTGAATTTACTATGCAGGTATATTATACAATTCGATTAACGGATAAAACACTACTGAAATAGTGAAAAGGTAAATTTTATGAGAAAGTTCTTTTGTAATTATCTTGAAAACTGAAAAATTATATTTTCTAAAAGTACATAAACAAATTTATCTTTCTATATTTCTAAGATTTGAGTTGTTTTATTCATACAACTCAATTGAAATTACGATATAAAAAATTATGAAGGAAGTGATTGTAGTATGGAAACGCTCGAATTGGCACGAATACAATTCGCATCAACAACGATTTTCCATTACTTTTTTGTTCCGCTGTCTATTGGTTTAGCTTTTATCATTGCGTTAATGCAAACGTTATACGTGGTAAAGGGACAAGAAATTTATAAGAAGATGACTAAGTTTTGGACACAAATATTCCTAGTTAACTTTGCGGTAGGTGTAGTAACTGGTATTTTACAAGAATTCCAGTTTGGCATGAACTGGTCAACATATTCACGTTTCGTAGGTGATGTGTTTGGTCCATCACTTGCAATTGAAGGCTTATTAGCATTTTTCATAGAGTCTACATTCCTAGGTTTATGGGTATTCGGTGAGGACAAATTACCGAAGCGAATTCACTTGTTATGTATTTGGCTCCTTTCAATTGGAACAATGTTATCAGCATTTTGGATTTTAACTGCAAGTGCATTTATGCAATCGCCAGTAGGATATGAAATGGCAGCAGATGGACGTGCACAGATGAATGATTTCTTAGCGATTATTCAAAACCCACAATTATGGGTACAATTCCCGCATACAATTACAGCTGCGATTGCAACTGGTGCATTCTTTATTGCAGGTGTGAGTGCATGGAAAATAACGAAAGCTCAAGAAACTGAAGTGTTTAAAAAGTCGTTCCGCATTTCTATCATTGTTGGAACACTTACAACGGCGTTAGTATTATTCTTTGGTCATGCGCAAGCACAACAATTAATTAAGACGCATCCAATGAAAATGGCAGCAGCTGAAGCGTTATGGAATACGAGTGAGGATCCAGCGCCATTTACAGTATTTGCGAAAATTGATGCAGAGAAGCAAGAAAATTCGTTTGAAATTCAAATCCCTTATATGCTAAGTCTATTATCATTTGATAAATTTAGTGGTCAAGTAGAAGGGATGAATCAAATTCAAAAACAATATGAAGAAAAATATGGGCCTGGAGATTATATACCGCCAGTACACACTATGTTCTGGAGTTTTAGAGCGATGGTAATGAGTGGAACATTTATGCTTCTTCTAGGAGCATACGGATGGTTCTTATCAAGAAAAGATCGTTTAGCTGAAAAAACTTGGTATTTAAAATTAATGGTGTATGCAATTGCACTACCGTTTATCGGTAATACAGTAGGATGGATTATGACTGAAATGGGACGTCAGCCTTGGGTAGTTTTCGGTGTTATGAAAACGGAAGATGCTGTATCTCCAAATGTTACGTTCGGAGAAGTATTATTCTCTTTAGTTTCATTCACATCACTATATTTAATTATAGGTGGAATCACTATTTACTTATTCGTTCGTATTATTAAAGGACATGAGAATAAGAAAGCGAAACAGGATTCTCAAAGCCATGATCCATTTGATAAGGAGGAAGAGTATGTTATCTCTTAATGAGTTGTGGTTTATCATTATTGCAGTTTTATTCGTAGGCTTCTTTGTACTTGAAGGTTTCGATTTCGGTGTAGGTATAGTTTCAAGGTTTTTAGGGGAAAACGATTTAGAGAAAAGAATTTACTTAAATACAATTGGCCCATTTTGGCACGCGAATGAAGTATGGCTTGTTTGTGCTGGTGGAGCTATGTTCGCGGCATTCCCGCACTGGTATGCAACTTTATTTAGCGGGTTTTACATTCCGTTTGTATTTATGCTTCTTGCTTTAATTATAAGAGGGGTTTCCTTTAAATTCCGTGCGAAAATAGACAATCATAAATGGAAAGGTTTTTGGGATTGGGGTATGTTTTTAGGAAGTTTACTACCGCCTGTTCTTTGGGGAGTTGCAATTGCTAACTTTATGGTAGGTATTCCAATTGATGAAACGAAAAATGCTGTAGGTGGATTCTTACCATTACTTCATCCATTTGCATTACTTGGAGGAGTTATGTTCCTTCTGCTATGTATTGTTCACGGATTGCAATTCCTTACTATACGTACAACTGGTAAGTTAAGAGAACGTGCACGTATTGCTGCGTTGAAAATTGCACCGCTTGCAATTATAGCACTTCTTATTTTTGCCGGTGTAGGGTTATGGAAAACAGATATTTTCACTGGTCATGGTACAGAGTGGATTATGGTTCCGATTGGAGCTTTTGTAGCATTATGTGCGTCAACATTATTAAATAAAAGAAGAAGAGATGGTTGGGCTTTCGTTATGACGAGTTTAACAATCATTTTACTAAGTGCGAGTGTGTTTGCCGGCATGTTCCCACGTGTCTTAATTAGCTCGTTAGGGTCAATATACGATTTAACAATTTATAATGCAGCATCGGGAGATTATGCACTAAAACTGATGACGTATTTTTCAATTGCTATATTGCCATTTGTTTTGGGAAGTCAAATATGGAGTTTCTATGTGTTTAGACAACCTGTTAAGTCAGATAAAGATTTGGAGTACTAATGAAAAGAAAAAGAGGACTTCCGTCGTATCCTGGTAGCCGAGTTTTATATGTAGTGTTAACAATCATTAGCATTTTAGAAGCTATAAGTATTATTGGGCAAACAGTGTTTTTAGCACGGGCTATTACGTTTTTATTTCAAGGAGAAACAGTGCAATCTGTGTTAAATGAAACGGTTTATTTTGGAATCACGTTTGCAGTACGTCATATGCTAGTTCGAATTTCGCAAATATTAGTGGAACGTTTCGCTGAAAAAACAGGATCGCTACTGCGAAAACAATTAATAGAGGCGTATTTCACATTAGGTCCACGGTATGTTCAAACTGCTGGAACAGGTCATCTGGTTACCTTATCGATTGAAGGTATTGAGAAATTTAAAACATATATTGAATTAACAATTCCTAAAATGATTAGAAGTAGTATCGTACCGGGACTAATTGTACTATATGTTTTTACGTTAGATATTGAGTCTGGAATCATTTTAGTTGTAACGATTCCTATCGTAATTACATTTATGATCCTACTAGGATTAGCAGCGCAGAAAATGGCAGATAGCCAATATGAAACATATCGAGTACTTTCTAATCATTTTGTAGATACGTTAAAAGGATTAGAAACATTAAAGTATTTAGGGAAAAGTAAACAACACGAAGGAAAGATTGAAAAAGTAAGTAAAAGGTATAGAAAAGCAACGATGCGTACTTTGCGAGTTGCTTTTCTTTCTTCTTTTGCATTAGATTTCTTTACGAGCTTATCCATTGCATTTGTGGCGGTCGGATTAGGGATACGTTTAATAGATGGGACAATTGTACTATTGCCAGCCCTTACGATTTTAATTTTAGCTCCGGAATATTTTCTGCCAATTAAACAAGTTGGAGCGAATTATCATGCTACGTTAGATGGACAACTTGCAATGGAGCAAATAGAAGAGATTTTACAGCAACAAAAAGAAATAGGAACGAAAGAATCTAATGTAGGTTTAATATGGAATGCCTCTAGTAACTTGAAATTACAAGATGTAAAAGTAAAGAATAATGAATCTGAAAAAGCTATATTAGAAGGAATTGATTTTACTTGGAAAGGCACCGGCGCTATAGGTGTAATTGGTGAAAGTGGGGCAGGGAAATCGACGTTAATTGACGTATTAGCAGGATTTTTAACTCCTTCGGGTGGAAAGCTGATAATAAATGGTGTGAAAATTGACGGGTCTACTCGAGAAGATTGGCAAAAGAATATTGCTTATATTCCGCAGCAACCTTATATTTTCCCGCTTTCATTAAAAGATAACATTTGTTTCTATGAAACAAATACAACTGATGCAGAAGTGGAAAGAGTTATTAATGAAGTTGGTCTTCGTTCACTCGTTACATCGCTTCCGAACGGGGTGTATGAAAGAATTGGAGAAGGTGGACGTATGCTTAGTGGCGGGCAAGAACAACGTGTCGCTATGGCGCGTGCACTTTTAAGCAAAAAGCCAATTATTTTATTAGACGAGCCTACAGCACATCTTGATATTGAAACTGAATTTGAAATAAAGCAAGCGATGTTACGTCTGTTTGAAGGTAAGCTAGTATTTCTTGCAACACATCGTCTTCACTGGATGAAACAGATGGATCATATTCTTATTTTAAATAAAGGGGAAATGATAAAAAGCGGCACGTATGAAGAACTTTTAAAGAATGAGGCATTACATTTTCAAAGGAAAGAGAGGGGATAGAGATGAGTAACTGGATTAAACCTTATATACAGCAAAAAAAAGGTAGAATGACTGTAACTATTTTCCTTGGTCTTCTTGGAGTTAGTTCAGGTGCGATGTTACTTTTCATTTCAGGTTATTTAATCTCTAAATCTGCTCTTAGACCAGAAAATGTAATGGCTGTATATGTTCCTATTGTTGCAACACGTGCGTTTAGTATAGGACAAGCGGTATTTCATTATTTAGAGCGTTTAGTTGGACACGATGTCGTACTACGCATATTAGAAAAGATGAGAACGAAACTATACAGAATAGTAGAACCGCAGGCGTTATTTTTCCGCTCACGATTTCAAACGGGCGATATGTTAGGTATATTATCCGAAGATATAGAGCATTTGCAAAACCTATATTTACGTACAATATTTCCTAGTCTATTAGCGTTAGTTGTATATAGCATATTCGTACTTGTTATCGGAGCATTTGACGTAGTATTTGCACTTATTGCAGCATGTATGTTGGCTATTATCGTTTTTCTTCTTCCGTTTGTATCATTACTTTTAATGAAGCAACATCATGTTACTTTAAAGCAAGGAAGAAGCCGTTTGTATCAACAACTAACAGACGCTGTTTTTGGGTTATCTGATTGGCAAGCAAGTGGTAGAAAAGATGAATTCATTGATAAGTATGTAGAGCAAAATGCTCAGTTGTTAAAAACGGAAAAAAGAATGAAGCGCTGGAATCATATTCGGGACAGTATCATTCAATTAGTAGTGGGAATCGTAGTTATTTCAATGATCATATGGACTGGAAATGAGGCAGCAAGTGAACAGATTGCATCTACCGTTATTGCGGCTTTCGTCTTAATGACGTTATCTGTGACAAATGCGTTAATTCCACTTTCAGATGCTATCGATCGAATTCCATCATATGTAGAATCTGCTCATCGTCTAAATAAAGTAGAAGCTAATGATGTTTTACAGGATGAAAAGGAATTACATGAGGATAAAGATTATGTTGCATCAAAATATATAGACATTGAATTAAATAATGTATCGTATAGTTACCCAGATAGTAATGAATTTGTATTGAAAGAAGTATCACTGCAAATAAAGGCAGGAAAGAAAATCGCCATTTTAGGAAGAAGTGGAACAGGAAAATCTACTTTGTTAAAATTGTTAGCAGGTGCGCTAAGCCCGTTACATGGTGAAGTTTTATTGAATAGTGAACATGCTCATACGAATCTTTTATCAAAATATATTTCTGTATTGAATCAAAAGCCGCATTTATTCGATACGACAATTGGAAATAATGTGCGAATCGGTAAACCAGAGGCTACGGATGAAGAGATATGGACAGCTTTAGAGAAAGCACAATTAGCTTCGCATATAGCTTCTCTTCCAGATGGATTGCAAACAAAAATGCATGAAATGGGAAAAAGGTTTTCTGGTGGAGAAAGACAACGGGTTGCTTTTGCTAGAACGCTAATGCAAGAGGCTCCAATTATTGTACTTGATGAACCTACGATCGGCTTAGATCCAAAGACAGAACTATCTTTAATAGAAACAATGTTTTCTGCAACAGAAGAAAAGACTGTTATTTGGATTACACACCACCTTGTAGGAATTGAACATGTAGATGAAGTTATATTCCTTGATCGTGGTCAAATTGTGATGCAAGGCAGTCATGAACAACTTCTGAAAGAAAACGAGAAGTATCGTAAGCTGTATGAGTTAGATAAAGGAATATAGTTTGAATAAGTAATAATTGTAAAATAGCTACGCCAAATGGTGGAGCTATTTTTGTTTTGAAATGAATATTCTATTCTTTTTTAATGTTGGATTGCAGATGTATATGATCATTATGAATGAAAAATGAATTTCATATTATACATATAATGGAGGGGGATATACATGAAGGAGCAGTATAAAATTATTGTTTTAAGTGATGAAGTATCAGGGGGAAGGATTCAAAATGCATTAGACAAAAATAAATGTAAAACAATAGCTCATGTTGTAGACGTTTCAACTATTGTTCGTATAGAAAATTCTTTTCAATATATAGTCATTTGGAGAGTGGACGCAGAAAAACTTACAAATGAATTGATAAACAAGGGCGTGCAAAGTAAAAAAATTATTAATTTAACAAAATACATGTATGAATGGAGGAATAAATTAATTTCTATATATCAAATAAATCCGGATCTTATGTTTTTATACATGTCTATGAAAAAAGTAAAGAGTGATCCCACATATGAATTGTTTGCTACCGGTTTGTCTTATCCGCATTGTGGCATAAGTACGGAGCTCCTCTCAAAAAAGTCAATAAAATTAACACTTCCATCGCAAGATCTATACTATGATTATTTAATAGCGTCACAACTTCTATCAAACGATCATTCATTTCAATATTGTTTGATAGGAATAGCCTATTTCTCTTTTTACTTTGACATGTCGTTATCATCTGAAGCATATAGAATTCACAAAGTATACTATCCATTGTTTCAAGACGGTCATCATACTGTAGTTCATTCTCCTTTACCCACTGATGGATTCTCACATCTAGATAGTCCGAAACCACTTTTTTCTATTTTTACTTTGCATTTTGAATATATTTTATTAGACGAACTAAAAGATGAATCATTGATACTACCTTGGATAAATGCTGAATGGAATACCACTCCCCTTCATATTCCTTTTGAAGAACATGGGAAAATGAGAGCAGCTTCACATGCTAAATTGTCGTATCCTCATACTTTAGTTGAAAATAAAACGATTTTTAAAACATATTTAGAATTACTGTTAAAAAATGATATAAAGCCACTAATTGTTGTCTTCCCTGTTACTTCACATTATTTCAATTGTAGTAGTAAGAAATTAAAAGAAGATTTTTATAAAGTTATAAATGATTTTCAAGCACAATATTCTTTTCAAATCATAGATCTATTTGATTCACCATTATTTTGTGATGAAGATTTTTATGATAGTGATCATATGAATAAAAAAGGTGCAAATAAAATGTCCGCGTTATTAAATATGTTTATTCAGGAACGGAAAGTATGATATTTCGATTCATATTTGCATAAAAGTATATAGGCTCCATACAGTTAAAGTAATGTGATTTTTGCATCGCGTATACAAATAATATGCGAAGAGGTGAGAGAGTAAAATGAGAACACATATTGAAAGAACTGTAGAGGTGGTAGATCAACTTCCGTTGGTAAGTGTGTTAATTCCTACGTATAATCGACCTCGCTACTTTGAAAAGGCATTATGTAGTGTGTTAGAACAAACGTATCCTAATATAGAAATTATAGTTGGAGATGATAGTACGAATGACGAAACAGAAAAGGTGTTACAAAAATACTTATGTAATCATTCAAATATTATTTATATAAAAAACAGGTCAACTCTCGGACAATTTGAAAATGCGCTAATGTTATTTAATGAAACGAACGGTGAGTATGTAAACTTTTTAATGGATGATGATATATTTCACGTGAATAAAATTGAAAAAATGATGAAGTATTTTTTGAATGATCTAGATAATGAAATTAAGCTTGTAACATCTCATCGCCAAGTAATTGATGATAAAGGGCAAGAACTACGACATATTTATTCAACTGTCCGTTTATTTGAAAAGGATACGATTATAGAGGGAACAGAATTAGCAAATAGGGTAATTGTGGATCAAAAAAATTATATCGGAGAACCGACAACAGTTTTATTTCGTAAAAATGATTTACAAGAACCGTATGGGATTTTTGATAAGAGGCGGTATCTATGTAACGTAGATATAGCTTCATGGTTATCTTTATTAAGTAAAGGAAAAGCAGTATATATAGCAGAGACACTTAGTTACTTTCGATTACATCCAGATCAACAGTTAAATGAATCTAATAAAATGATGGATGGGTTAGAAGATTTTTCACATAGTATTATAGCAGGAAAAAAATATGGTTTCTTATCCGACGAAAAAGAATTAGACAAAGCGATAACTAATTTTCTAGATTATGCAAGAAGGATAGTTCCATCATCGATATTGTATACATTAGACTATTATCAAAAAATTAGGAGAAAGAAAATAAACATAGAAAAGAAAAAACAACATATAAATAATAATTCTCCTTTACCAAAAGTAAGTATACTTATTCCCGCGTACAATAGACCTTATTACTTGGAATTAGCGCTCAATAGCGCACTGAATCAAACATATGAAAATATTGAAATTATTATTTCTGACGACAGTACAAATAATGAAGTTAATGCTATGATTCAACCGTATTTACGTGAATATGAGTGTATTACATATGCTAAAAATGAAACTCCGTTAGTTGCTGAAAACTTTAATAAGTGTATAGAACTTGCGAACGGGGATTATATAAACTTTTTATTAGATGATGACTTATTTCATCATGAAAAGATCGAGAGAATGATGAAATACTTTTTGACGTTAGAAAATATTTCATTTGTGACGTCATATCGTGAACTGATTGATGAGAATGGAGAGATATTACCACCCTCAACATTGAATATGAAAATTGCGAAAGAAACTACACTTTTTGAAGGAAAAGAATTAGGAAATTACATATTAAAAAATTTAAAAAATATAGTTGGTGAGCCGACAACTGTTCTGTTTAATCGAGATTTGTTTGAAGGGAAGTTTGGGTATTTTAAAGGAAAGGCTTATTCTTCTATTAATGACATTGCAACTTGGCTAGATATGATGAGGAAAGGAAAAGTAGTTTATATACAAGAACCTCTTAGTTATTTTAGACAACATAGTGGACAAAATCAAAAACAAATACATTTTATTTTAATGACAATTGAAGAGTGGATTGAATTAATTATAGATGCATATAATAGTGGATTTTTAAGTTCTGAGAGAGATTATAAAGAGAGTTTATCTTATTGTTTAGAAAATGCGGGATTTATAGTTAAGGATGCGGTAAGAAATGGGGAACTAGATCAAATTTATAATGAAAAGATAAAAAAAGGGTTAAACAAGCTAGTCGCTCATATGTTTGAGAAAGAATCTTTTTATTGTCAATATTGCAATCAGCAATTTGAAAAATTTTCACCTTGGCCAGCACATTATGATTTTCCGAAATATAAATTTGAGATGTGGAATAAAGATACAGGGATATGCCCAGTTTGTAGTTCAATGGATCGTGAAAGGTTGTATCGTGCGTACATTGAAATGGAAACGGACTTGTTAAGTAGAGAATACACTATGCTTCATATTGCACCTGAAGAGAAGTTAAGAGATTGGTTTAACGAGTATAAAAATATTACGTATGTATGTGGGGATATAGAACCAAAGGATCCATTAATGAAGGAAATTGACGTTACAAGCATTACATATGATAGTAATACTTTTGATGTAATTTTATGTAGCCATGTATTAGAACACGTTCTTGACGATGACAAAGCAATGCGAGAGTTATATAGAGTATTAAAGCCAAATGGATGGGGAATTATTCAAGTACCAATCGTAATGAATGTAGATTCTATTATAGAAAATAAATTAATTGTAACACCACAATTGAGAAAATTAGCTTTTGGTCAAGAAGATCATGTGAGAATTTATAATCAATCGGGATTCATTCAACGATTAATGAATGCAGGGTTTAAGGTGGAATTATATAACGTAGCTGAAAGAAAAGGAATGAAAAGTGCTAGGAAATTTGGATTATCTGAAACAGATACGCTCTATATTGTCCGAAAATGATAGGAAGGAATAGATAGATATGGAGAATATTCCTTTTTTGCGTGCTTCAACTGTACCTGTAATTGAGTATTTGGACGAATTGAAGGAAATTGATACATCTCACATATATACGAATTATGGACCTATAAATCAACGTTTTGAAGAAACAATTATGTCGGAATTTTTTCAGAACAGGGGCGCTGTTACAACGGTGGCAAACGCAACATTAGGGTTAATGGCCGCTATTCAACTTAAGAAAAGAAGAAAAGGAAAATATGCCCTCATGCCTAGTTTTACATTCCCTGCGACTCCATTAGCGGCTATTTGGTGTGGATTGGAACCTTATTTTATTGATATTTCAATAGATGATTGGTATATGGATAAAACAGTACTTTGGGATAAGATTGAAGAATTAAAAGAAGAGGTTGCGATTGTTGTCCCGTACGCAACTTTTGGATCATGGATGGACTTAGAAAAATATGAAGAATTAGAGAAAAAGGGTATTCCGGTTGTCGTAGATGCGGCACCGGGATTTGGGTTAATGAATGGAAGTATGCATTACGGTCAGGATTTTAGTGGTATGATCGTATATAGCTTTCATGCAACAAAGCCGTTCGGAATTGGTGAAGGAGGGCTCATATATAGTAAAAAGGGAGAAGATATACAACGTATTAAAAGAATGGGTAATTTCGGATTTGATAAAAATCGTGAATGTACGATGATGGGGTTTAATTGTAAAATGTCTGAATATGCGGCAGCTGTTGGGATTGCGACTATGAAAAAATGGAATCAAAAATTAAAAGAACGCACCCGTATTTCTGAATGGTATAAACAATTGTTACAAAGTAATGGATTAATGAAAAAAGGATGGAAACTCCAAAAGACAGAAGCAGTTATTCAACAATTTATGCCTATTCTTTGTCCGGAAGAAGTTCACAACATACAAGTAATAGAAGAACTGAAAAAACAGAAAATAGAAGCTAGATTATACTTTTCACCATCATGCCACCAACAAGTTCTTTTTAGAACTTATAAGTCTACAGATTTAATAGAAACGAATAAAATAGCCAAACGAATAGTAAGTTTACCTTTATGGGAAGGAATGACGAAAGAAATAGTAGAACAAATTGTAATCTGTTTAGGGCAGAAGGTGGTGTCGGCAGATGAATAGTTTTTATAGTCAAGAAGAGCTAAAGAAAATTGGATTTTTATCTGTTGGGAAAAATGTATTGATTAGTAAAAAAGCAAGTATATATAATCCAGGTGTTATATCAGTTGGTAATAATGTAAGAATTGATGATTTTTGTATTTTAAGTGGTAAAATCACAATTGGAAGTTATTCGCATATATCAGCGTATACAGCGTTATATGGAGGGGAAGTTGGGATTGAAATGTATGACTTTGCAAATATCTCAGCTAAAACAATCGTATATGCAGTACTAGATGATTTCAGTGGAAATACATTAATGGGGCCAACTGTCCCGAATCAATATAGGAATGTGAAAACAGGAAAAGTTATTTTAAAAAAGCATACGATTATTGGTGCTGATTCTATTATTTTTCCAAATGTAACTGTAGGAGAAGGCACAGCAGTTGGTGCGATGAGTATGGTAAAGGAGAGTTTAGATGATTGGTATATTTATGCTGGAGTTCCCGTAAAAAAAATAAAACCTCGTCAAAAAAAGATGCTAGAGTCAGAAAATGATTTTTTAAAAAGCATTAATTCTTAACAAAAAAGAATTAATGTTTTTTATTTTTAAGATACAGCAAAGTTGTATCTTAACTTATTATGTTTTAAATTTAGCTGACAAAGGCAATACTGAGCCATAGTGAATGTAAAGTTGGAGGGCGAGCATATATGTTTGATGAGGATGGGATTGTTTTAATTATGGAACCAGCTGATGAAAGTAACTTGAGGAGGTTTATTTTTTCGGTGCCAAAGTCAGTGTAT
The DNA here is from genome assembly GCF_008042305.1 of Bacillus sp. AY18-3. Classification (NCBI taxonomy): domain Bacteria; kingdom Bacillati; phylum Bacillota; class Bacilli; order Caryophanales; family Bacillaceae; genus Bacillus; species Bacillus sp. AY18-3. The sequence continues at coordinate 323,340 of NZ_QKQR01000002.1, read as the reverse complement.
GAAAAGAAGGGGCTTACATTACACTATGGAACAGCTATAGGACAAGGATATATGGATATAATTGAAGATATTATTAGCGTAAATATAGAAATAGATGCTGTAACGATAATAGGGCATGTAAGAGGGTAAATAGCTATTTGAAAAAGGTTATAAGTAATTTAGCTAGAAGTTATGCATAGAGAAAATTGCAGACAATTATAAAGGCGAAGGGAGTCTAAAATGAAAATCAAATCAATTTTATTAGTATTTATAGTTTCAATTGGTTTAATGGGATGTTCACTAGTAGAGCAAGGAAAGAACTCCATAGATTATGCTCAAAAAGCGACAGACTATGTAAATGAAATAAGTGCATTTGCAAATGATGCACCAGCATTAGCTGAAAAGGCTGTTAATGATAGCGAAGCTCGAAAAGAGTTAGAAACGAAGCTTAGTGAAATTAAACAAGATATACCCGCTTTCAATGAATTAACACCACCTGATGTAGCAAAGGATCTTCATCAGCAAATCGTCGGATATAACGAAAAGTTAAATACATTAATTGATACGGCAATGACGAAGATAGAAGAAGGAAAAGTGGATGTAGAGCAATTTAAAAACTCTGAGCTTATGCAGACGATTGATCAAGTTCGTGATTTGAAAGAGAAGGTTCAAAATTTAGGACAATAATAAAAAGCTCCGTTTTGTGATGAACGGAGCTTTTTTATGTTTTCTAATGGAAAAGTTTATAATATTTTCTTCCTATAATATAAGTGTTTTTTTTATATCTTCCATTGTTCTAAAATATGTATTGTTTTATTAGTTGCATCCATGTTCACTTGAGCACCTATCGGCATAGTGATCATCGGATGGGTATGACAACAATCAAAGTCAGCTAATAAAGGAATTGTTTGATTTTGCAGTACTTCTAATAATATTTCATAAGGTTTGCGATTTGTACCACAATCATCAAACTGCTCATGTTTTCCAAGAATAATACCTGAAACTTTATCAAATACGCCGTTAACTTTAAGTAATGAAAAGCTTCTTTCAATAGTAGCTGCATCTTTTGAACTATCCTCAATAAATAAAATATCCCCATTTTGAATACATGGCATATAAGGACTACCCCAAATTCCTTCTATTGTATTTAAGTTCCCTCCAATAATACGTCCAGTAGCTTGTCCATTTGTTACGGAAATCCAATTATTTGGTTTAAGTTCTTTTTCTTTCGTTTTCACTTCCCAATTAATAAATTCATCTGACCAAAATAAAGGCTGTTTTATGTTGTAAGGAAGCGATTGATCATGTAGTAATGTTTCTACAAAATAATTGTATGTATAATCTACAAAAGGCTCAAATTCTCCAAAGGAGGGGACGAGTGCCGGACCGTAAAATGTAGGGATTCCTTATTAAAGCATTCAGTTCCTCGGCACGCTCTTGTATACTGCCGGAGCGATAATAATCATATCGACCTGTTAGTGAACCTTCTAATATGTGAAATCCTTTCTGTTGTAAATAAGATTTCGCTCTTTCAAATCTTTTAGGAGAAGTGTAGGTTGCTGGTGAAGAGGGCGAATAAATGCCGATTGTGTCTCCGTATTTTAATGGTTTTGGAAGTAGCATCGTAAGAATCCTTTCTATTGAATTATGAGTTTCTAATATTTATCATTGAATATTCTTATATTTCGGTATTATTAGTGTAACATAAATGTATTAGATGAATAAATATGCTTTTTACCTTGACGATATAAAGTAATTATTGTTATGGTTAAACGTGAGTGTATAAAAGGTTTGCTAAAGGAGTTTTGAAATGAAGCGGTTAAAATGGGGAAGGCTGACGATCCTAGTAGTCATTATTTTAGGGATATGTTGGTTCTTATTCCAAGGAACTCAAAAGAGTGCAACAAATATAGAGGGACAACCTTTACAGGTGGCAGAACTACCTAAAACAGGATTAGCTGAAAAAGTAGTGCCACCAAAGTACATACCACCGAAAATTGATGCAAAAGCAGCTATGATTATTGATGCGAGTAATGGAGAAGTTATTTATCAACATAATGAAAAAGAAGCTTTTGCGCCAGCAAGCATGTCTAAGATGATGACAGCGTATCTTCTATTAGAAAATGTACATAATGGGAAAGTTCGCTGGGAAGATCCGGTGAAAATGAGTATGAAAGCGGCACAAACAGAGGGTGCGAGAATCCCAGTCCAAGTGAATGACACATTGACTGTTAAAGATTTGTACCATGCATTAATGATTGAATCGGCAAATAATTCGGCTGTAGCTTTAGCAGAACATATGGCTAAGACGGAGAAAGATTTCGTTCAGCTTATGAATGCAAAAGCGAAGGAGTTAAAAATGTCGGATTATGCTAAATTCGCAAATGCATCAGGACTACAAGAACCTGATGGAAGTGAGACGAAGATGACGGCTGCTGATGTAGCAAACTTGGCGTATCATCTAATAAAAGACTATCCAGAAATATTAGAAGTGACTCACTTACGTCAAAGTCAGTTAGCATTTAATAATATTAATGTTATAAGTACAAATGATATGTTAAACAAAAATAATAAAGCTTTATATATAGAAGGAATAGACGGATTAAAAACAGGATTTACAGATAGCGCGGGGTATTGTTTTACGGGTACAGCAAAACAAGGTGATACTCGTATTATTACTGTTGTAATGGGAACGAAAGGTAAAACGCAGCGTTTTACAGAGACGAACAAGCTAATGTCTTATGCTTTTGGCTTAGTTAATTAAGTGAAATACTGAGTTGGAGCATCATATAAGCAAGGCAATTTGTTGTTACTTATTATCGGTAACAATAAATTGCCTTTTTATTGTTAGTATTAGGAAGTAAAAAGGTAAAAAATGTGAGTGTTATTATTTGAGTTTATTATTGTTTGTTGATAGTATAAAGTTAGAAGCTTATTAATGATAAGTTTTAAGAGGCGGAACATGATGTATACATATGAAAAAGCCTCAAATGAAAATTGGAGGGAATTATGATGGCAAAAGATTTTTACACAGCAATTGAAGACAGAAGATCTATTTACGCGATTAGTAAAGAGCAAGTAGTTTCTGATGAAAAAATTCAAGAAGTGATTTATCATGCTGTAAAACATACACCTTCAGCTTTTAACTCTCAGAGCGCCCGCGTTGTCGTCTTGCTAGGAGAACAACATGATAAGTTATGGGATATTACGAAAGAAACGTTACGAAAAATTGTACCTGAAAATAACTTTGCATCTACTGAAGAAAAAATGAATGCATTTAAAAGTGGTTATGGAACGGTTTTATACTTTGAAGACAGTCAAGTAGTGGAAGAACTGCAAGAAAACTTTGCATTATACAAAGAGAATTTCCCAACGTGGTCACAGCAATCCTCAGGAATGTTACAATTTGCAATTTGGACAGCTTTAGAAATTGAAGGATTTGGTGCTACATTGCAGCATTACAATCCATTAATTGATGAAGAAGTGAGAAAAGAATGGGAAGTTCCAGAAAGCTGGAAACTTACTGCGCAAATGCCGTTTGGTAAACCGGTGGTACCTGCAGGTGAAAAAGAATACCAACCTTTAGAAAATCGTGTGAAAATTTATAAATAATGCGAGATAAAAGGTGAACAGGGATACAACCTGTTCACCTTTTATAAGTAATAAGGATTTTTTTGATAGGAATTTTTCATCTGATCTTTTAATTCGTTTTTACGTGTTTCAATAGTTGATATTTTTTGTAAGGTAATAATTGAAACGAATTGAAAAAAAGCAGAGTACAATTCTATATTTTTATTTATAGGATCATCTATTATGTTTTTCATAAATATACCTCCTTTTTTAATCCCATTATTTGCGGGCAATAAGACTTCCATCTCAAAATTCAATGTACCGCCCTGTAAAAGTTCCATAGGTTTCAGTGTAGGGTAAATAAAATTTGTATTGGTTAAAATACCACTATATATATGATAATATAAATATCCTATAAATTCCATAGTTAGTGAAAAATAGGAAGTGGTGTGTGTTTTCGCCAAATTAGAACAAAATTTTTGAAGTTAAATCTTACAAATCGTCAAATCTTTTATAAGTGATAGATAGTATCAAAAAAAGTTTTCTGAAAATATTATACTATTGATTAAAAAAGCATTTTTTGTCATGATAAGAGTATGCTTTATGTAAGGGACTTTACTAGAAAATACATTCTTTGCATTGGATTCGATGAATAGAGTTTTTCAAAGTGGATAGAAAATGTATATTAAGATAATGAATGAAATGTCGAATTTTCAATGAAATACATAAGAGAATTGAAAAAAGCATTGCAAAAACAATAAGTTTAATGGTAAAGTTCACATGAAGTTCACACGGAATTCACTTCATTCATTTAAAATGAACTCTGTGTGAAAAATAAAACTCTTGTTAAAAAATGGAACTTAATGAATATTTTACTTTGATAATATTGTAATGTATTAAGTTTATAAGTTTTTTTAAGAGGATAGTAGGGAAAGGAAGTAAAGACAACTTATGAAAAAAGTAATTGCAGGTTTAGCAGCAGCTTCTGTAGTGGGTGTTGCAGTTCCAGGTATGGATTCTGCTCAGGCACAAGTTTCAAATGAGGCGCTAAAAGAAATTAATGGACAAACTCAAACTCAAACGACTGTAACTGAAACAAAAAAGGTAGAAACAACTTCTGAATTAAAATACACGGTAACAGCTGATGTATTAAATGTACGTTCAGGTGCTGGTACAGGACATAACGTTATTTCTAAAGTGAAATCAGGTCAAGTACTACAAGTAATTGGACAAGAAAACGGTTGGTTCAAAGTAACTGTAAACGGTCAAACTGGTTATGTAAGTGGTGACTTCGTAACGACTGGTGGTAAAACAGGAACTACTGTTCAACAAGGAACTGGTACTTACACAGTAAACGTTTCTTCACTAAACGTACGTACAGGCCCAAGTACATCTCATACAGTATTAGGCTCTGTAAATAAAGGTAAAACAGTACAAGTTGTTGGAGAAGTACAAGATTGGTTTAAAATCAACTTCAATGGTGGAACTGGATACGTAAGCAAAGACTTCGTAACAAAAGGTGGTTCTGCTGTATCTAACGAAACAAAACAACCAACTACAAACAACAATACTACTACAGTTCAAACTGGTGGTTCTTATGTTGTTAACACTGGTGCTTTAAAAGTACGTACAGGCCCAGCTACATACAACGCTGTAATCGGTGGCGTAACACAAGGTAAAGTATTAAACGTTACTGGCGCTGAAAATGGTTGGTACAAAATTAACCATAACGGCCGTACAGGTTACGTAAGTGCAGACTTCGTTAAGTTTGTAAAAGGCGGAGTAAACAACGTTACAAATAACAATAACGTTACAAATAACGTTCAACAACCAGGTAAAGACGTACAAAAACCAACAACAGGTGGAGATACATCTTCAATCGCTGGATTCGCTAGATCATTAAATGGTTCACCATACAGAACTGCTGGTACAACACCTGCTGGTTTTGACTGCAGTGGATTCATTCACTACGTATTAAATCAAACTGGTCATAAAGGCGCTCGTCAAACAGTTGCTGGATACTGGAGCTCTAAAACAAAAACTAGCAATCCACAACCAGGTGATTTAGTATACTTCCAAAATACTTATAAATCAGGTCCTTCTCACATGGGTGTTTACTTAGGAAACGGTCAGTTCATTAGTGCAGAAACTGATGCAACTGGTGTACGTATTAGTTCTGTAAGTAACTCTTACTGGAGCAAGCACATGTTAGGTTACACAAAAGCATACTAAGAAAAAGTAGTTTATATACTTTTCGTATAGAGAAAAGGCTTTCCAGGGAAACTTGGGAAGCCTTTTTATAGTTGAGTAAATTGGGAATGTAGTAGTTTTTACTGTAACTTCCCATTTAAAAATCGAGCGTATAGGTCATGAAAGTAGTTGGGACGAAATAAGTTTGCTGCATGTCCTGCTAACGGTATTTCTTTATATAAAACGTTAGGAAGAACGGACTTTAAATCAAAAAGACAAGATTTATAGAGATGATCATGTTCACCCATTACCCATAATATAGGGTGGGGAAGTGATTTTAATTTAGATTTTAAATCGAATTCTAAACGATGCCGTAATGATTGGGAAATAATTGATGAATGTAATTGCAATCCGAAACGGTAATAAATATTTCTTGAAATGACTGCGAACGGATTTGCCTTTAGTATGCCACTTGGAAAAATGGTATTTGCATATTGAGAGAGCCATTTAGAGTATTCGTCTCCGCGCTTCTCCCAAAATTTTTGAAATACGTTATATAAAAGGGATGGATTATTATAATGTCCACCAATATGACAAATGCTTAATACTTTTTCTGGGTGCATTTGTGCAAAAATTGTAGAGATATAACAGCCATAACTTAGAGCGCAAATATGAGCTTTTGTAATACCTTCTTTTTCATATAATTTCAATAGTTGATCTACGAGGCGCTGTAATGAAAATTCGATAGCTTCTCCTTTATCGTCGCCGTGACCTAATAAGTCATAAGTAATAATGTTGTAAGAGGCGGAAAATCGCTTATGCTCTTTTTTGAAGGCACGACGATTGCCGACTAATCCATGAATAAAAATGATTGTTTCCTTTTCGGAATGTATATTTGTTTGCAAAAAGGATACTCCTTTCAATAACGGGAGATTTATACAGTATTGTAAATTAGTTATCTATAATTCACATAGAATAATATTAAGCACCAGGTAATAATATCAGATGTTTATATCTGTTGTAAAGATGCGTTTGTATGTATATTTTGTAAAAACAGAAAAAGTGTGTTTACATTCAGTTTACATTTGTATTGTATTCTACTTTTAGAAAGAACAGTTTGGTTGAACACGAGGAGATGAACAAAAATGGAAGTTAGAAATGAGATGGAGAAAAAAGGGAGCTGGAGGCAGTTTTTACGCCTTATTCAAGATACAAATCCTCCAAAGGGGATTCTTGCTTTTGCGTTATTAATGAGTTTACTTTCTACTGGAGCAAGTTTATTTATACCGATGTTAACGAAGGGCTTAGTAGATAATTTTTCACTTTCGTCAATTAGTACAGGACAAATTGTTGGGCTAATTGCATTCTTTATTATGCAAACTATAGCCGCGGGATTGTCTATATATTTACTAAATTATATAGGACAGAAGATTGTAGCTGGACTGAGAGAACGTTTGTGGAAAAAGGTGCTTATTTTACCGGTAACTTATTATGATCAAAATAGAACAGGCGATACAATTAGCCGTATGACAAATGATACAGGAGTTGTGAAAACGTTAATTTCTGAGCATTTGTCAAATTTATTAACAGGCGGTATTTCAATTGTTGGATCATTAATTGTACTATTTGTTTTAGATTGGAAAATGACACTTTTACTTTTAACGGTTATTCCGTTATCAGTACTCATCTTAGTTCCACTTGGACGAAAAATGTATAAGATTTCAAAAGCACTTCAAGATGAAACGGCTTCTTTTACTAGTGTATTAACACAAGTATTATCAGAAATTCGTTTAGTGAAATCTTCGAACACAGAAAAAAAGGAATATGAAACTGGAAATAAAGGTATTGAAAAGCTATTACAATTTGGCTTGAAAGAGGGAAAAGTGCAAGCGTTAATTTCACCAGTTATGTCGTTTGTTTTAATGGCATTACTTGTTATTATCGTAGGGTATGGTGGAATGCGAGTTTCTAGCGGTGCATTAACAACAGGAGAACTAGTAGCATTTATTTTATATTTAGTTCAAATTATAATGCCGATGAGTCAATTATCTATGTTCTTTACACAATTCCAAAAGGCAATTGGTGCAACGGAAAGAATTAATACAATTTTAGAATATGAAGTAGAAGATCATGAAACTGGTGTGAAAGTCACAAATGCTAAGCAGCCAATCGTTCTTGAAAATGTACATTTTGAGTATAACGAAGAAGAGAAAGTTTTAAAGAATATTGATTTCACAATTGAATCAGGAAAAGTAACAGCGATTGTAGGACCAAGTGGTAGCGGGAAAACGACGTTATTCTCACTATTAGAACGTTTTTACGAGCCAACTAGCGGTGCCATTAAATTAGGAAAAGACTCAATTACGAGTTATTCATTGCAATCATGGCGACGTCAAATTGGTTACGTTTCACAAGATAGTCCGTTAATTGATGGGACAATTCGTGATAATATTTGCTACGGTGTTGAGGGTGAAGTGACTGATGCAGAAATTGAAAAAGTAGCAGCGATGGCATATGTTGATGCATTTATTCATGATTTGCCAAACGGATATGCAACAGAAGTTGGAGAGCGTGGTGTGAAGCTTTCTGGAGGGCAAAGACAGCGAATTGCAATTGCTCGAGCGTTACTTCGAAATCCACAAATTCTTATGTTAGATGAAGCAACTTCCAGTCTAGATAGTAAATCAGAGTCTGTCGTTCAGAAAGCGTTAAATAACTTAATGAAAGGCAGAACAACATTAGTTATTGCACATAGACTTTCTACTGTTGTGGATGCAGATAAAATTATCTTTATAGAAAAAGGGAATCTTACAGGAAGCGGTACACATGATGAATTATTACAGACACATGATATGTATCGTGAATTTGCAACGCAACAATTGAAAATTAAAGAGGGCGTATTATAAAATGAATCATCAGTGGGGTTTTTACTCCACTAATGATTCATTTTTAAAAGTTTTATAAAGGATGCGAATTAGAAAGGAAATGGTTTCTTTGATACCTAACATTTTAATAGTGGACGATGATCCGCATATTAGGGAACTTGTTTCTGTATTTTTAGAACGAGAAGGTTTTCAAACATATGAGGCAATTGATGGACTAGATGCACTTCAGAAAATAGACGAAGTAAAAGTTGATATGGTTGTTCTTGATATCATGATGCCAAATATGGATGGATTTGATGTATGTTTTGAATTAAGGAAGTACTATGATATTCCGATTTTGATGCTAACTGCTAAAGGGGAAACGTCTCAAAAAGTAAAAGGATTTCACCTTGGCACGGATGATTATCTTGTAAAACCATTTGATCCTATAGAACTAGTAGTGAGAGTTAAGGCGTTATTGAAACGTTACCAAATTACAGTGTCGCAATCGATTCAAATTGGGAATGTACTGTTAAAGCGTAAAACATTTGAAGTTACAGCCGGAGAACAAACAGTCACATTACCGCTAAAAGAATTCGAATTGCTCTTTACTTTAGGTTCTAAAGCAGGAAGAACTTGTGCGAGAGAGCAGTTAATTGAAGATGTATGGGGATATGATTTTGAAGGGAATGAACGTACACTAGACGTTCATATTAATCGACTACGTGAGAAGTTTCAAGAAGAGAAGTCGAAGTTTAGTATTAAAACGATAAGAGGATTAGGGTATCGCTTAGAGGTAAGTAAATGAGGAAAAGAAAACGAATGAGTAAGTTGAAGATGTTGAAAGTAACGGGAGCGGTATTAGCGCTTTTTTCTTTTCTCACTATAATTTGGTCTATCGCATTTTATGTAGCAACTAGTATATTGAATGCTTTTGAAGTAAACGTATCGTCGTTTGTAGCCTTTCTAATTAGTGATATGGTCGGTTTTGTATTTATTGTTCTTATCTGGACATTGATTGGGATATTAATGAGACCAAAACGAGAGGCAATGATTTGGACTATTATTGAACCGATACAAAAAATTGCAAAAGGAGACTTCTCCGTAAAAATACGAAATGAAGAAAAGTATGATGGAGAAATTGGTGTACTCGTAAAAAGTATAAATGATATGACAGATGAACTGAATGCGATGGAGAAAATGCGCCAGGAATTTGTATCGAATGTTTCTCATGAAATACAGTCACCTTTAACTTCTGTAAAAGGATTTGCTAGAGCACTACAAGATAATAATCTTTCCGAGGAAAAACGAAAGCATTATCTTACCATTATTGAAACGGAAACGACGAGATTATCTAAACTAAGCCAAAATTTACTGAAACTAACTCTTTTAGAGTCGGAAGAGTATACACCAGAAAGAGTGATTTATCGATTAGATCAACAGTTAAAGCAAACTGTGTTAAATAGTGAACCGCTCTGGGCTGAAAAAGAAATTGAATTAGACCTTGATTTAGAAAAAGTGCATATAATTGCGGATCAAGAAAGTATGAGTCAAGTGTGGATTAATTTAATTCATAATAGTATTAAATTTACTCCAAGTCGTGGCACAATTACAATTCAGTTACAAGAACATGAGAAATTCGTAGAAATACGTATTCGTGACAATGGAATTGGTATATCTGAAGAACAGAAACAACATATTTTTGAACGTTTTTATAAAGCAGATTCTTCACGAAATCGTGCTTATGGAGGAAGTGGCTTAGGCTTGGCCATTGTAAAAAAGGTACTTGACCTTCATCAAGGAGAAATAAAAGTCGAGAGTGAGGAAGGGAATGGAACAGAATTTATTGTGTGTATTCCGAATTATGAAGAGAAATAGTGTTAGGAGGATATCTTCTAACACTATTTTTCTTTAAAAATACATTCCCCGTTACTGCAACTATATTGATAAGCTGTTCCTTGGCCATTCATACGGTATGAATAATCTGATTCTTTATCTTTCTTAAAGTCAACATATGCTTCTGCACCGTTTGTATCATCATCAATATCAATGAATTGAACATAGCGTATAGAATAATCTTTCTTTTCGCTTAAACCTCTTTCTTGCAAGTTAGTATGGATACCGTCTACTAACTCGTCAAACAATGACCAGTTTAAATTAAGATTTTTAAATGAATCAGTATGTCTTCCTAAAATGCCGTTGTCTTGTATTATTTTCTTATTATTATCGTATGTATAAGAGTATGTAAAATAAGGTTCGTCTTTATATACTACCTCTGCATAATAGTCGATATTATAAATGGGAGTATATTTTCCGGTTATGCTTTGTATTTCTTTTTGCTTATAGCCTTGTATAGTATAGAGATAGTCGCTAGTATCTTTTTCTATTACTTTATAATGTAGTGGATTACCAAATATAAAGTACATAGCCAAAAATATGATACATAGTCCGACTGCAGTTAGTGACAAGAACCATTTTTTTCTTTTCATACACATACACTCTCCTATGCTGGATTTATTTTTATTTTACATGAATTATGGCAAAAACATGAGACTTATCAATAAAAACTTTCCATAGTTACCTATAAGTAACCTACGCACATGAAAGTGCATCATTGCCTTTTTACATAAACACAGATACAATTTTAATATAATACATAACTGAGATGATTAAGGAGTGTTATACTTGGCAGAATTATTACAAGGTAAAAATGCTTTAATTACAGGAGCAGGTAGAGGAATTGGTCGCGCTGTAGCAATCGCATTAGCGAAAGAGGGCGTAAATGTAGGTCTTTTAGCTCGTTCAGAAGAAAACTTGAAAGCTGTAGCGAAAGAAGTAGAAGCAGAAGGCGTAAAAGCTGTTATTACGACTGCTGATGTATCTTCATATGAAGAGGTAACGACTGCAATTGAAACGTTAAAAAATGGTTTAGGGTCTATCGATATTTTAATTAATAACGCTGGTATTTCTAAGTTCGGTAAGTTTTTAGAATTAGACGTTGCTGATTGGGAAAAAATCATTCAAGTAAACTTAATGGGTGTATACTATGCAACTCGTGCAGCTTTACCAAGTATGATTGAACAACAATCTGGTGATATTATTAACATTTCATCTACAGCAGGACAAAAAGGTGCACCTGTAACAAGTGCATACAGTGCTTCTAAATTTGGTGTTCTTGGCTTAACAGAATCGTTAGCGATGGAAGTTCGCAAACATAATATTCGTGTAACAGCTTTAACCCCAAGTACAGTAGCAACTGATATGGCTGTAGATTTAGGGTTAACTGATGGAAACCCAGATAAAGTAATGCAAGCAGAAGATATTGCAGAGTTTATCGTAGCGCAGCTGAAATTAAATAAACGTACATTTATTAAATCAGCAGGACTTTGGTCTACTAATCCGTAAGGGATAATTTCATAAACAAAAGAAGGGATATTTATTCTGTAATGGAGGAGATGTCCCTTCTTTATTTTTGTTTATAAGGCAGAATTTTCTGTATAATAATATGTGAATAGTAGAAATATATTGAAAGGGATGGTATTTACATGAGTACGATTGAGAAATGGACGGCTGTTGATCAATATGTGAGTGATGTATTAATACCGAAAGATTCTACATTAGAAGAAGTACTTCAAGCAAACGCTGCAGCTAATTTACCAGCACATGATGTATCGCCAACGCAAGGGAAGTTTTTGCAACTATTAGTACAAATTCAAGGAGCTCGAAACATTTTGGAAATTGGTACTCTAGGCGGATATAGCACGATATGGCTTGCAAGGGGATTGCCATCTGGAGGCAGAGTTGTTACATTGGAGGCAAGTGAAAAGCATGCTGAAATTGCACGTAGCAATATTGAGCGTGCCAATTTGAATGATAGAATTGAAGTGCGAACAGGATTAGCTTTAGATTCTTTACAGCAAATCGAAAATGAGAAGTATGAACCATTTGATTTTATTTTTATAGACGCTGATAAACAAAATAACCCTACTTATTTTGAATGGGCACTGAAACTATCACGCCCTGGTACTATAATTATTGGTGATAACGTAGTACGTGAAGGAGAAGTTATTGACAATACGAGTAACGATCCTCGCGTACAAGGGATACGTCGCTTCTATGAATTAATAGCTGCAGAGCCACGTGTAAGTGCTACTGCGCTTCAAACTGTCGGAAGTAAAGGATACGATGGGTTTGTAATGGTAGTCGTAAAAGAATGACGGAAGGTGGTAAAAAGATGAAAAAGATGTTTCAAAAATTATAATATGTATCGTGTACAACACAGCTAGCTCGTGGACCTCCAACATACTTGGAAATATAAGTTTATATAAAAATTGGAGGTTAGGAATAGATGAGAACTGAAAAAGAAATGTTAGACTTAATTATTAGTACAGCAAAAGAGGATGGAAGAATTCGAGCTGTCATCATGAATGGGTCACGTGTAAATCAACATGTGAAAAAAGATTGTTTTCAAGACTATGATATTATGTATGTTGTAAATGATATACAATCTTTTACGTCTAATCATAATTGGATTCATAGATTTGGCGAAATAATGATTGTACAAATGCCGGAAGAAATGTCATTAGTTCCACCAGATGAAGACGGGAAATTTCCGTATTTAATGCAGTTTATGGATGGAAACCGAATTGATTTAACGCTCGTTCCCTTTGATTTGATAAATAAGTTCATTGGACAAGATAGTTTAAGTGAACTGCTTCTGGATAAAGATAATTGTATTGACGAATTTCCACCAGCAAGCGATAGGGATTACTTAATAAAAAAGCCTACAGAAAAAGAGTTTTTAGATTGCTGTAATGAATTTTGGTGGTGTAGTACGAATGTGGCAAAAGGACTATGGAGAGAAGAACTTTCTTATGCGAAAGGAATACTTGATGGCCCGGTGCGGGATATGTTCATCGTAATGTTAGAATGGCATATTGGTATGAAAACAGACTTTACAGTTAATGCAGGAAAGTTTGGAAAGCTTTTCGAGCAATACATTGAAAAAGATATGTGGGAGCAATTTAAAAGGACCTATTCGAATGCTGAATATGAAGACATTTGGGAGTCGTTTTTTGTAATGGGCGATTTATTTAGAAAAGTTGCGAACGAAATTGGTAACACATATGGGTATCAATACCCGCAAGGTGATGATGACAGAGTGACAAGCTATTTAAAACATGTAAAAGCTTTGCCGAAAGATAGTGCATCGATTTATTAATTGTATATAGCAGTAAGACTGTCCTAATTATGGACAGTCTTATTTTTGTTCATGAATAATAATTTCTCTAACAAAGTGCAGATGAATCACATATGAAATTTTAGGGAGGTTTTTATTATGTATTATTTTTATTCGTCAGAAATGTTTGCCCCATATGAATGGGGACTAGAACGAGATGTTTCGTACGCCTATATGCCATATCACTCATTTTATTATGGAGACTATATGAGTTCATTGCCATACACATATATCCCTCAAAAATATACAGTACAAATGAAAGCATATGAGCGTGGATCGTGGACGCCATTTTCGTGGGTCGAAAAATATGCGTACGCATTTTCAGGGCCGTACAATAAAGCGGAAGTCGCTCTTACATTTGATGATGGACCAGATTTAGAATTTACGCCGAAAATTTTAGATAAGTTAAAACAACATAATGTGAAGGCGACTTTCTTCTTGCTTGGTGAAAATGCAGAAAAGTTTCCGAATGTAGTAAAACGTATTGCGAATGAAGGGCATGTAATTGGCAATCATACGTATAGCCATCCAAATTTAGCGAAAGTAAATGATGCTGAGTACCGTAATCAAATTATGAAAACCGAAGAAATATTAAATCGTTTAGCTGGTTATGCACCGAAATTTATTCGTCCGCCATACGGTGAAATACTTGAAAATCAATTGAAGTGGGCAACAGAGCAAAATTTTATGATTGTACAATGGAGTGTTGATACGGTTGATTGGAAAGGAGTAAGCGCTGATACGATTACAAATAATGTGTTAGGGAATTCATTTCCTGGCAGTGTTATACTTCAGCATTCAACACCAGGTGGGCATTTGCAAGGATCTGTAGAGGCACTAGACAAAATTATTCCGCAGTTAAAAACGAAAGGGGCACGCTTTGTAACGCTGCCAAGTATGTTCCAAACATCGAAAGAGAGAAAATAAACTGGAATTTAAATCAGTCGGGTATTGTCAATCATCCACTATAAAGAATAGGACTCCCAAGTACTTTAAAATGGGAGTCCTATTTTATTTATAAACTATTATTTTCTAGTAAGTTTTTTCCTTTTTCTATAACAAATTCATAGTATGCAAGATCATATGGATAAATATCTTCAAATGTTATTGTTATCGGTGTATTGCTTAAAACAGAAATAGCCGTAAAAGATGAAATCTCTCTTTTTAATAGTTGTAGAAAAGAAGTTGCATGTATTTTCATCACATCGTCTACTTCTTCACCTGGTGCAAATGAAAGTGTATTGATGACATTGTGAAAATACATATGACAAAATTCACGATCAGTAAGATTTGAAATTTCATAATCTATTTTAAAGATACCTTTGTATGCTAAATCAGTAGTTTGAAAGGAAAGCCCTAATTCTTCTTCAATTTCACGAAGACCGCCAATTTGTACTTCTTCATCATGCATAATATGTCCAGCTGAAGTAATATCCCATATACTCGGTGCTTCTTTTTTATTTTTAGAGCGTAATTGAAAATATAAAAACATATCTTCAGCATCTTTTTCTACAAACCAACAATGAAATGTTTCATGCCAATCACCGTCACGATGCACTTCATCACGTAATTTCTTCCCAAGTATATTTCTTTCAGTATCAAATATTGTTAACCACTCTGTCATTTAAATTCCCCTTTCTGCAAATTTTATTATACAATATCTGTATTGAATTTTGGAAGAATAAAGAAAAAGGGGTAGGTATAAGTGGGGATAGAGAATAAGGAAATAAAATCGATTATTTCAACAGAGGAAGAGTTACGAAAAATATTGGGGCGACCAAGTGAGCGAGCTTTGAAAAAAGTTATTTCATCATTAGACCATCATTGCATAGATTTTCTGTCTAAATCTCCTTTTCTAGTATTATCTACTGCAAATAAATTAGGAGAGTGTGATGCTTCGCCGAGAGGAGACGCACCTGGATTTGTATACGTATTAAATAATAATAAAATTATTATTCCAGAAAGACCAGGCAACCGTCGTATAGACTCCATTTTGAATATTATTTCAAATCCGCACGTAGGGTTACTCTTTTTGATCCCTGGTCTTGGGGAGACACTCCGAATAAACGGCCGAGCATTCATTACAAACGATGAAGAAATTTTGCAAGAAATGCAGGCAAATGGACGCAATCCGTTACTTGGAATTGTTGTTGAAATAGAGGAATGCTATATTCATTGCGCAAAAGCTTTTATTCGTTCTAAGATGTGGGATTCAGAATTTTGGTTAAATAAAAAAGAATTACCTTCAGCAGCAAAAATGTTGCTGGAGCATGCGAAAGTGAATGCTTCAGAAGAAGATGTTGCACGTTCTTTAGAAGAAAGTTATACGAAAAGATTGTATTAAAAAACTTTATTAATATATCTTTGTAAGGTGAATATGTACACATTTTAGAATGGGATATTTATATATGAACTGTTGATTTACAAAATGGAGAAATAGCAAAATAGGTAAATCGAGCGGCAATTGTAAAATGTTATTGTGAAATATAATAAAAAAAGATTTTGAAAATAGTTAGTAAAAATAGGCTTGCTTTTTAAAAAGTTGATAACTATAATAAGTTAACAAATAGACATGAACGAAAAGTAATGATAAGGACATGAAATCATTTTTACGGTTTACAGAGAGGGAAGCCAAGGGTGTGAGCTTCCTAACACGAGAAATGGTTTTACCACCTTTGAACTTCAATAGTGAACGAGTAATCTAGTAATTATTGACGGAATCAGCCGTTATCTGAACTTGAGCAATCTAGAAGGAAATAAGTCTGGATTGGAACAAGGGTGGAACCACGAAAACACATTCGTCCCTTTCCTAGGGATGAGTGTGTTTTTTTATTGAATTAGGGATTGAAAATTAAAAATAATTAAAAAATAGTATTGATTTTGTTGTTTATACGAGTATAATGAGTTAACAAATAAACATGAACGAAAAAGTAACGATAAGGACACGGAATCATTTTTACGGTTTACAGAGAGGGAAGCCAAGGGTGTGAGCTTCCTAACACGAGAAATGATTTTACCACCTTTGAACTTCAATAGTGAACGAGTAATCTAGTAATTATTGACGGAATCAGCCGTTATCTGAACTTGAGCAATCTAGAAAGAGTTAAGTCTGGATTGGAACAAGGGTGGAACCACGAAAACACATTCGTCCCTTTCCTAGGGATGAGTGTGTTTTTTTACTTTGAAAGGAGGTGCAGTAAAATGAAACGATTTGTACGTACGGAAATAACCACCACCTGCATGATTAAAAAGCAGAGCAAGGTGATTGATAGAGATAAAAAATAAAATTGTAGGAGGAGATTAGAAAATGAATAACGTTATTAATGTTGGGGTGTTAGGCTTAGGTACGGTCGGAAGTGGTGTTGTCCATATTTTGAAAGAACATTATAAAAAAATTACACTTGATACAGGGTATGAAGTGAAGGTAAAGACAGTCGTTGTACGTGACTTAGAAAAAGAACGTGATGTTTGCATTGATGGAATCGTAGTAACAAGTCATGTCGATGAAGTTCTAAATGATCCAAATATTGATATTGTAGTAGAGGTAATGGGCGGAATTGAAGAAGCAAAGCAACATATTGTTAAGGCTTTACGAAATAAAAAACATGTCGTAACAGCAAATAAAGATTTAATGGCTGTATACGGTGCAGAGCTTCTCCAAGTGGCGAACGATAATGATTGTGATTTATGTTATGAAGCAAGTGTAGCGGGCGGTATTCCGGTGTTAAGAGGATTAACAGACGGATTAGCTTCAGATCAAATTGAAAAAATAATGGGAATTGTAAATGGAACAACAAATTACATGTTAACAAAGATGAGTCAAAATGGATGGTCGTATGAAGAGGCTTTACAGGAAGCACAAAAATTAGGTTTCGCAGAATCGGATCCAACAGCGGATGTAGATGGGTTAGATGCGGCGAGAAAGGTAGCCATTCTTGCAAACTTAGGTTTTTCGATGAATGTTTCTTTAGATGATGTGCAAGTAAGAGGGATTCGAAAGGTCGAAAAAGAAGATTTACAAATGGCTGAAAAGTTAGGATTTACTATGAAATTAATTGGTAAAGCAGAGAAACAAGGGTCAGCCATTCATTTAAGTGTAGAACCGACTCTTTTACCAAGTCATCATCCATTATCGAATGTAAATAATGAATTTAATGCAGTATATGTTCATGGTCAAGCAGTAGGAGAAGTAATGTTTTACGGACCTGGAGCTGGGAAGTTACCAACTGGTTCTGCTGTAGTAAGTGATATTATTTCAATCGTTAAAAATATGAATCAAGTTCAGAAAAATAAAAGCGCATTAAAAGAACCAGAACCGTATGAATTACAGGGGGATGAAGAAGTCGTTTCGAAATATTTCTTACGTATTTCATTACGAGATGAACCTGGGATGTTGCAAAAAATAACAGAATGTTTCGTTAATTATTCTGTAAGTTTAAAAGAAGTTATTCAATTACCTTTAAATCGTGAACTTGCAGAAGTCGTTGTTGTGACACATCAAACTTCAAAGTATCAATTTGAACGAGTTCTAGGAGCGATAGAAAGTGTCGCAAGTGAAATAAACAGTTATTACATTATTGAGGAGGAAAAACAATATGTATAAAGGATTATTAAAACAGTATGCTTCTTATTTACCGGTGAATGAAAATACACCTGATGTTAGCTTAATGGAAGGAAATACACCTCTTATTCCGCTATTAAATATATCAAAACAATTAGGGATTCAGTTATACGGTAAGTACGAAGGTGCGAATCCGACAGGTTCTTTTAAAGATCGTGGTATGGTAATGGCTGTTGCGAAGGCGAAAGAAGAAGGTTCGGAGGCAATTATTTGTGCATCAACAGGTAATACTTCGGCATCGGCCGCAGCATACGCGGCACGCCTTGGAATGAAATGTATAATCGTAATCCCGGAAGGAAAGATTGCACATGGAAAATTAGCGCAAGCAGTCGCTTACGGAGCTGAAATCATTTCAATAGAAGGAAATTTTGATGATGCACTTAAGGCTGTAAGAAATATTGCTGCGGAAGAGCCGATTACATTAGTAAACTCAGTGAATCCTTATCGAATTGAAGGGCAAAAGACAGCAGCATTTGAAATTTGTGACCAGTTGCAAAGTGCACCAGATGTTTTAGCGATTCCTGTTGGGAATGCCGGAAATATTACAGCATACTGGAAAGGTTTCTGTGAATATGAGAAAGAAAAAGGCTATAAGAAGCCAAGAATTCACGGATTTGAAGCGGAAGGAGCAGCTGCTATTGTAAAAGGACATGTCATTGAAGAACCTGAAACAATTGCAACAGCGATTCGTATCGGTAACCCCGCAAGTTGGTCATATGCAGTAGAGGCTGCTGAACAGTCTCACGGTGAAATAGATATGGTATCAGATGAAGAAATTTTACATGCGTATAGATTATTAGCAAAAACGGAAGGGGTTTTCGCTGAGCCAGGATCAAATGCTTCATTAGCAGGTGTAATTAAACATGTTCAATCTGGAAAAATCAAAAAAGGAGAGACAGTTGTTGCAGTTTTAACTGGAAACGGTTTGAAAGATCCTGATATCGCAATTTCTTCTAATACATTAGATATTGCAAGTGTTTCAAATAATATAGAACAAATTAAAGAACATATTAAAGGGGTGATTATGTCGTGATACCATTAAGTATTCGTGTTCCTGCTAGTACAGCGAATGTTGGACCTGGATTTGATTCAGTAGGAATAGCTTTGTCATTATATTTAGATGTGGTGGTAAAAGAAAAAGCTGATAGATGGCAAGTAATCCATTCCTTTGAAGAATTAATTCCGACAGATGATAAAAATTTAATCGTTAGCACGGCATGTAAAGTATGTCCTTCTTTATCACCTCATATAATAGAAGTTACTAGTAATATCCCGCTTACAAGAGGACTAGGAAGTAGTGCATCAGCAATTGTAGCAGGGATAGAGCTTGCGAATCAACTTGGCAATTTAAACTTAACGACTGATCAAAAAGTTCAAATTGCAACAAATTTTGAAGGGCATCCAGATAATGTTGCGGCTTCTATATTAGGAGGAACTGTAATCGGAGCACTTGATGGAAAGAATGTTTCGGTTGTAAGAATTGAAAGTAAGGAATTAGGTGTAATTTCTCTTATTCCAAATGAAGAGTTAAATACAGAGGAAAGCCGATCTGTATTACCAGATGTGTTTCCGTTTCATGAAGCAGTTAAGGCTAGTGCAATCAGCAACGTATTAGTAGCTGCGTTTTGTCAAAAGAAGTGGGAAGTTGTAGGTGAAATGATGGAAAGAGATCATTTTCACGAGCCGTATCGTTTAGAACTCGTACCGCTATTACCCTCAATTCGTAAATGTGCAAAAGAGTTTGGAGCATACGGCACAGCGCTTAGTGGTGCAGGTCCATCCATTTTTATATTAACGCCATATGATAAGCGTCAAGAAATTGCTGAGCAATTAGCGAGAGTATTTACGTCTATGAAAGTGTGTGTGCTAGAAATCGATCATAGAGGAATTACTGTAAATAAAGAAGAACATATAGAACTATAAAAAAGCTAGCATTGCTAGCTTTTTTTGTTGTAAATATCTTTTCAGTTGGCATATAAAAGAAAAGTAATAATGTATAATTTAGTAAAGCGTGTATTAATTTGGAGGTGATCGTATGAAAAAAGAGTCACCAGAAGAAAACAGAGAACGTATAAGGAAAAGTGAATTGAAAAATAATCCTACCGGTTCTTTAAATGATGGATTCAGCAGAGCTGAATCAGGTAGTCCAGTTGATATGACGGGTGGTATGAATTGGAAAGGTACAGCGCTAGTAATTTTAGTGCTAGTTTTAGGGTATATTATATACACTTATTTTTTTAGTTGAAAAATAAGTGTTAAGGCTTCGAATTATTTGCTTTTATATTTAGTGGGGATGAAAAAACACGGTTATTGTACTACATATACTTTAAGCAGATTATAGTTGTTCATACACACTTATTTATAATACTCAAAATAGAGCTAGCGTTATGCTAGTTCTATTTTTTTGCCACATTCCTGTAACAAAGCCCCTGTATATTCAGTGGTGGAGGTGCAGAAGATGAAAAAAATGATAGCAATATGTCTTCTTACAACGATGTCATTTTCGACTTTAGTCGGGTGTGATGTAAAAGGTAACAAGGCTGTACAAGATTCTAAAGTAAAGAAAGCGACGTATAAAGAGTTTACTTACGATGTAAATCCAGAGACTTTCATGTTAACTGTAGAACATGATGGTGTAAAGGAACAGGCGTCACAGCCGTTACCGAAAATGAAGGTGTCGAATGTAAAAAAAGACAAGGATCGAACATCTTGGGAATATCCAGATCAAAAAGTAAAAGTGAATCTAGAAAAGAAAAAAGATCACTTAAATATTGAAGTGGAATCGACTGGTGCAGAAAGCTTTACGTGGCCGAAAGTACAAGCTGAAAATTATACACTTCCGTTATGGGAAGGTAAGCAAATTCCGAGTAATGATGAAAATTGGAAGAAGTTTTTAAAGGATGATGCATATTCATTTGCTGAATCATTTTCTATGAAGTTTTTTGCGTTAAATGGTTCGAAATATTCAATTGTATTTATTGCGAACAATATGTTTAATAATGAATTGAAATTTCATTCGGATCCGAAAATAGGATTTGATTTTATACATGAATTCCCGAGTATAAATAAAAATAAAGCATATGGATTTCAATTATATGTGACAAATAATGATGCAGTCAGTATTGCTAAACTGTATAAGGATAATATTGCTCAAAAAGGTGAATTTAAAACATTACAAGAAAAGGCTAGAAAAAATAAAGAGATTGAAAAACTTTATGGTGCTGCTCATTTTTATTTTTGGAATCAAAATGGTTTGTCTGACAGTAACGTAAATTGGCCTAAAATAAGAGAGCAAATAAATAGTCCTGTATTTAGTCATATAAAAGGGCTTATTCAAAAGAATAGTTCGGAGCCTGGAGAACTGAGTGTGTTTGAGCAAGTAAGTAAACAAGATTTCATTGATAAGTACCAAAAAAATGTTATTTTACGTTATGTAAATGAAGTATTATCAATGAAGGAATTGTATAAAGATGATATTTTTCAAAAGGTTGATCAGAACGCTAGTGAGTTATTAAACAAAGGGATAGACCATTTATCGAAGATGGAGTTATATAACTTAAATAAGCATGTATTAAAGTCAGCGCTCGGTGATGCGGTTGAAGAAGTAAGTAAATGGGGTAAGGCAGATGGAACGGATATTATAAAGGAAATGAAAGAATCAGGAATAGACAATGCATGGATTGGGCTACCGAACTGGGAACAAGGGTATATGCAGTCTGATTTCGTGACAGAAGCTAAGAAAATGGGATATTTAGTTGGTCCGTATGATTCTTATCATTCTATTCACGAAAAAGCTGATAAAAATTGGAATACAGCTTCTTTTCAGGATCCATCGTTATATGAAGAGGGAACTGTGACGAAGAAAAATGGAGAAAAAGTGCAAGGCTTTTTAGGTAGAGGGCGAAAGTTAAATCCAACTTTATCTCTTCCTAGTGTAAAAGAGCGAATGAACGATATTTTACAAAATGGACCTAAATATAATTCATGGTTTATTGATTGTGATGCAACAGGTGAAATTTATGATGACTATTCAGCCAAACATATAACGACACAAGAACAAGATTTAAAAGCAAGATTGCAACGAATGGATTATATTGCGCAAGAAAAAGGTATGGTAGTTGGCTCAGAAGGCGGAAATGACTTTGCAAGTAGCACGATTGCATTTGCTCACGGTATTGAAACACCGGTTATTAAATGGGACGATGAAGATATGAGGAAAAATAAAACAAGTCCGTATTATGTGGGCGGATATTGGTCACCGAATCAAAATGTTCCAGAAAAATATGCAAAACAAGTACCGTTAAAAGAAGAATATAAACAAGTGTATTTAAACCCTGTATATTCAGTACCATTATATAAATTAGTATACAATGATTCTGTAATTACAACGCACCACTGGGAATGGGGAAGTTTGAAAGTAAAAGATGAGGTAGGGAACCGTATGCTATACGAATTATTGTATAATGTTCCTCCGTTGTACCATTTAGATGAAGTAGAGTGGAATAAGCATAAACAAGAAATTACGCAGCACCTGAAAGTTTGGAATGACGTTCATGAAAAGGCAGTAAAAGAAGAAATGACGAACTTTGTATATTTGTCAGAAGATAAATTAGTTCAATCTGCTTCTTATGGAAAAGATATTAAAATTATTGTGAATTTCTCGAATGAAGATATAGAAATAGAAAAGACGAAACTAAAAGCAAAATCCGCTTTCATTAATAATCATGGGAAGAAAACAATGTATACACCGCTTGAGAGATAATATGAAATGTATTGTTGCATTACTAATTTTTTAGGTGAAAATTGAAGGATTCGAAACGAATAAATTTATAAATCTATAATTTCGAATGTTGCGAAGCGCTAAATATTTGAAGTTGGAAAATAGTGACTTGCCAAAAATAAGCACGAGAGTATAATGTGAAATGGAATACATATTGGATTCATCATGTAACCTTACAAAAATGTAAGGTGTTTGAAAGGAAATTCAATATGAAGAATACTAGACATACATTATACTAGGGAAAGAGAAAGAGAGGCGAATGAAGATGAGCTCTGAATTAGAACAAAATACGAGAAGCAATAAAAAACGTTCTAAAAGAAGGTCAATAAAATGGTTCATTTTAATTCCATTTTTCCTACTTATTTTTGGAGGAGTAGGATATGGATCATTAATATATAATAAAGCAAAAGCTGTTGTAAGTGATGCGTATGCACAAATTGATAAATCATCAAAACGTGATAAAGAAGTTGAGCCTTTAAAGGATAACATCTCTATTTTAATTATGGGTGTAGATGGTAGTGAAATGCGAAAAAGTCAATATGGTGAAGCTGTTCGCACAGATGCACTTTTATTAGCAACAATTAATAAAGATGATAAATCAGTTAAATTAGTAAGTATTCCGCGTGATTCACGTGTATATATTCCATCTAGAAAGAAATTAGATAAAATTACACACGCACACGTATTTGGTGGTGTTGAAAGTACACGAGATACGGTGGAAAGATTTTTAAATGTTCCTGTTGATTATTATGTGAAGTTTAACTTTGAATCATTCGTACAAATTGTCGATTCACTTGGTGGT
Source organism: Bacillus sp. AY18-3 (assembly GCF_008042305.1). Taxonomy (NCBI): domain Bacteria; kingdom Bacillati; phylum Bacillota; class Bacilli; order Caryophanales; family Bacillaceae; genus Bacillus; species Bacillus sp. AY18-3. The sequence continues at coordinate 299,295 of NZ_QKQR01000002.1, read as the reverse complement.
ATTGATATTGATGTACCTGTTACTTTCACAGAGCAAGATAGTAAAGACCAAGCGGGTATGATTCATTTAGAAAAAGGCTTCCAACATTTAAATGGAGAACAAGCACTTGCACTTGCAAGAACGCGTAAAATTGATAGTGACGCAATGCGTGGACAAAGACAACAACTTGTAATAGAAGCAATTGCAAAAAAAGCGATGTCTGTGCAATCAATTAGCAAAATGGGCTCTTTACTTGATGCGGTTGATAAAAATATGAAAACGAACTTAACTTTCGATGATATGCTTGCGATTACAAAAAATATGGCAGGATCTAATTTAGAAATGGAAAAAATGCAAATAGAAGGTACGGATAAACGTATCGGAGGTATTTATTATTACATTCCAAACGAAAAAAATGTAAAAGATATTTCGAAAAAATTAAATGAGCATTTAGGTGTAACACCAAAACCAGTTCGAAATGAATAATAAAAAAAGATTGGCCTTTGCCAATCTTTTTTATTGAGATGGATTTGTAACTTTTCTGTAACGATTTTTTATTTTAGAAAACTTATACTTAAATCATTTCAATTTATATAAACAAAAGGTGCAATTATACGATATACTAGAGGAGACGATTTGGCAATTAACTCCTAATGCTGAAGAGAAGCAAATGCAATTCATCAAAACTATAGAACGAATTGAATTGATAGGAGATCGAAATAGGCTAAAGCAAGTTTTCTTGAATATTGTTCAAAATGCCATTAAATATTCACATAAAAATGGTAAAGTATATATTGAAGCGACTAAAAAAGAAGGACAAGCAGTGATAAAGGTGAAAGACGAAGGGATTGGAATTGCTACAGAGCATTTACCATATATAGAACAGTCATTTTACTAGATTAATAACCGTGCTACAGGTGTTTTAGCTATCGTTAAAAAATGGTGGAGCTTCATGGAGGTACACTTAGTTATTATAAGTAAAGAAGGAAAAGGAACAACCATTTTGATAAAACTCCCATTATAATACATATAAAGTCTGTTTATATAGTGTAATAAAATAAATAGATGTATAATTATATTGGGTGATTTATATATAAGATTAATAGGGAGAGGAATTCGATAGAATGGAAAAAGCTTTTAAAGTTAAACGAGTAGTAGTCGGCTTAATAGCGATTGCAGCAGTAGCTATTGGGTATTTCATGTTTCAATCCATTACTTCACCAGCAAAGGCTGTTGCAAAACAAGAAAACGTAGTACAGCTTGCAAGTGAACAACCGAAAGTAGAAATGAATAAAACGGCACCAAGTCGTTTTAATGGAAAAGAAAGAAAAGTTGCTTACCTTACATTTGATGATGGCCCAGGGAAATATACGGCTGAATTGTTAAATACGTTAAAACAGCATGATGCGAAGGCGACGTTCTTTTTAATTGGAGCGAATGTAAAAGGATTTCCGGATTTAGTGAAACGTGAAAATGCAGAGGGTCATTATGTAGGTATGCATAGTATGACACATAATTTTGCAAAGTTATATAAAAATGGCGAGTATGTAAATGAAATGAAAGAAGATCAAAGCTTAATCGCAAATATTATTGGAAAATCACCTAAATTAACACGTCCACCATACGGTTCGATGCCTGGATTAAATGAAGGTCTTCGAAATAAAGTAGTAGAGGGCGGTTTTAAAGTATGGGATTGGACAATTGATTCATTAGATTGGAGATATAACAAAATGCAAGTTGATGCAGCGGCAGCACAAATTGCTCAAAATGTAATAACAAATGCAACAAAACCACAGGAAGTTATTTTAATGCATGACATTCACCCACAATCAGTTGCTGCTGTGCCAGCAATTTTAAAAGGGTTAAAAGAAAAGGGTTATGAGTTTGAAGCTTATCATGAAGAGAGTCACTTCCCAGTGAATTTCTGGCATGATAACCGTATGTAATGGAGGAATGAACGTTGAAGTATGGAAAAGTAGCAGTAGTTGGAGCACTATCAGTAGGACTATTAACAGGTTGTTTCGGTGAAAAACCAGAAGAAAATCTATATACAGCTTTTGAAACAGCAGCGACACAAGAAAAATTATTAGTTGATGAAGCGAAGAAGTTAGAGAAATTAGAGAATGAAGGTCAAGAACTATATTCTCAAATTTTACAAGAAGGTAAAGATCATAATGACGCTGTTATGAAGAAGATAGAGCAAGCTACTGCAAATGTAGATGACCGTGAAAAAGTATTAAAAACTGAGAAAGAAATGCTAGAAAAAGCTCAGAAAGAAACAAAATCTGTTCAAGGAAATATAGAGAAGCTTGAAGATAAGAAGTTACAAAAACAAGCGAAAGCAGTAGAAGAGTCGTATAAAAACCGTTATGATGCATTCCAAAAGATGAATGAAAATTATACGAAGGCGTTAGCGACTGAAAAAGAACTGTATGAAAAATTAAAAGTAAAAGAAACGAAATTAAAGGAGATTGGTGAAAAAGTTAAGGCTGTTAATGAATTAACTGTGGAAGCACAAAAATCAAAAGAGCAATTTAACAATTTTACAAAAGAGTATAATGACAGTAAATTAGCATTCTACAAAGATGCAGAGATTAAGATTAAAGATCAGAAATAAAGAAGAATCTTAAGCATAATAAAAAGCCGGAGAAACATCGTTACAAATGTTTTTTCGGCTTTTTATGTTAAATGAATAGAAAAGACTGGAATTGATATCATAAAAGAGTTATAGTGAATTATTCCAAGGGAAACATTGTAAAGTAAGGAGAATGGAAATATGTCATATGAATTTTTACTCAAATTAGGTTTAGCACTCTTTTTAGGATTATTCATCGGGATAGATAGGCAGCTAAAGAATAAACCGCTTGGTGTGAAAACAAGTATGGTTATTTCTGTAGCAAGTTGTTTAATTACGATGGTTTCAATTGAAGCCGTACATGTATATTCTGTTCCAGGGCATACAAATATGGATCCAATGCGTCTAGCTGCTCAAATTGTGAGTGGGATTGGTTTTCTTGGGGCAGGTGTTATTTTACGAAGAAGTAATGATGTTATTTCTGGATTAACGACAGCTTCTATGGTGTGGGCTGCTTCAGCTTTAGGTATAGCAATTGGGGCGGGCTTTTATTTACAAGCGACGGTTGCTATGATTTTAATTATTTTAGCAATTAACGTACTTCCACAACTTGTGAAAATTGCAGGTCCGTATTCATTAAGACAAAAGGATTTATCTATAAAAATTACTGTAAAAGAGCATCATGAGTTAGATGGTATATTTAAGCAAATTAAAAATTTAGGTATGCATGTGAAACGAGTGAAAATTAAAGATATAGATAATGGAGCATTTCAGCAACTGGAAATGGTTATTTTAGCTCCAGAAGATTTATATACAACAGAGTTATATAGTTCCCTGAAAGAGATTGATCGTGTTGTTTCAGTTGAAGTGGAAAGTAGATAATTGTGATAAAAAAGAGTGAAGTGCATTCGCTCTTTTTTTTATTTGGATTTTTAAGGAAATAAATTGATATAATGATGAATAACAAGGGGGAGAAATGATGGAAATACATATTAGAAGAGCGATAAAAGATGATATACGAGGTATAGCAAAGGTGCATGTTGATAGCTGGAAAACAACGTATAAAGGGATATTTGCTGACGAATTTTTAGAAAATATAACATATGAGCAACGAGAAAAACAATGGGAAAACATTTTTCAACAAGAAGATAAATACCAATATAGATTTGTAGCAGAGACGTCAGATGAAACAATAATCGGATTCATTGACGGGGGAGTGGAAAGAAGTGGTACATATAATTGTGATGGGAAATTATATGCAATCTACCTTTTACAAGAGTATCAAGGAATGAAAATAGGACAAAAGTTATTTCAAGCTTTATTATCGGAATGTATAAACAATGATATGCAATCACTTTTAGTATGGGTTGTTACGAATAACCCTTCTAAAAATTTTTATGAAAAATTTAATCCAGAAAAAATTGATACGAAATTTTTAGAGAGAGTACAGGTAGAAGAGACAGCCTATTGTTGGAGGGATATAAATAATATTATTATGTAAACTTTATGTTTGAAAGAGGTATACGAATTAATGTATACCTCTTTTGTTTAACTATTTTGAAGGGGATTACTAATGAAATAAATAAGTATGTAGTTTGAAAGTGAGAATTTTTCTTGTGTATTTTTAATTAGATTAAAGAAAGGCTGAAAAAAAGAAATATTTATTCGGATTTAAAAATTCTGAAATAAACTATTGAATTGATAATGATAATCAATTAAAATTTTAATTGATAACGATATTCAATTATCGATTGTAATATGAAATTACGATAGTGTTCATATAAAGAGGAGGACAAGTATGCAGCGTGCGAAACAAATCGCGGAACATGCAACAATACAAAGTTTTTTAAATTGTTATTTAAGAGAAACAGGAAGTGGAGAATGGATTACAGCGGATAAAAGGATAGAGGATATTTTCTACAATTCATTTCAAAGAGATACTGGCTCTACTTATTTATGTTGTCGGTTATCGGCACAAAACATTACTTTGTATGGAGAAGTTATATATAAATCAGCAACAGATCGCCATTTGTTTGGAGAACAATTTTATTATCAAATGGGAGAAAATAAGAATGTTATAAAAGCAGATTACGTTACTGTTATTACATTCTTAATAAAAGAGATGTCTATCAACTACGGAGAAGGGACGAATCCTGCTGAACTTATGCTTCGAGTTATTTGTAGTTGTCAAAATATTGAAGAATTTACAAAGGAGAGAATAGAAGATACATCTGCATTATACGGTTTCCATACATCCTTTATAGAAGCGGAGCAATCTTTATTATTTGGACATTTAACGCATCCAACCCCAAAGAGTAGACAAGGTATTTTGGAATGGAAAAGCGCAATGTATTCTCCAGAATTAAAAGGAGAATGTCAGCTTCATTATTTTAGGGCACATAAAAATATAGTAAATGAAAAATCATTATTGTTAGATTCTACAACAGTAATTCTAAAAGAAGAGTTACGTAATGATGAGATGGTTTGTAAAGAATTTATATCGAAGTATTGTAATGAAGATGAATATTCATTACTTCCAATTCATCCGCTTCAGGCAGAATGGCTATTACACCAATCATACGTACAGGAGTGGATAGATCAAGGAGTACTTGAATATATCGGTCCTGTCGGTAAGTATTATATGGCAACATCATCACTTAGGACGTTATATCATCCCCAATCAAAATATATGCTTAAGTTTTCATTCCCAGTAAAAGTAACAAATTCAATGCGTATTAATAAATTGAAGGAACTAGAGAGTGGTCTTGAAGGAAAGGAAATGCTAAATACAGCAATTGGTGAAGTGTTAGATAAGTTTCCAGGTTTTGATTTTATTTGTGATCCAGCATTTATTACATTAAATTACGGGGCAAAAGAATCTGGATTTGAAGTAATTATACGAGAGAACCCTTTTTATGGTGAACATGCAAATGACGCTACTTTAATTGCTGGACTAGTTCAAGATGCAATACCTGGAGAACGTACTCGTTTATCGAATATTATTCATCGACTAGCAGATGTAGAAAGTAGAAGCTGTGAAGAAGTAAGTTTAGATTGGTTTAGACGATATATGAATATTTCTTTAAAGCCGATGGTATGGATGTACTTACGTTATGGTGTTGCAGTAGAAGCGCATCAGCAAAATAGTGTTGTTCAGCTAAAGGATGGTTATCCGGTCAAATATTATTTCCGTGATAATCAAGGGTTTTATTTCTGTAATTCAATGAAAGAGACGCTTAATAATGAGTTGGCTGGCATTGGAGAACGTACTGGAAATCTATATGACGATTATATTGTAGATGAGAGATTTCGTTACTACTTAATTTTCAATCATATGTTTGGTCTCATTAACGGTTTTGGCACAGCAGGATTAATTAAGGAGGAAATTCTTCTCTCTGAATTAAGATCTGTACTTGAAGCGTTCCTTTCGTATAACCGTGAACCTTCTACCTTTTTAAGAGAATTGTTAGAAGAGGATAAGTTGGCATGTAAAGCAAATTTATTAACGAGATTTTTCGATGTCGATGAGTTAAGTAATCCTTTAGAACAAGCAATTTACGCACAGGTACAGAATCCGCTCGTTAGAGAAGTGGCTGTCCGTTCATAAATAACGTTAAAATTTCACGTAATACAAATAATGGTATTTTTCATAAGGTGGAGGAGTTATGAGAGTGGACATGTATCATACGAGAATATTGAAAGCGCTTGAATCAAAAGATTACATTTCAGTACGAAGAAGAGTGTTACGTCAATTAGTAGAGTCGTTAATTTATGAGGGGATTATTACGCCAATTCGCATAGAAAACGAAGAACAAATTCTTTTTCTTATTCAAGGACTTGATGAGGACAACAAAAGTGTCACGTATGAATGTTACGGAAGAGAACGAATGACATTTGGACGTATCTCTATAGATTCATTAGTAATAAGAGTTCAAGAGGAAAAACAAGAAATACAATCAGTTTCGCAATTTTTGGAAGAAGTTTTTCGAATTGTTAACGTAGAACAAACGAAATTAGATTCTTTTATTCATGAATTAGAACAAACGATATTTAAAGACACGATTGTACAATATGAAAGACATAATAAGGTGAAATATACCCAAAAATCGTACGATGAATTTGAAAGCCATTTAATAGACGGTCATCCATATCATCCTAGCTATAAAGCACGCATTGGGTTTCAATATCGTGACAATTTTCAATATGGATATGAATTTATGAGACCAATAAAAATTATATGGATTGCAGCTCATAAGAAGTATGCGACTGTAGGTTATGAAAATGAAATGATCTATGACAATATTTTAAAAGGTGAGATAGGCGAGCATACATTAGAAACGTATATGGAACGAATTCACAGTGCGGGATGTAATCCAAAACAGTACGTGTTTATACCTGTTCATCCTTGGCAGTGGGAGAATTTCATCATTCCAAATTACGCTGACCATATACAGGATAAAAATATAATTTATTTAGGACAATCGGCGGATGATTATTGCGCGCAACAATCGATGAGGACGTTAAGAAATGCTACGAATCCAAAGAGACCATATGTAAAGTTATCGCTGAACATACTTAACACTTCAACACTCCGTACGCTGAAACCATATTCGGTTGTGAGTGCACCAGCTATATCGAATTGGTTAAGTGATGTCGTAAGTCAGGATTCTTATTTAAGGGATGAATCGCGCATTATTTTGTTAAAGGAATTTTCGAGTGTAACGTATGATACGAATAAGAAAGCCACATATGGTTCATTAGGGTGCATTTGGCGTGAAAGCGTTCATAAATATTTAGATGAGCAAGAGGATGCGGTTCCCTTTAACGGCTTATATGCAAAGGAGAAAGACGGGACACCAGTTATTGATGCATGGTTAAACAAATACGGGATAGAAAATTGGCTACGATTACTGATTCAAAAAGCGATCATACCAGTTATACATCTTGTTGTAGAGTATGGAATCGCATTAGAATCACACGGACAAAATATGATTTTAGTTCATAAAGAAGGGCTACCTGTCCGTATTGCATTAAAGGATTTCCATGAAGGACTTGAGTTTTATCGTCCATTCTTAAAAGAAATGAATAAATGTCCAGACTTTACTAAAATGCATAAAACGTATGCGAATGGGAAAATGAATGATTTCTTTGAAATGGATCGTATTGAATGTTTACAAGAGATGGTATTAGATGCACTGTTCTTATTTAATGTAGGAGAATTAGCTTTCGTACTTGCAGACGAATATGATTGGAAAGAAGAAATTTTTTGGATGATAGTTGTCGAAGAAATTGAAAATCATTTTAGAAAATATCCACACTTGAAAGATAGATTTGAAAGTATTCAGCTATACACTCCTACATTCTATGCTGAGCAATTAACGAAGCGACGATTATATATGGATGTGGACTCGCTTGTTCATGAAGTTCCAAATCCATTGTATAGAGCAAGACAACTTATCAAACAAAAATCAGTTGTTACAGGGGGAAATTATGCTAATCGTTAATAAACAAGAGTATAGCAAAAGTGATTTTGATTTGAGATTACAAGTTTATGAGGAAATGGAACAATTTCAAAAAGCAGCAGGAAATAGATTCGCGCTTTGTCTGAAAGATCCATTCGATATTATTACGCTTGTGTTTTTCTTAAAAGAAAAGAAATCATCAGTATTGCTTATACATGAAGATACGCCAAAAGAAACGGCTATTGAAATGGCAAAGCGTGCAAATTGTATCGGGATATTATATGGAGAATATCCCGATTTTACGAAATTAGAAGTAGTGAACGCTTTACTAGAAGAGCCTTCTTTATTGCAATATAGTTCTGGAACAACAGGAGAACCAAAACTGATTCGTAGAGCATGGGCGGAAGTGGATACAGAAATTACTGCTTATAATGAAGCTTTAAACTGTGAAGTAGATGAAGTGCCGATCGTTATGGCTCCTGTTTCACATTCATACGGACTAATATGTGGTACGTTATCTGCAATTACGCGAGGAAGCAAACCTATCATCATTACGAATAAAAACCCTAAATTCGCATTAAATATAGTTCGCAATACAGAAAAACATATCATTTATGCAGTACCGCTTATGTTACATATTATGGGGAGTTTCCCGCAAGGAACGTTTCAGTTTCATAAAATTATGACATCCGGAGCACCTTTACCAGAAGCATTATTTTATAAACTAAAAGAAATGACAACATATATGATGCAGCAATACGGTTGTTCTGAAGCAGGTTGTATTAGTATATGTCATGATATGAAAAGCCATTTAGATTTAGGTAATCCACTACCTCATGCGAGTATAAGTATAGGTTCAGATGAAAATATGCCCGAAGAAATCGTAGTGAAAATGAAAGATAAGGAAATTTTCACGAAAGATTTGGGGTATAAATCTGAGCATGGTCTTCATTTTATGGGGCGCATGGATGATGTGATTAACGTTTCAGGATTAAAAGTCTTTCCGATAGAGGTAGAAGAAACAATGCTTCGACTAGAAGGCGTTCAAGAGGCAATTGTATATCGGGGAAAACATCCTGTGATGGGCGAAGTTGTTAAAGCGAAAGTAATCTCTCATGTTGATCCAGTGCGAATAAGAGAATGGTGTATGCAGCATTTACCATCTTATAAAGTTCCGCATGAGATTGAAAGTGTAACTGAAATTCCGAAAAATAAAACTGGAAAAGTAAGTAGAAAATTACTAGAGATGGGAGAGGTTACAACATGAGACGTGAAACATTAAAAAATGAAGTGTTGAAAATTATGACAGAAAAAATGGAGCTAAAAAATGTAACGCATTTAGAAGAAACGATGCGTTTAAACCAAGATTTATATATAGATTCGGTAATGATGTTACAACTCATAGTCTACATAGAAATGGATGTAAAGCTATGCGTTCCAGAGGATGAGGTAGACCCAAAAGCATTTCTTACTGTAGGATCTTTGCTTGATTTTATGGAGGAGTTACAGCCGGTATAAGTAGTAAATGTGAATAATTAACCTTTAGGAAAGTGGATGAGAATATGACTTCAATTAAAGTTCACTGTTTAGTGAGTTGTTTTTGTGAAATTATAAAAAGGCGTAGCGAAATAGATTTCCGTCCATTTTATTTTGGATTATGGGACGGAGATTTTGATATAACAGAAGGCGGCATTATCTCGTATCACTCCGAAAATATTAACCATGATAATTATTTATTATGGTATGAAAAATTGTACGGTATGAAAGTGAACGAATGGTATGATCATGCAAAAGGTAAAGATAGCAATGTAGAAACGTTTTTACAATTAGTAGAAAACAAGCCAGAAAATCGCTATGTCATTGTAATGGTTGATATGTCTCTATTGCCAGAGAGGGAAAATAAATTTCATCAAAAACCGTTTCCGCATTATTTAATGATATCGAAGACAGAGAAAGATGAAGAATGGTTCATGCTAGATCCTGATTTTCGCTGGGAAGGGAATATGGAAAGAGAAAAAGTGCTTCACTCTGTTCAAGATAACCCATTTGGTGGAGGGTATTTCATTGATGTAGAAGAAATTCAGGAGCCAACAGAAGAAATGGTAGCGAGTTATTTCATAGAAACTTTCAAAAGAAATGACAATGAACTGACTATGGAATTGAAAAATTTAATTATAAAAATGGCAAATGAAGAAGAAGGTTATTCGCTTTCTGGTCTTGTAGCGGCAGTGAAGCAAATACCAGTACTTGCAATTCGTAAATATAGTTATGAACATGCCTTTGCATACTTCCGTGAAACGTTGCAATATTCGGAGCAAGAGTTTGATTATTGGTGTGATCGGGTAGAGGATATTGTACAAGGATTTACAAATGTACAGTATCGAGCAATTAAAATGGCGATGACGAATAATAAAGGCATGTTATTATCAATTGTTGAAAAGTTGGATGAAATGAATGCAATTGAACTGCAAATTAAGGCTGAATTAGAGAGACAGTTTTTATCATGGAAAGAAATGAAAACAAACGAGTCTGTCTTAGCATTTTAAAAACCTAACTGAATTTAAGATAAGGGAGTTCAAACCTATGAAATATTCATTATGTACTATTTCCTTTCGTCATCAATTAATTTCATTTACTGATATTGTTCAATTTGCATATGAAAACGGTTTTAAAGGAATTGAATTGTGGGGGACTCATGCACGAAATTTGTATATGCAAGAGTATGAAACGACAGAACGAGAATTGAATTGTTTAAAGGATAAAAACTTGGAAATTACGATGATAAGTGATTACTTAGACATATCATTATCGGCAGATTTTGAAAAAACGATAGAGAAATGTGAACAACTTGCAATATTAGCTAATTGGTTTAAAACAAACAAAATTCGTACGTTTGCTGGACAAAAAGGTAGCGAAGGTTTCTCGGAACAGGAGAGAAAAGAGTATGTGAATCGTATTCGCATGATTTGTGAAGTATTTGCTCAGCATAATATGTATGTACTTTTAGAAACACATCCAAATACGTTAACGGATACGCTGCCTTCTACTTTGGAATTATTAGGAGAAGTAGATCATCCGAATTTGAAAATAAACCTTGATTTTCTTCATATATGGGAGTCTGGTGCAGATCCAATAGACAGCTTCCATCGACTAAAGCCGTGGATACAACATTACCATTTTAAGAATATATCGTCAGCAGATTATTTGCATGTGTTTGAACCAAATAATGTATATGCAGCAGCGGGAAGTCGAATTGGTATGGTTCCATTATTTGAAGGTGTGGTAAATTATGATGAGATTATTCAGGAAGTGAGAGATACTGACCATTTTGCTTCACTCGAATGGTTTGGACATAATGCGAAAGATATATTAAAAGAAGAAATGAAAGTATTAACAAATAGAAATTTAGAAGTAGTAACTTCTTAATATAAAATGATGTAAGAGTCTCTCATTGTAGAGACTCTTTTTTTAAAAATATAAATAACCAAAAATTACCATGTATTTAAATTGAAATTTAACACAATTTATATATAAATAAGGAGGTGATTGGTAATGGCTAGAAATCGTAACTCTAATCAATTAGCATCACATGGAGCACAAGCAGCTTTAGATCAAATGAAATATGAAATTGCACAAGAATTTGGTGTACAACTTGGCGCTGATACTTCTTCACGTGCAAACGGTTCTGTAGGCGGTGAAATTACAAAACGTCTAGTAGCGATGGCAGAACAACAACTTGGTGGCGGATATACTCGCTAATTGTAGAAGGTTATAGGAGAAAGGAAGGATTCTTCCTTTCTTTTTTTTCAATTAATTGGTATGAATATATTGCGAACTGGATTCAAAGAATAGGAATAATACTATATTTTCCCCAATTTCTTTTGTTGTAAATGGGAAGTAGTAAAGATGTAATAGCCCTGGTGGAATGAAAAATTACGTTCCAGCAGGGCTATTATATGGTCAGAAATATACGATGAAAGGGTTCCGAAGCCAACATGTTAAAAAAAGAAAACTGTTGTTTAATTGCGCTTGCATCAGTTCCACTTGTTATGACATTAGGGAATTCAATGCTCATTCCAATTCTACCGACAATCGAAAAGAAATTACATATTTCATCGTTTCAAGTATCCATGATTATTACAATTTACTCTATCGTAGCCATTCTTCTTATACCGATTGCTGGTTATTTATCAGATAGATGGGGACGAAAGATGATAATGGTTCCGAGTTTGCTGATTGCGGCTATAGGAGGAGCGATAACTGGTTGGGTATCATGGAAAGTTGATAATCCCTACACTTGGATATTGGTCGGTAGAGCGATTCAAGGTATTGGTGCTGCTGGTGCAATGCCAGTTGTTATACCATGTGTTGGTGATTTATACAAGGATGAAAAACAAGTTAGTACAGGTTTAGGAATCATTGAAACATCCAATACATTTGGAAAAGTGCTGAGCCCTATTTTAGGATCTGCTCTTGCTGCCATTGTATGGTTCTTACCATTTTGGGCAATTCCAGTTTTATGCATAGTATCAATTGTTTTATTACTTATTCTAGTAAAGGCAAAGAAACAAGAAGGAGAAGTGCCACCACTTAAAGAGTTTATAAAATCGATTATCTCTACATTTCGAGAAAAGGGAAGATGGTTAATTGCCATTTTTGTATTAGGTGCAATTATTATGCTTATTTTATTCGGAATTCTCTTTTATTTGTCGACGATACTGGAATCAAAGTATGACATACATGGTATATGGAAAGGTTGTGTACTTGCTATCCCGTTACTTGTACTGTCACTTAGTTCATATATGGCGGGTAAAAAAATTGGAGATAATCAAAATGTAATGAAGAAGTGTATTTATATTGGTTTTTTAATGGCAGCTGCATCAGTCATCATTCCTTTATTTATAAAAGGGATTTATTTACTACTTCTTTGTCTCGTTATCATGGGGATAGGAATTGGTATGGCACTCCCATGTTTAGACTCCCTAATTACACAAGGAATTGAAAAGGAGCAAAGGGGAACGGTTACATCTTTTTATAGTTCCATGCGATTTATCGGTGTAGCAGCCGGCCCACCTCTATACTCTTTTTTCATGAAAGGTGCTGACCATGAAGTGTTTTATGTAACAAGTATTTTCGCTGGTATCGGTGCTGTTATAGCAATGATTTGGATTAAACCAGCAAAAGATGCAAAGAACGTAAAACAGAAACCGGAACCTACTTCATAATTTGAAAGAGAATTGCATGATGTTTTCAGTAACATGCAATTCTCTTTCATTCATTAAGAATACATAACTTGTTTTAACATATAAAGCGCGACGCCCCATATGATGAGGCCAGAAAATTTATTTAATAATACGATTGTCTTTCCGGTTGAGTCTATTCTTTTTAGAAATTTCCCCGCTAAAGCTAAGCTTATAAACCAAATCCACGAAACGATAATAGTTGCAAGTGTGAAAGCCCATTTTTCACTTCCTATGTATTGAATAGAATTTGTTCCGATTACACCGATTGTATCTAAAATTGCATGTGGATTTAATAACGAAACCGATGCAGCGAAAAGGATTTGCTTTTTTAATGGCATACTGTTTTCTTTTTTTATATCGTTGGAAGGGTTACTTCTCCAAATAACAAAGCCCATATATAGGAGAAAGAAAAATCCAATTATATATAACGTGTTAGTTAGCCAAGAAAAAGTAAGGAGTACAAGGGAGACACCCTGCACTGCAATCAATATGAGTAACGTATCACATATAGAGGCAGTTAATACTACAGGGGCTGCCCTCCAAATGTTTGGTTGGCTCGCACCTTGGTTAAAGACGAAAACATTTTGGACACCTAATGGAATGATAAGACCAAATGCAAGAATGATACCATGAATAATTGCTTCACTCATCATATTACCTCCTATTTTAATTCAGTATGATAGTGTATATTGTATAGAAGAAATGAAAATTTGTATCCATCCATATGGTTGGAGAGGTTACCAACCAAAAAGAATATAAGGTGATATGATGGAAAGATTTGTTTGGAAACCGAATATGTCTCTAGCGACTCCTCTGTATAAACAAATAGAAACGTATATAAAAGAAAGAATCGTTAATGGAGAATGGACTGTTGGAACGAAATTACCTTCACAAAGAGATTTGGCACATACATTCGGTGTGAACCGGAGTACAATTGTAATGGCTTTCGATGAACTAGTGGCAAAGGGATACATTGAAGGGAATGGCAGGAAAGGAACAATTGTTGTAAATAATAATGAGAATGCTTCAACGTACGCGCCCCCGCCTAATTGGCAGTCTTATGTAGAAACAGGACTTCATTATCCGAATCTGCCTGCTATTCAAGAGATTAATCAAGTTGAATTTTATCCGCATGTAATTCGTTTAGGAACAGGTGAGCTCGCGCCGAGTCTTTTACCTGAAAAAAAGATGAAAGATATTATGAATAAGCTTTTAAAGTCGAGCATGATACTTGGGTATGAAGAACCAAAAGGGAATTTCTATTTAAGGAAGAAAATTGCGGACTATTTAAAAGGACATGGTATAGATGTAACTCCTGATTCTATATTAATTGTTTCAGGAGCAATTCAAGCGTTGCAACTTATTTCTATGGGACTTCTTCCAAAAGGGGCATCCATCTTATTAGAAAAACCATCTTATTTATATTCTCTTAATGTTTTTCAATCAGCAGGAATGCGTTTAATTGGTATACCAATGGATGAGAACGGTTTACATGCATCATATATTACGAAATATAAGAAGCAATTTAATGCATCTATTTTATATACAATTCCGTCTTTTCATAATCCGACGAACTTTAGTATGAATGCGAAGAAACGAATAGAAGTGATGGAAATATGTAACGAAATTGGTTTGCCTATTATAGAAGACGCGGTGTACCAAGACTTATGGTTTGATGAGCCTGTTTCAAAGCCTTTAAAAGCATATGATAAAAACGGAATTGTACTACATATTGGGAGTATGTCTAAAGTCATTAGTCCAGGATTAAGAATTGGATGGATTGTTGGATCTGAGCCAGTCATTCAAAGATTGGCAGACATAAAAATGCAAACAGATTATGGTTCAAGTTCTATATCCCAGCAAATTGCAGCGGAATGGTTTGCAGATGGATTGTATGATGAACATTTACAGTTTGTAAGAACTAAGTTGAAAAAACGTAGAGATTTTATGTTGCAAATGTTAGAGAAATATTGTCGTGATATAGCAACATGGTATGAACCGACAGGTGGTTTTTATATTTGGTTACATATGAATGTACCCGTTTCGAACCGTAGCTTATTTGACAAAGCTTTGAAAGAAAAGATTTTATTAAATCCAGGTACTTTGTATGATAGAAGTGCAAACCAATTTTTGCGTCTATCCTATTCATACGCAACGTTAGAAGAAATTGAAATAGGTATAAAAAAGCTTGCACAACTAATGAAAAAGTAAGAGGAGAAAGTAATGAAACAATACGTAATTTGCCAAATTATTAATGGAGAAAAATATTTAGCTGCTTATGCGGAGACGAAGCAGGATGCAATTGAAAAAGCAGAATTGTTAGGGTTACGAACGGGAAATCGATATACCGTTATTACTGCGGAAGAAGCTAAAGGGTTAACGTATCCTTAAGAGACGTATAATAATTTATGCAGGAAGTAAATAAGCCTCGTAATCTATGATTTTTGTTAAAAACACCGAAAGGCGTTATCGGACTTTCAGTTACTGATTTCTCATAAAATGTTCCACATTATATGGAGTAAGAGAAAAGGATAGATAACGCAGATATAATCGGCTTTATCTATCCTTTTTTAGTACCACATATGACCTCATTTACTACTACAACAATAGGGGATTGTACTACAACATGTTGTAGGTCATATCGGGGTAGCACCACATGCCCATCAAGCTAAGGTTTTGAAGTACCCACTAAATGAAATTTTTCTTTCTCTACAGTTAGTTATTTTGAGAAGTCAGCTCCTTTTTTGTTTTTGGGGTGTTTACTTTTCTTAAGTTGATGGATGTGGTGATACCCCAAATATGACAAGAGAGCAATTTGGCTCTCTTGTTTCATACACAATAATAAGTTTATGGAATCGGGCTTGTAAAAGGAAATCTTGATGCCGCAAAGAATGTTGGAATAAATTGATCGCCCACAATACTTCCATTTGTAGTAGCACGAAATATAACTTGCACACTGTCTCCTGCTTTTAATCCATATATAGTGGAAATATTCACAAGTAAGTCGGCAAAAAAATCCACATTATTAGTTGCAACTATAACTTCAACATTGTTAAGTAAAATATTGAATGAAAACCCATACCTAACTAATGTACTACTAGGGCTAAATCTTGCACCTGCTGCTAATGAATATACTCCGTCTTGATTTGGTTGGAATGTTGAAACACCGTCAAATTCATTTCCAAAATCAAATTGTTCATTATTAAATGTAAGAACTAATTCATCCCCTGCGGTATATGCTTGTGCCCCTAGTGGTCCTTGTTTAGAAGCTCTAAATGCAGATTCAATTACGTTTAATCCAGTTGGACCCGTTGGTCCTGTGGGGCCTGTTATTCCGGTTACTCCTGTAGGTCCCGTTGGTCCTGTGAGGCCTGTTATTCCGGCTACTCCTGTAGGTCCCGTTGGTCCTGTGGGGCCTGTTATTCCGGTTACTCCTGTAGGTCCCGTTGGTCCCGTGGGGCCTGTTATGGGGCCTGTTATTCCGGTTACTCCTGTAGGTCCCGTTGGTCCCGTGGGGCCTGTTATTCCGGCTACTCCTGTAGGTCCCGTTGGTCCTGTGGGGCCTGTTATTCCGGCTACTCCTGTAGGTCCCGTTGGTCCTGTAGGCAAAGTAAATGGTGGAATAGGTGGAAGTGTCGGACCGAGTAAGCTTGGGTCTATTGCCGCACCTTGTAAATCTTTTTCTTCTGACATACGTCACCTCCAAAAAACACTTATCATACTAAATATATGCATTGTGGAATCAATTATGACAAAAGAACCTATCGGATCTCTTTTTTATTTTTTCTAAACAATACAGCAGATGGTTGCGAATATTTTCACTGTCGATATTCAATTGAAAAAAAGACATGCAATATTCATATCCACAATTTGTAATCTAATCCACATTTTATTAATACTACTATAGTTACAAGTATGCTAAAATACACTGGATCTGTTGCATTTGTTAGGTTGATAGCGATGGGGTACCGCCACATTGCCATCAACCTAAGATTTTGAAGTACCCCCAAAAACGAAATTTTTATCTCTCTACAGCTGATTATGAGAACTAAGCTTATTTTTTTATTTAGGATAGGAACTTATGATTTCACAGTTTCAAAAAGAAAAACCACAGCAATTGCTGTGGTTTTTCTTTTAATGACCTAAACTATGTTGTGAATGCTCATAGCATTATACGTTGAATTTCGAAAAAGTGTTAAAATGTAAACTTTTAAATAAATGTACTAGGGTCTAAATAACGCATGATAACATTATATAACCAATAAACTATTTCCAACGATCTAATTTAGGAATATTTCTTACAAGAAATTTAGCAAGAAATTTAGGGGTTTTTATATTTTTTATTAAATGTTCTTGTACAAATTGTTGCATTTGTATTGCTGTAATATCTTGAACAAACTTACCATCCATATAACAATGACTACAATATTTAATACTTTTACTCCCATTACTTTCTGTACCTCCACCTAATTCATCTTTCGAAAGAGGCATTCCACAACTTTGACATACTTTATATTTTTTCATCAAAATTCTCCTTTGAAAATTAACCACATCAAATAATAAACAAGTGTACAACAACATAACAAATTTATAAAGAGGTAACTCCACATTGCTATTCAGCTAATAAAAAGAAATACCCTCAAAATGAAAGAAATACGTTATTCTTTCTGTAGAATCATAGGAAAGGATGGCGTTTATTTATGTCTATTTCTGGATCTGATGAATTACAACTATTTGCTCAAGAAATTCAAAGTTTCTTATCCCAAAATATCTTACGAAATCTTGCTAGGGATGTTGGTTTTGTGCAACGAACCAGTAAGTACCAAGCAAAAGATTTAGTCGCTTTATGTGTATGGATGAGTCAAAATTCCGCTTCGACTTCTTTAACTCAGTTATCTAGCTGTTTAGAAGCATCAACAGAAGTTCTTATCAGTCCTGAGGGACTGAATCAACGATTTAATCAAGCAGCCGTCCAATTTTCACAACAGATATTAGCTGAACTACTAAACCAAAAATTGTCCTCATCTATGCCGATTTCTTTTCCATACACTTCTGTTTTCAAGCGTATTCGTATTTTAGATTCCACTGCATTTCAACTCCCAGATCCCTTTTCATTCGTTTATCCAGGTGCAGGAGGATGCAGCCATACAGCTGGGGTGAAGATTCAGCTTGAGTATGATCTATTAAGTGGACAGTTCCTACATATTCATACAGGTCCAGGTAAACAACATGATCGAACCTACGGTTCTCTGTGTGTCCCAACTGTGGCAGCGAATGATTTATGTATTCGAGATTTAGGTTATTTTCATTTGAAAGATTTTCAACATATACAAGATAAAAAGGCTTATTATATCTCACGTATCAAAACGAATACACGTATTTATCAAAAAAATCCCACCCCTGATTATTTTCAAGATGGAAGAATCAAAAAAGTACAGAGTATATACAGATAGATATGGAGGTCTTAATGAACTCTCTTCAGCCAGGACAAACATGTGAAATATTCGACGCTTATGTAGGAATGACTGATAAAATACCAACTCGCTTGATTGTTCATCGACTAACAAAAGAACAACAACAAAAACGATTACAAGATCAAACTGTAAGAGAAAAAAAGAAAGGAATGAAGTATTCTCCTCGTAGTAAACGACTCAGTGGTATCAATGTATATATGACAAACACCCCTACAGATATTGTCCCGATGGGACAAGTACATGATTGGTATTCTTTACGTTGGCAAATCGAAATTTTATTTAAAACGTGGAAATCATTTTTTCACATTCATCATTGTAAAAAGATAAAACGAGAACGATTAGAATGTCATTTGTATGGGCAATTGATTGCCATTCTACTCTGTTCCTCTATTATGTTTCAAATGCGGAAGTTACTTCTCATGAAGAAGAAACAAGAGCTGAGTGAATATAAAGCCATATATATGATTAAAGATTATTTTCTACTTCTATTCCAAACTATACAAAAAAACACCCAAGAGCTATCAAAGGTGTTACTTCGCCTGTTCAATCTCCTACAGCAAAACGGGCGGAAATCTCATCGATATGAGAAAAAAACGGTCTTTGATATATTAGGTGTCGTTTACAATTGTACCCTGTCTGATAATCAAGCCGCTTAATTCAAAAAATGAAACCCGATAGGGTTTATTTGGTATGCAAATCTTTATAGAGCTTACACTGGGTTTTTAGAAAAAAAGTCTCACGTAAAAATGAAGAAAGGGAATTTCTACTTAAATTTTTCGAAATAGTTAGTTACCCAATTTTTATTATTTTCAACAATATACTGTTCTGCATAGATTAGTTTTTGTATAAGTTCTCCTTTGGTTAACTTCATGTATTTCTTTTTTTGATATTCCGGGTCTCTTTTATGAATTAACTTTCGGTAGTCAGTATCTTCGATACTGGAAAAGTTTGCTGAACTAGTTCTGTTAGAGTTCTGCTTTCGTTTATACGTTGTACTGTGTTGTTTATAATAGTCATACAACTCCTTGTTTGTACGAATGGTATTTTCATGAATACCTTTTTCTTTAGTATCGATTTTTTTTGACTCTTCCGATATAGAACTGAAGGTGACAGGGCGATCCGCTTTAACTAGAAGGTCAATCACTTTTCGTCCCAATTCAACTACACGTTGACTACTAGCTAGGTGATTATTCTTCAGCCAAGGACGTTCACTTATTGAATTGAATTTTTGACTCATAATTTTGTTCCTCCCTGTACCGTTCAATTGACTCAATTTCTTTTAGCTCATTACGTGCATGTCTCCTCATTGCTCTTGCTTTTTTCACCTCTACCGTTAACCCAAGATCAGCGTAACGTTTTTCCATATCCTTTGATAAATCAATTACCTCTACTAACTCATGCCTTTTTTCTGGATCTGGAATTTTTGCTTGGCAGCCTAAACATGCCATCTTGATAGGGCAAACCATATCTGTAACACAAGTTCCACCCAAAACGTTATTGAATACTCCTACTTTTTCTTGATATTCATCTAGTTCCTTTTGGAGCTTCTCAGAACTTCTAAGATAGACTTCATCTATGTCAACATAATCAGAAACTACATCATGTAAGTCGCTAACAGATTGAGCTATTTGACTTGGCGTAGGCTCTGAATAATACTCTGTTACTTTAACGTCTTTTTGGTGTAAAATCTTTGCTATAACATTAACTGATATGTTTTGCCTTTGAACGGCTTCAGTGGCAAATGCGTGGCGTAATAAGTGCGACTTTACAACGACAGGTTTCCCTTCCTGTGTTTCAAATCTTAACCCGTGAACTAAAAAACGAACACATACCGAAACTCCAGTATTGTCAAAGGCTTTATGATTATATTGAAAAAAATATTTTTTAGGGTTAGGAAACAAGTGCTTGCGATTATTCCTATACATAACCTTTTGAATTTCTTCACCTTTATAATGCTCTTTTAACATCATCTGAACTTCTTTAATTAGTCTTACAGTTTGTTCGCTAATATAAAATTGTTCTACTTCATCCCGTCCTTTTGGGACAGCATAAAAAGAGTATTGCGTTTTATTTTTAAACTTCACTGCCTTGAGACAACCTTTATCATTGTTAAGTTGTAATAATTCATTGATTCTGGCACCTGTTGTGGTAAAAATATCTAACGCTAACAAACCGAAAGTTGTTGCGGCATATATTGGTTCTACATCGAACAAAGCTCCTTCCACTTTATCTTTGTTACGAGAAACAAATGTACTAGAGGTGAGTATCTCTCCATGTTTTGAATTAAAAGGATCAGGGTTTGAAGCTAAATCTTCTTCTCCATATCCCCACGAATACAATAACTGACGCTTTTTTTGTATTTCTTCATCAGTAGCCCCTTGAAACCATTTCCCAACAACACCTTTTTCAAAAAGTTCAATGAACCAAGGGCCCTCTGCCACGTCGTCATCTTCAATGCGTTCTGCTTTGATAAACTCTACGAAGTAATAATTTTTCTCAGTTGAATATGAACCAGAACACTTTTCAGCTGCCTTTATAGAGCTTTCAGGGAACTGCTCTCGGTGATGCAACACAAACGAAGTCTTGTCCCATAAGTGAAAATAAAAACGCTCTCCAATTCGTTCAGGTTCATCCCAAGAAAACTCTAAGGGTAAATCTACACCGGTCTTTTTAACCGTTTCACAAGCTGCCAAAAAGTTATCTCTCATTCTTTTGATTTGATTCATACGGAAGTTTCCTTCTGCTCGAATCTCAGAGATCAACGGAACAACAGCATCTGTTTCATTTTTTCGGTTGTTATGTCGCTCAGAAATAGCTAATTTACTAAACGAAAAATCTCTTGAATTAAAAGATGGCATAGGCAACAAAAATTGTTGAAAATAGACCTGTTCTTCAACGTCTTTTTTGGTCGTTAACCATTTCTTTGTTATACTAACTCCCCACCTATAATTCCTTAATATCTGTACTCTCATATTATTTGAATGCTCTGGAAAAACATCTCCTTTTAGGTATTGATATAGATGTACCTCCACATCAAATCCCGTCATATCTTTCAAAGAAAAAGCATTGAAGAAATCTTTCATCCTTGGATGAATTACCTTTGATAAATTGAGTATTGTTTGTACATCTTTATTATTATCAACACTAACCATCATTACCATCAATAAAAGGTGATTATTCCAAGGTTTATCTAACACATGACTAACAAAATAGTTTAAATTTATTTCATGTAAATTATCTAACAAAAATGTTCCTCGTGAATCTTGTAAGTGGAGGAGCTTCTCGTCAACTTTGTCTTTTAGTTGCTGATAAAAAGGGGAATTGGGTACAACCGTTAATACTGTCAGATGAATCACTCCAATCAATCAAATAAGTCTCGTAAATCTTCCGGAATTTCAATTTCATCAGTAGTTTCCAACACTGTTAGTGTTGGTTTTTTCTTTCGTTTGTTCTTCTGTTTAATGTACTCTTGCCCTCGTTTATCCATGTTCTCTAGCATTTTGTCATGTTCTTTACGATGGTTTTCTTCATCAAAGTGATGCTCGTATATCTCAATCGTATTGCTTTTAGGAGACCACTTCATATAATTAATGAGTTCCTTTTTTCTTTTTTCAACTCCCGCTTTATCTTTAGATGTATTAAGGATCTCGCGCATTCTTGTAGTAACAAACCAATGCCTTGCTTTATGAGGATTTAACTTCATGTAACTTTTGTCCATCGCATTGTTCCAGTGGTATAACCATGCATCATAGTTATATGGATTTCCTGATTTCGTAAGAAATATCGATTCTGTGCTTGGTAACATATTAAAACCTCGTTGTAAGGAATCTACTTGCTTGCGCTCCGTATCTATATAGTCCATGAGCATTTTAACGGTATCTTTACCAAAGTGAATGAACTTCACCCTCCGACCATGACTTCCTTTACTAAACGTATTAGCCTCCTGGGAAGATTTTCGCGAACGATAGTCTCCAATGGTTAATTCAATTACTTCTGAAACTCTTGCCCCTGACTCGAAAATTATACGAGCAATCACCATTTCCCTTAATGACCAGTTAACTTTCTTTCCTGCTTGATAAACTTGATGCGGAAGATAAGGATCATCAATAATTTCTGGATGCCATTCTTCATTAATAAGTTTAAAATATGAATCTGTTAATCTTCGGTGAGGAACAGGTTCTTCCGTTCCTGCTTCAGATGGCATACGTGGTTTATTCTTTCTCACACCTTCGGTTTGAGTTTTGTACTCATCTAAAATAGCATTAGGATCTATCATTGGATTGGGATAGTTATATTGCTTTAACCTTGTAAGAGACTTATAAAACCTCCTTAAAGCAGTTAGAAATAGGTTGACTGTGTTAGGACTTTTGCTTGTACGTTTTACAAAACAAAAAGAATTCTTTTCACTGACTTTACAATTCATTTCATTCTTAAGGTAGTCTTCAACAACCACTTTTATAGCTTCAGGATGCTCGTCCCATTGAACATGATTTCCTTGGTAGTTACCATAAGTATCGAGCCAACTAAAAAAAGGGAGTAAGCATTGTAAATATGATAGAGCAGAGCTTTTGTCTATTTTCCCAATGCAGTCATGGTAAAAATTTGTTAACGGTAAAAACGGCTGATTATTATGATCAAACACAAGTAATCCATACCGACTTTTAACACCATCGGGGCAGTAACTATACCAGTATTTAGTTGTCATAAACAGTCACCTTCTTTGCACTTTTAAAAGTTAATCTTCTAACCAATTGTAAAGATGGACTTGTTGCTTATATGTTTTGCTCTCATTATTATGTATTGGATTGTAATCTTGTTGAGTGAGGTCGTATAAATGTTTGCCTTGTTTTCGTGGTATTGTCACAAGAATAGAATCAGGACTCCAATTTTCTCGAATGGCTTTTTTTATGAATCCATTTGGGTTTTTCACTTTTGTAGGAGATTGTTGCATGATAAGGAGTATTTCTAGTGTTCGTTTAATTCCTGCAACATTAAGGATGGATATTATGTCATCAGTAGGTGAAGCTAGGGTAACAGCTTCATAAGCAAGCTTAATCAGTCCTGTATCATCAAAATCAGATTTTACTTGCTCGTAGGGGTTTTGCTCTGTTGTTCCGACAGGAACAATAATTTTATTGAGACTTGATAAGTCACTTTCTAGGATTCTCCAACCTTCTTTATCACTGTTTCTATATGAGTTAGACAATTTACCAGCACGAATCCATCGTTTTACTGTTTCTTCGTGCTTCCCTAGAAGACTAGCAACTTCTTTGACTGTGTACTCTTTCATTAATATCCTCCCTCTTCAAATATATGTTCTGATTTTACAACACCTATACAATCGTTGTAAATAAATAACTTTTTTTCCTTGTCGCGGTAAAAATCGAGGTCATTTAGGGGTCTTATAAATAAAAAAAGATACACCACTAATAGTTAGTGATGTACCAATATTTATATAATGTGGAACATTCTATTTGGGATATCGAAATTAAAGGCTAAATTATTATTTATATTCCCTTAGTTTTACAGTGTAATTACTAGGCTTATTTTTTTTGAAAGCGTTACGTGTTTTCGTATGAAAAGTAATAGTATTATGAGTCAAGTTGACGGAAATACCGATTTGTTTTTCGGTCCTGATTTCCGTTTCTATAGTCATCAATATATTGTCTGAAGTTCCAAGATTGTAAAAACTTATTTGCGGCGTTATAACCAGAATTGTAAAGCCACTCTTTTTCTTCCTTTGTTAACTCAAAGTTTGTACTTGTAATGGACCCTGTTGGAATTGTAATCGTTCTTGCTTTTGATTCCTTGTCTAAATGTCGTAAATCATGGGCTTGCATCATCGTTTTAAAAAGTCCTTTGAACATGGAAATAGGCTCATTATAGTGGGCAGGATCAGCTTGAATCTCATCTTTTACGAAATGAAATCCAAATGTTGGCCAGCGAGGAGAGGAAGGTGAGTCGAAAATCCAAATTGGGTAATTGCTTAAAATCCCTCCATCAACCATATAACAAGGTTGCTTCCATTTTGGGGTTCTCCATTTTACCGGTTCAAAGAAGAAAGGGATTGTACTACTCATTCTTACAGCTTTAGCAATAGAGAAGCGATAATTTAAAAATCCGTAGTTTGGTAAGTCATCAGGAAAGATAACCATTTTGCCATTACTTATATCAGAAGCGATAATTTTAAGCTTATTTAAATCAGGTAAATCTGTAAATAAGTGAACTCCTTTTTTTCGAAGTAATTCTTCAATCCATTCTTCTATAAATATATTAGAGTAAATACCAAGAGTAGTCCATGCGCTTAATCCTTTTCCGATAAAGGGGATTCTGTCAATAAAGGTTTTCTTTGTAAATGTATTATAATCGATATCGGTTATAATCGTTTTTAACTCTGAGCAAGAATATCCTGCTGCTAGGAGCGCAGCGATAATGGAACCAGCTGATGTTCCAGCTACACGTTCCCATTCATAGCCTTTTTCAGCTAACGCGCAAATTGCTCCTACATGCGCAATTCCGCGTACACCGCCTCCTTCAAAAACACCATCAATCTTCATCAATCATACTTCCTTTCGAATAAAAGATTTGAAAATGGCAAAAAAGCACGTATTGTACGTGCTTTTTTGCAATAGTTTTTAAATTTACTAGCAGCCTACAAAGCCGCCCCAACAGCTAGCTCCGATGATGATTAGAAGGATAAATAAAACGATTAATAAAGCGAAACCTCCATAACCACATCCACCACAACTACCGCCGTAACCGCCGCAACTACCACCGTAACCGCCGCAACTATATCCGTAACCCATGTGGAATTCCTCCTTAAATTAAAAATAAAAATGAACGAGGGGAAAATGTACTGGAAGAAATAATGAACTATCGTGTTTGTAGGAACAATGTATACTATGCTTTTTTAAACTTGTTCGCGTATGGAGGAAGAGCCCGTTTTTTTGGAGGCTTGTTGTTTTTACAAAGAATGGAGTATAATTTTTGTGCGATGATACAAATAAGTATGTAAATATAAGGAGAATTTATGAATAAACAAATTGAAGTATTAATTGATAAATATGGGCTGACACATTTAAAAGAGGAACTTATTCACACTGTATTTCCTTTTGTAAAAGTTGTGCCAAAGCAGGAGGAAACAGTTGCGGTAGGTAGTTCGAAAATGGGAGGAGTTCCTGACTTGCCAGCTACATTGGAATACCCAATGCACAAAGGAAATCCATTACAATTTATCGCTCAATTTAATTTAAATGATTTACAAAATGTTGGTATGGGTCACAATCTTCCTAAGACAGGGATATTATATTTCTTTAGCATTGAAAATTACTTTGAAGAAGATGTGAATCCAACTGAAGCGGGGCGTGTACTTTATTATGATGTTCCTGTAGAGCAATTACGAAGAGCAGATGAATTGCAAACAAATTATAACCAGTGTGCAACTACTTTTGAACTGACATATAAATTGCCAGAGCTTTTCATTGAAGATGAGGCTGATTCAGATCGTTTCTTACAATTGCTTGAAGAACTAATCCCAGACAACTATGATAACCATCAAATGTTTGGTGAACCATTCTCTGTACAAGAGGAAGTATTATATGAGACAGGAGAATATATGGGGATAGACCCGCAGCAAATGACGCTTTTATTCCAAATCGATTCAGATACTAAAAATTGTAATATGATGTGGGGAGATTTAGGAATGCTTTATTTCTGTATTGGAAATGAAGACTTAAAAAATCGACGTTTTGAAAATACATGTTGTGTATTACAAACTTGTTAATGAAAAAGGTTGTTCTTGTAAAAAGAACAACCTTTTTACAATGTTAAATATGCATAATCTCATATGACCTATACGGAAAAGTATTGTATACTCTGAAACTATACGATACTTTTTCGTATAGTTATAGAATGTAAGGAGTGACGAGATGAGAAAGACAAGTAAGTATGTGACAGCTACCCTGCTTTGTTCAACTATAGTAATGGGAGGCTTACACGCGTCAACGGTATCTTATGCAGCTACGAATCCGTCTGTAGCGACAACACAATCAGATGCAAAGCTATTAGATGATTTCCGAAAAGAATTAAAAAAACAGGTTGATAATCGAGAAGAAAATATTACAATCACATATAAAAAGAAAGATAGAAATGCTAGAAATGTTATGGACCAATTGTATGGCGAGTTTAATAAAATTGTAGATGCAGATGAGTATGTAAAATATAATGTAGCGTCTACTAAATATTCTATTAAAGGGTTACCAGGAAACTATACGTTTACATTGCAAGTGAAATACCGTGAATCAAAAGAGCAAACACAATATGTAAAATCTCAGGCAAAAGCAATTATCGGTTCAATTGTAAAAACAGGGATGGATGAGCATGAGAAAGTAAAAGCTATTCACGATTATGTTGTAAAACATGTATCTTATGATACGTCTTATAAAGCGTATACAGCATATGAAGCATTAGCGAATCGTTCTGCCGTTTGTCAAGGCTATACGTTATTAACGTATGAGTTGTTAAAAGAAGCAGGTATTCAAAATCATATTGTAACAGGCACAGGGAATGGACAAGCTCATGCATGGAATTTAGTAAACATTGAAAACAAATGGTACCACATTGATACGACATTCGATGATCCAGTACCAGATAAAGCTGGGCGTGTAACATATTCATATTTTAATATGTCTGATGAGCAATTAAGTAAAGATCATGAATGGGATCGTAGTAAATATCCGGCGGCAACTGCAAGTTACTTTAATGAATTAACAAACAAAATAAAAACGGGTAGTTCAAAGACTGCTGCGTATGAACAAATGTTAAAAGAAACAAATTTAAAATATTTGTCTGCACAATACGGGGCAGATAATTATAGTGAATTTAAGAAAAAATTACAGCAACAATTCGCTTCTAAGCCAGAAAAGGTAGAAGTACGATATAAGCAATCGATGGATGGAACAATGCAAGATATAAAGAAAGTGTTAAATGAAATAAATTGGCCAAAAGGTGCAAAACGTGTATCTTATGAAGTAGCACCATATAGTGCGATGGCAGATTATTCATTAGCGACAATTACATTTACTTATTAATTAAAAAGAGCATCTGTAAAAGGTGCTCTTTTTATTATGTATCACTTTAAAAAACAGAATTGTGTGATAAAATATAAAAAGGAAGGATGTGGGATTTGAATGAATTTGTTCGAAAGTAATATTTTTACATTGATATATACTTGTTTAGTAATCGGACTTATCGTTTTGTTTTTCCTATCATTTACTTTGTTCCTTAGAAAATTATTGCAAAACAGCGCTGCAAAAAAACAACATGTAATTAATATGAATAATAAGCTAGATCGAATGATTGAATTGCTTGAAAAAGATAAGAAATAATGATAGAAGATGTATGAAAAGGGGAAGAGGATGGCTAATTATATAAAAGAATTACGTGAAAAAGTAGGTCACGACTGTGTTCTCATAAACTTTGCGGGTGGTTGTGTGTTGAATGAACATGGAGAAGTATTACTGCAAAAAAGAGGTGATTTTAACGCTTGGGGATTTCCTGGCGGTGCAATGGAAATTGGAGAATCTGCCGCAGAAACCGCGATTCGAGAAATAAAAGAAGAAACAGGTTATGACGTGGAAATAAATGAGCTTATCGGGGTGTATACAAAATATTTTCAAGCATATCCAAATGGAGATAATGCCCAGTCAATTTTAATATTCTTTTCATGCTCAATTGCCGGTGGAGAGCAAAAAGTAGACGGTGATGAAACGTTGGAATTGAAGTTTTTCCCGCTAAACAAAATGCCACCATTGTTTAATCAACAACATGAGGATTGTTTACAGGACTTACTAGAGAAAAGAGTAGGGGTGTATCGTTAACATAAAAAAGAAGCTAATGAGATTAGCTTCTTTTTTATGTTTTATTTATTTCCACCAATCATCAAACATTGATGCTGGAACTTGTCTTTTATGTTCGCTCACTGTGTAACGTTTTTCAATTTTTTCTGCAACGTCAGTTGGAACTGCTTTACCTTCTAAATAATCATCTAGTTGATCATACGAAATACCTAACTCCGTTTCATCAGCTTGACCTGGTTTTTCATCCAATAAATCAGCAGTTGGCATTTTTAAGTAAAGTCGCTCATCCGCACCTAATTCTTGTAAAAGAGCACGTCCTTGACGTTTCGTTAAACCCGTTAATGGTAATAGGTCTGCACCACCATCTCCGAATTTTGTAAAGAATCCTGTAACAGCTTCTGCCGCGTGATCAGTTCCGATAACAAGTAGACCTTTTTGTCCTCCAATTGCATATTGTGTAACCATACGGATACGTGCTTTCACGTTACCTTTATTGAAATCTGTTAATGATTCACCTAATAAGTTTTCGTATTGGTTTGAGAAAGAGTCAACTGTTGAAGCGATATCAAATGCAACAGATTGATCAGCTTGAATAAATTGTAATGCTAATTGTGCATCATCTTCGTCTTTTTGCACTTTATAAGGAAGACGCACGGCGATAAACGTTGCGTTACCACCTTCATTACGAATTTCCTCCACTGCAAGCTGAGCTAAACGTCCAGCTAATGTAGAGTCTTGTCCGCCACTAATGCCAAGTACAAATCCTTTTGCACCTGTTTTTTTCACATAATCTTTTAAGAAATCAACACGTTTACGGATTTCTGCTTTCGGATCAATTACAGGCTGAACATGTAATGCTTTCATAATCTGTTCTTGTAATGTCATTATGTTTCCTCCTATTCATATTAAAGCGGTAAATAAGTTTATATGTATATTGGTACATACTTCTATCCTTTATTATTTCGCAAAACTAACGAATATACAATAGGATGCGTGTATGAATATGAATGTAGTCATTATAATGAAACTCTTTCGTTTAAGCAATTTTTTTTAAACCTTTCAATAATGTAAGGTTTTTGTCATTTGAATCGATGGAAGGTATTTCCGGACTTTACTAATATAAGAACATAGTTAGTAGAAGGGCGGAGAAGGAATATGAACATTAGAGAACTCGCATATCGAAATGTAACACGAAATAGACGAACATACTCAGCATATTTTTTAAGTAGTGCATTTGCCATTATGGCCTTTTTTGTTTATTCATTTTTTGCGTTTCATCCCGCATTAAGTGCTGGACAATTGGGACGATACGTATTCGTAAGTATGTCTTTTGCACAGTCCATTATTTACTTATTTACGTTTTTCTTTATTTTATATTCGATGGGAATGTTTTTAAAAACGAGAAAGCGTGAATTAGGAATTTTAATGATGTTAGGTATGACGAAATATCAATTAAAGCGTCTTATCTTCTTTGAAAATATTATGATTGGGATAGGGGCTATTATTTTTGGAATACTTGCAGGAATGCTATTTTCCGGAATGTTAATATTTGTAGCTCCGATGATATTAAAATTAGATATTTCCTTAGCTTATTACATACCAATGAAAGCCATTGTTGTAACGAGCATTATGTTTTTCGTATTATTTATGATCATTTCATTGTTTAGTGCAGGAATGATTCGGAAAAATAAAATTATGAAATTGTTTAGAGGATCAGCAGAAGCGAAGCCGGAACCGAAAGCTTCCATTATTTCTTCTATATTAGCGGTCATATTGCTTAGTGCGGGATATGCGGGAGCGCTTATGTCACACGGTGCAATGGTATTTGTCATGATGATTCCTGTTACAACGGTAGTCATTATTGGTACATATTTGCTGTACAAGCAGTTGAGTGTCTTTATTATTAGACTATGTAAAAAAAGTAAACGTTTCTATTGGACACAGACAAATATTGTTACGTTATCAGATTTAGCTTACCGTATGAGAGACAACGCCAGAATGTTCTTTATTGTAACTATTATTTCAACTGTAGCATTTTCAGCAATAGGTACATTAGTAGGTTTCACGTCCATGACGAAAGGGATTATGGAGAGACCAATTGCGTTTCAGTATCATTCTAAGCAAGGAAATAGTAATGAATCACAGCATTTGAAGATGATTGATGAAGGATTAAAGAAACATAGTATAACAGCTTCTAAAGCTACTATTTCAACGAAAAGGGCGGAGGAGCAGTCGTTAAGAAGTGCTATTTTCATAAAAGAATCAGATTATAAGGAATATGCGAAGTTAACAGGAGAACCATTTCAAACTGTAGCAAATAAAGAAGCTTTATTTTTATCAGTCGATATACCAGGCCCACCGATGAAAGAAAGAAAAGAAATTACTTTACCACATTTGAATGAATCTTTAAAAGTGAAAAAAGTTAATACTTCTTCATTAAGTAAAATACTAAGAGGTAACGTTTATGTAATCTCTAAAAATCAATATGATGCATTACAAGATGGATTTAAAGAGGAAAAAGATTATGTGTACAAAACAGAAGGAACGAAAGATGAAATAGAGGTTGGTAAAGAGCTTACGCATCAAATGAAGACTTATGAAGAACATGCAACGTTTAGTGCGGAAGAGTACGAACAAAACCAAAGTTTACAAATAGCAGGACCAATTTTATTTGTAGGTTTCTTTATTGGTATAGTATTTTTCGTATGTGCAGGAAGCTTCCTTTACTTCCGTTTGTTTTCTGATTTAGAGGATGATACTCGTTTGTTTGAAATGATTAGAAAAGTAGGTTTAACGAGCGGAGAATTATCGAAAGTAGTTACAATTCGATTAGCACTATTATTCTTCGTTCCAATAGGTGTTGCAACATTACACGGGGCAGTAGCGTTAACTGCACTGGGACAGATGTTTGAGTACTCATTATTTAAAGAAAATGCGATTGTATTAAGTGTTTTCGTAGGAATTCAAGTTGTATATTTCTTATTGATACGATCTCGTTATTTAAAACAATTGAAAGAGAGATTACGTATTAGTTAAATGTGTATTTTTAACTTGAGTACAAAATTTTCTAAAAAGATACAAGTATTACCAAAAAGTGATAAAATGGAAAGAGCGAGGTGGAAAAATTAATAGAAAGTAAGGGGGGAGTAATATGAAAGCAACAGGAATTATTCGAAAAGTAGACGAATTAGGACGAATTGTTATTCCTAAAGAGTTACGAGAAGTATTAGGAATACAAATCAAATCACCACTTGAAATTTTCGTAGAAGAAGATAAAGTCATTTTACAAAAATATCAACCTTACAATGCTTGTCAAATAACAGGTGATGTTTCAAATCAAAACATATCATTAGCAAATGGAAACATTACTGTTAGTATAGATGGAGCGAAACATTTAATAAAAGAAATAGAGAAGTTTTTAAATAAGAGTGAGGCTTAGTCTTAATTTATTTTATTTTTAAAATTTCATATCATTCTTTAAAAACTATGAAAGGACCATTAAATTGGTCCTTTTATTTTGGTTATTGGTTGTACCAATCGAATTTTTGGTGAATAAAAATTACGAGATAAATAAAAAGAGTAGTATAGAATTAGTAAGCTATATTGAGAAATATTTTTAAGGAAGGAAAACGAAACGAATAAAACGAATGTTACATTTAAACCTTTTCAAAAGTGGTCTGAAATGAAAATAATATATTTTCAGGAGGGATTACGATGAATAGTAGTACAGCGAATAAACAAAAAGGTATACAATTGATTCCTTTTACAGTAGATAAGGTGGTTGAACAAGTAAATGAAATTCCACCAGGTGTACAACTCATTCATGCTCCACAAGTATGGGAGAAGAGTGCGAAAGGAAATGATATTGTTGTTGCCGTATTAGATACAGGTTGTGATGTGAATCATATAGATTTAAAGGATCGCATTATCGGTGGAAGAAATTTCACGAAAGATTACGAAGGGGATCCAAATATTTATCTTGATAATAACGGACACGGTACTCATGTAGCGGGGACAATTGCAGCGACTGAAAATGGTGTCGGTGTTTTAGGAGTTGCACCACTTGCTAAAATGTTAGTGTTAAAGGTTTTAGCGGGAGATGGTTCTGGAAGTTATGAGCAAATTATTGAGGCGATTCATTATGCTGTAAATTGGAGAGGGCCTAATAAAGAAAGAGTTAGAGTTATTTCAATGTCACTTGGTGGCCCGCAGGACGTTCCAGAATTACATGAAGCGATTCAAAATGCAGTAAAGCAAGATGTTCTCGTCGTATGTGCTGCTGGGAATAATGGAGATTGTAATGATAATACAGAGGAACTAGATTTCCCAGGTGCTTATTCCGAAGTAATTGAAGTCGGCGCTGTCAATTTAGAACGGAAAATCGCATGTTTTAGTAATTCGAATCAAGAAATTGATTTAGTGGCGCCAGGTGATGAAATATTATCTACGTATCCTGAAGGGAAATATGCGGTATTAAGTGGAACTTCTATGGCGACACCGCATGTCGCTGGAGCGCTGGCATTGCTCATTAAGCAGTGTGAGAGAGAATATGGTAGAAAGTTATCAGAGCCAGAAATATATGCACAACTTATTAAAAGAACTGTACCTTTAGGGTATGAACGTACATCTGAAGGGAATGGATTAATAGATTTATTAAAAGAATAGCAAATACTAAAAACATCTCATAATTTTATGAGATGTTTTTTTGTATGGCTTTGTCGAATATATCGTGGAATCTAGTATTTATTTCTTTTTCATGAAATGTTTATTAGGGTGGTGGTTATCCCATAGATCTGTTCATAAAATGATAAAAGGTACATAGAACTGGCATCGTAACAACGAAAACCGCTATAAGGTTAGAGGAGGTATATACTGATGATATATCAAGCTATCCAGCAGTTAATTGATCGTGCTATTGAAGTTCAATTAATTGAAAAAGAAGATGAAATATATACAAGGAATCAAATCCTTTCCTTACTTCGTTTAGATGACTTTGTAGTGGAAGCGTCAGCGCCCGCACCCGCAAAGAAAGCAATTTCGGAGTTATTGGAAGAGTTAATTGAATATGCTTGTATGCATAAAGTCATTGAGGCAGTAATGGACGAGAAGGAGATTTTAGCAAGTGCAATTATGGATGTTTTTATGTCCAAACCGTCCGTTATCAATTCTCTATTTTATGAAAAATACGAACAAAATCCGAAGGCTGCGACAAATTACTTCTATGAGTTAAGTAAAAACAGCAACTATATCCAAATGAAGCAAATTGCCAAAAATATAAATTATAAAGTAAATACGGAATATGGACCCATTGATATAACGATTAACTTATCAAAACCGGAAAAAGACCCGAAACAAATTGCTAGAGAGAGAGTATTGGAAAGTACAAATTATCCAAAATGTTTACTCTGTATTGAGAATGAAGGATATAGAGGCAGAATTGGACATCCAGCACGCTCGAATCATCGTATGATTCGTATGAATCTTACAGATGAAAGCTGGTTTCTACAGTATTCTCCGTATATATATTTCAATGAACACTGTATTGTATTGTCTTCAGAACACCGTGATATGAAAATTGACCGTCAAACATTTTTACGTTTGTTAAAATTTGTAGAAAAATTCCCGCATTATTTCCTTGGTTCTAATGCTGATTTGCCTATTGTAGGAGGATCTATTCTAACACATGACCATTATCAAGGTGGAAACTATGAATTTGCTATGGCAAATGCATCAAACGACCTAATTTTTGAACTAACTAACTTTCCAGAAATGCAATGTTCTATTATTAAATGGCCTATGTCAGTTATTCGCTTAAGAAGTAAAGACATAGAACAAATAGTAAATGCAGGGGAGTACATATTAGAGAGGTGGAAGGGATATAGTGATCCATCTGTTAATATATTTGCATTTACGAATGATATTCCACATAATACGATAACTCCGATTGCTCGTTACCGGAATAGTATGTACGAATTGGATCTTGTTTTGCGGAACAATCGTACAAATGAAGAACATTCGTTAGGTATTTTCCACCCTCATGCGGAAATACAGCATATTAAAAAGGAAAATATCGGTCTAATTGAAGTAACGGGGTTAGCAGTACTTCCGGCGCGTTTAAAAACAGAACTTCAGGAAGTGGAAAAATTCTTACTTAACATTCCAAGTGATATTCCAACGCTTCATATACGATGGGCTGAACAATTAAAAATCAAATATTACCATCGGATACATGAACAAAATGTACAGGAGATAGTAAGAGCAGAATTAGGACAGAAATTTATACAGGCGCTTGAAGATGCTGGCGTTTTTAAACGAGATGACGAAGGGATATCGGCATTTAAACGTTTTATTCAGAGGTTAAATAAGGAATGAACTTAGTAGTGATGGTGATTACAAAATGACCTAATTATATGATAAGGGAGGTAATAATATGGAGGAGTGTGAGCATAAGCAACTACAGGAATTGAAACAGATAGGCGGCCCTATATTAATGATGTGTATAAAATGTAATCAAATAATTAAAGTGTCCAAAGGATCCAGTACAAAAATAAAGTGAAAAGAATGAAGCGTATATATTTCTAGTGTGTGATGAACAAAGTTCCTTCTGATTAAAGTTGCATTTTATTAAAAGAATAGAACCATACTAAAAAACATCTCATATGAATATGAGATGTTTTTAGTATGGTTCTGCCGCATGTAATACGACGTCTAATAAACCAGGGAATCTAGCATGTAAGTCATCTTCACGAATTGAAATGAAACGTTGTGTTCCTTCAATGCGTGTATACATAACACCGGATTCACGTAAAACCTTGAAATGGTGAGATAAAGTTGATTTCGCAATTGGAATGTTTAACGCACCACAAGATTGTTCATTTTTCTCTAATAGCATCGTTACAATTTGTAAACGAATTTGATCGCTAAGTGCGTATAAGACAGAAGAGAATTGAATTTCTTCTCGATTTGGATGATAGAGAGTACGCATTTTTTCACCTGCTTGTATAAGTTAATATAGTTTGCACTATAACATATAAAGTGGTATATTTCTATTGTTCGAATATGTTCGAACAATAGAAATATAGGGGGAGAAAAAATGAAATATACCAAATTGCAAAAGGCAGGACTACATATTTCGAAGTTAGGGCTAGGAACAAATGCTGTAGGGGGGCATAATTTATATGCTAATGTGAACGAAGAAGAAGGAAAACGATTAATAGAAGAAGCTATCCAGCGAGGGGTTACATTTTTTGATACAGCGGATTCATACGGTCTCGGTAGATCAGAGGAATTGGTAGGAGAAGTATTGAAAGGAAAACGTCAAGAAGTTGTACTTGCTACAAAAGGTGGAATACAGCCGTTATTAAATGGAGAAGTTTATATTAATAATGAACGAAGCTATTTAAGAAATGCTGTGGAAAATAGCTTAAGAAGATTACAAACTGATTATATTGATTTATATTATTTACATTTTACAAATCCAGAAACAAGTTACATAGATTCAATTGGAGAGCTTGCTCGTCTAAAAGAAGAAGGTAAAATTCGTGCAATTGGAATATCTAACGTAAACGTAGAGCAATTAAAAGAAGCGAATCAGCACAAACAAATAGATGTTGTACAATCACCGTATAATATGTTGGATCGTACTGCTGGAGAAGAACTTTTGCCGTATTGTATAGAATCAGGTATTTCATTTATACCATACGGGCCTCTTGCTTTTGGGATACTAGGTGGAAAATATACAGAAGATTTTAAATTAAACGAAGGCGATTGGCGTCAAAGTGTAAATCTATTTGAAGAAAATACATATAAGAGTAACTTTAAAAAAGTTGAGAAGTTAAAAGGTTTAGCTAAAGAAATGAATCTTGAAGTATCACATTTAGCTTTAGCATGGCTATTAAATAAAAAAGGAATTGATACTGTTATTCCTGGTGGGAAACGAGCGGAGCAAATAAGAGAAAGTGTAAGAGCGGTGGAAGTTTCATTAAATGAAAAGGTTATGGAAGAAATTAAATCTATTTTAGAAGATTAGTTGAGAAGAGGGGGAGTTCCCTCTTTTATATAAAAGGAGAAGAAATACATAAAGGAGTTTTTGAGTGCAGAGATTAAAGAAAATAGACAAATAGTATAAAGGTATCGTAATAAAGTTATGAGGAATCCAAAAATAAAAAATCCCTATAAAAATAGGGATTTATATATCGGCATATAGTTCCTTGGAAAAGGATATACTTAGTTTAGCATATAGGACTACTTATATTTGTGAAAAAGATGTGAAATAGATGTGAAAAAATCCCGTAATAAAAAGCACTGTTTTAGCTAATGTAACTAAAACAGTGCTTTTCTCTTTGATTGAACTGTTGCTGCATTTTCATCATGTATGCCTGCATCTTTAATAATTCGTTGTTTTGCTTTATTTAATAGATGGTCTACTGCTTCACCAAAATAATTAGCTTCGCTTTTTGTGCGGGCTTCTCGTAAACATTTATAGTTTTCTAGCAGTTCCTCTTTTTCAGTGTTTGTTAAGAAATCTTCTATTTTCTTTTTTGTCATACGAAACACCCTTTCTTCTGACAAACGACGCAATAGAAAATATTTATTGTTTATTATAGCAATAATTTTTAAAGAAAGTATAGACTAACGTCGTAATAATTTGTCAATTTCTTGAATCTTCTCATCAGCTTTCCCAATTTGTTTATTTTTAGCCTGCTCACCACCAAGCGCTTGGTGCAGTAAGAAAGTCTGACCGGAAATAGCAGTCACAATGGATACTTTAATAATTTCTTTTATTAAGGTAACATCGAATAAAACGAGTCCAAGAAGTGCAGCTAGACTACCAGTGAAAATATCAGTCAAAAACCCAAAGTGAAAAAAAGTTTTCAAACGGCGTGGAAGCAATAACTTACCTTGGTTATTGATTAGATGGGAAACGAAACCGGTAATGCCACCAACGAGTATAGCGGTTAGCCATTGATACATTTCCATCGAATCCACTCCTTTTAGTGAATAAGATTCGATTCTTTTATATTGATTCCTTTTAATATTTCATAGAAGCATATTGAGAAAGTTTGTTTGGGTTTATTACGTATTCAATTTAATTATAACAGAAAAATCTGATATATTTCAGTCTATTATATGAAGCGGTTATTCCTTAATATGAATGTAGAAAGGGGTGCGTGAGATGAATATAGATTATCGAATAAGAAGTATGGATGGTTATACAAAAAATATAGGGGAATTAGTAAGCATGCTGGAGCATACGAGGGCTGTAACATTACAGGAAATAAACGATCTATCAGTTGAGCAAGTAGATTTCATTATGACGAGTGGAGGGAATTCCATCGGAGCGTTACTAAAGCATATAGCAGCTATAGAAAAAGCCCATCAACTTATTTCATTTCAAGAGCGCGACTTTACAAAAGAAGAATTAGAAATATGGGAAGACGCACTGTATTTAGGGAAAGCGGGGAGAACAATCCGTGGTAATGAAATACAGTATTATATACAAATTCTACAAAGTGTTCGAGAAGAATCTCTGAAGTATTTGAATGAACAAGATGATGAATGGCTTATGTCAGAAAGAAAGTGGCCTAACGGTGTAGCGTATAACCAGCACTATCTGTGGTTTCATGTGCTAGAAGATGAGATTAGTCATCGTGGACAAATTAGAATGATGAAAAATAAAATGTTTGAAAATTGCGTTAAAAAAGGTAGCTTTTTAAATAAATATTCCATATAATGAGAGTAATTAAAATGAGAACGGGGTGATGTATTATGGTGAAAATAAAGTATATGAATCATAAACCAAATACAAAGGTGGATGGAAAGGGCGAGACTGTATAAGTGAGCGCACGATCCTTCCGCTTAGCTTAAACTAGGGAGGATATCAATTTGAATCAAAATATTTTAGAATCATTCGGCTGGGATTCTTTTTTTGAAGAACAAGCTGTAGAGAACTTTGAAGTAGGGCGTATTTTACTAGAGCATAAACATATATATCGAATTATTTGTAATGATGGTGAATATATGGCAGAGCTGTCTGGAAAGTTTCGACATGAAGCAGTAACGAAGGGAGATTATCCAGCGGTTGGCGATTGGGTGTATATAAAGAAAATAGAGAATGAAAAGAAAGCAATTATTCATCGTATTTTTCCAAGAAGAAGTTCTTTTTCTAGACAAGAGGCTGGTACTCGAACGGAAGAACAAGTAATAGCAGCAAATGTAGATTATCTATTTTTAGTAAATGCACTTAACCATGATTTTAACGTAAGAAGAATAGAACGTTATTTACTATTAGCGTATGAAAGTGGTGCAATGCCTGTTATTGTTTTAACAAAGAGTAGCTTATGTGAAGACGTGGAACAGAAAATTGTTGAAACGGAAGCTGTGGCAATTGGTGTTCCGATCTTCGTCGTTGATAGTTTAGAGCATGTTGGTATTGAATCGTTGCAGCAATTTGTTTCTCCAGGAAAAACAATTGCTTTAGTCGGGTCATCGGGGGTTGGAAAATCCACTTTGTTAAATGCACTCATAGGACTTGAAGTAGCAAAAACGGGAGATATTCGTGAGGAAGATAGTAAAGGAAGGCATACGACAACTCATCGTGAATTGTTCCGATTACCGAGTGGTGGTTTAGTTATTGATACTCCGGGTATGAGGGAGCTGCAGCTTTGGGAAGGAAGCGATGCAATTCAAACAATATTTTCTGATATTGAAGAATTAGCAAAAACGTGCCGTTTTAGGGATTGTAAACATGAAAATGAGCCAGGGTGCGCAGTGCATAATGCAATTGATAACGGAATTATTACGATAAATCGTTTGCAAAGCTATAAAAAATTACAAAGAGAACTGGCGTATTTTATGAGAAAACAAGATGCTATTCTTGCGAGAGCAGAGCGTGATAAGTGGAAAAAGATTTCTAAACAGCATAAAAAAATATGAAAAGCCAAAGGGTGGTTCCCTTTGGCTTTTTTTGCATTTGTAAATTTTATAATAATATTATTCAAATATATAGACAAAGGGAATTTAATTGTTTAAACTTTACAAAGTATTCATCATAATAGGTTATGAAAATAATAATTAGGGATTGGGAAATATTTATAATTCGTTACGTTTAACTTTTTAAATTGAAAAGCAGGAGGTTTGTAATGGGTAGACTATTAAATTTGTTTCGTGATATGAAAGTAGCAAAAAAACTACTAATTTCGTTTTTTGTCATTTTAATTGCGGCTGTCTCTATTATTGGAGGCATGTCTTATCAAACGGCTAAAAAGAACTTTGAATCACAAATTACGAGCAGTGCTCACGACAATATAAAAATATTAGATAATTTAATCAATCAAATGATTGAGGCGAAATTTAATGATGTAAATAATTTTGCACGGGTGATTCAAGGTAATATGTATCAAGGGGATAATCAAGATGAATTAAG
Source organism: Bacillus sp. AY18-3 (assembly GCF_008042305.1). Lineage (NCBI taxonomy): Bacteria > Bacillati > Bacillota > Bacilli > Caryophanales > Bacillaceae > Bacillus > Bacillus sp. AY18-3. The sequence goes on along the minus strand of NZ_QKQR01000002.1, from coordinate 259,280 downwards.
AAAAATGTTATCTCAATATATTAATTTGAATAAAGATGTTGAACAAGTATACTTTGCTGGGAATGATAAGAAATTTGTGCAAGAACCAAATATACAAATGGCAGCAGACTATGATCCAACAGAACGTTCTTGGTATAAAGATGCAGTGGCAAAACAAGGGGGTATTGTCGTTACTGAGCCGTATAAGGCGCAAGGAAATGGACATATTGTCGTAACGATTGCAAAACAAGCAGAAGATAAAAACGGTGTTGTAGCAATAGATTTAAGTTTAGATAATTTATTAAAAACAACAAAGTTAATCAATATCGGTAAAAAGGGATATGCTTTCATTTTAGATGGAAAACAAAAAATAATTGCACATCCTCAAGAAAAATCAGGAGAAAAAGCAGCTGATTCTTGGGCGAAGAAAATTTATGAAGATAACCATGGTGCTTTTTCATATATGTATGATGGCAGCGAAAAACAAATGGTATTTGCTACAAATGTAAAAACAGGTTGGAAAATCGGTGGAACGATGTACTCAAATGAAATAATTGAAGCTGCGCAGCCTGTATTTTATAATATGTTAATTGTTATGTTCATTTCATTAGTTATAGGCGGAGCACTTATTTATTTTGTGACACTTTCTATAACGAAGCCATTAAAAAGATTAGTTGCTACTTCTAAAGAAATAAGTGAGGGAGATTTAACGCAAACAATCGAGATTCATTCTAATGATGAAATTGGCCAACTTGCAAAAGGATTCAATGAGATGACAGATGCATTGCGAACGTTAATTGGAAGAATTAATACGTCGGCTGGACATGTTGCAGCAGCATCAGAAGAGCTAACGGCAAGTGTAAGACAAGCGAGTGAAGCGACTGAGCAAATTACAATGGCAATGGATGAAATATCGAGCGGGGCAACAACGCAAACAACGAGCGTAGAAAATGGTGCAATGTTATTATTTGATGTAACAGAAGGAATTCAGCATGTAGCAAATAGTTCATCATCAATTAGTACGGCTTCTGCTCATACTCGTGAAAAAGCAGAAGATGGCGGGAAACTAGTAGGAAAAACAGTAAATCAAATGCAGTCTATTGCAGAATCTGTTTCACAATCAGATGAAGTTATACAGTTGCTAAATAATAAATCAAAACAAATTGGTGACATACTAGAAGTCATTCAAAATATTGCAGATCAAACGAATCTTCTAGCTTTGAATGCGGCAATTGAAGCTGCAAGAGCAGGAGAGCACGGAAGAGGATTTGCGATTGTTGCAGATGAAGTACGTAAATTGGCGGAGAAGTCTAGTGTATCTTCTAGTGAAATTAGTAAATTAATATGTGAAATACAAGATGACATGAGTAAGACTGTAAAATCTATGGGGCATGTAAATGAAGAAGTTCAATCTGGACTTGTTATTGCGAATGAAACGAAGCAAAACTTTACTGAGATTTTACTATCTACAAATGAAATTGCAGATCAAATTAAAACGATGGTTGAAACGGCTAACGGGATGTCAAAAGGTGCAAATGAAGTGTCTATTTCAGTAGGTCAAATTGCAATGACAGCACAGAACAATGCGACGAGTACTCAAAACGTTGCAGCATCAGCAGAAGAACAACTAGCGTCCATTGAGGAGATTAGTTCGGCGGCTGGTACATTATCTCAAATGGCTGAAGAGTTACAAGGGTTAATTGAAAGATTTAAAGTTTAACAGAGGACAGACTATCTCCAAAATAGCAGTATGCTATTGGAGTAGTCTGTTTTTATTATGTAAAATGAAATGAGATTGAGAGTATCTTTATAATATTTAAAGGTATATTTTGTATGATATTTGTCGAAAAATAGAGGTATTTGTTTGCTTTGTGTATAATTATAATCGTATAAAATGCAAATAAAGGAGATTACTATGGGAGTTTATTGGGGTACCAAAAGACATTCTTGGCTTAGTTATGTCTCATTTTGGTTAAGTATTTCATTTTTTATTGTCTTTCTAATTGAAGTGTTTATTTTAAAAACACTTTCGAATAGTTCGGTGCAAATTGTTAAATATTTTTATTTTATACTTGTACCAGTAAACATCTTTCTTAGTTTAAAGTTACTCTTTAAGAAGAATGAAAAGAAAGCATTACCTATTTTTAGTTTCATTGTATCATTATTATTTACAATTTTAATACTAGTATTAGCGTTAGTAGCTACGGGGAAATTCTTTTAAGGGGAGTGATAAAAGTCACTCTTCTTTTTTGTTATTGTAAGGAAATACTAAGCGGAGGATGGACAAAGAGTGCATTTACTTATGTTTGATATGATTGGAAAGCGTTAGAAGCATATTAAGAAATATAATGAGAGACAATTCATATAATAATGAAGAGAATCAGGTGTTTTACATGCAATTATGAAGCAAATGAATACGGTAAAAACGACGATATATGGTACAATACATATGGATAGTGATAGAGATAAAGGGTATATAAAATACTCATCGTTTTTTAGTAAGAGAGGGGTTATCTTATGCTATACGAGGATTTGATGACATTATTTCAAGCAGCTCCGAAAGAAGAAGGTAGAGGCGGCTGGAAATATATAATCCAGGAACGAAATGATAAATATGAAATTGTTGATGAACTGTTGAAAAATCAAATGAGTGTTGAATTGTATTTTAATGAATATGATGAGGTGAAAATCACTTTATATAAAGATGGAATGCCTATTTCTACTATGCAAAGAATTGCGATTTCAAAAGTTGAATTAGACGAAGAGGAAGAAGGAATTCAATTCGTTTTAGAACGTATGCCTAGTCGGATGATTCGGTTGCAATTAAAGCCATATTTAGCACTCGAAATGGGGCCGTACTGGGAAGTATGCGATGATTGTGAATGAACATAAAAGAAGCATCCAATAACATGGATGCTTCTTTTATGTTTTTTGAAGTTGTTTAAAAGCAATAATTGGCAGTAAAATGATGCTGACCCATCCAATTATAGGATATAGAATGTGGAGTAATTCACTGTAACCAATGTAACTAAAGCAATAACTAATTAGTAAAATGAAGAAAATAATATTGTTACTTTTCCATCTGGTGATGGATTGAATTTGTTTTGTCATTCCGAACACATTACCAACTAAAGTTGTGAACACTTCACCGAAAATGATAAGAACAAAGAAAAAGTGAAAAGTTGCATTGAATTTTCTTATGACTTCAGCCATTGGGATATTATATTGATAAAATTGATCGACTGATAAAATAGCTAAATGGCTACATAATAAAATTAAAGAAAGTCCTGCACCGCCTAAAATACCGCCCCATAAAATGGCCTTTCGATCTTTTACTTCACTGGCTAACGGGACGAGAACGCTTTGGGCGAGAGAAAGATTTAAGGCGACATATGTAATAGGACTAGTAATCCACTTCATATTCCAGCTTTCTGCAGGAATAGTGTCACTAATAGGAGTTGTACCGTGAAAAAAAGTTGTAATAGCAAGTCCGATAATAAAAATCATCATAATAGGTACGACAAGTGTATTAACTTCAAAAACCCCTTGTAATCCGCGACTACCTATAATGAGACAGGCGATCAATATAATGAAAATACCAAGTTGTCTTGGTAAACGAAGTTGCTCTTCAAATACCGCCCCAGCTCCTGATAACATAACGCTCGTTACACCAAATAATACGAGTAATAATAGTGTGTTTACAACATTGCCAACTACATCCCCAAATAAATATTTGTTAAATTCTTGCGCTGAAAATGCACCGATTTGTGATGAAAGTAACATCATCTTTGTGCCAAGCCAAATAAAAAAAAATCCACTTACACATATGCCAATTGTTCCATATAATCCGTTCACTGTAAAAAATTCAACGATTTCTCGTCCAGTAGCAAATCCAGCTCCAACGACTGTTCCAATATAAGTAGCAGCGACCTTCTTTGCTACTTGCCATTGTTGATTGTCCATGTTATCCCTCTTTCTACTACGATGAGCTTGATTTACTATTATGCATATGTATGAGCTTGGACAATTAGACGTATGAAGTGTTTGAAAACATACATGAATTAAAAGATATTAGGGAAGTATTAAAGGTGTTAAAACTTTGTTACATATGAGCCAATCGTTCGAAAGGATAGGAAATGTATGGTAACATGTAACTAGGTTATTAAAAGATAAACATTATGAAATGATAAGAGGAGTGGATTGTATGAGTACGAAAACAAATGTTGTTGAAGTATTAAACAAGCAGGTAGCAAACTGGAATGTGTTATATGTGAAACTACATAATTATCACTGGTATGTGACAGGACCACACTTCTTTACGTTACATGAGAAATTTGAAGAGTTTTACAATGAAGCTGGAACAAATATTGATGAATTAGCAGAACGTATTTTAGCGTTGGAAGGTAAACCGCTAGCGACAATGAAAGAATATCTTGCAACATCTAGTGTGAGTGAAGGGACAAGCAAGGAATCTGCAGAAGAAATGGTGCAAACATTAGTGAATGATTACTCTGCACTTATTCAAGAATTAAAAGAAGGTATGGAAGTTGCTGGCGAAGCTGGCGATGAAACATCAGCAGACATGTTGTTAGCGATTCATACAACATTAGAACAACATGTATGGATGCTAAGTGCGTTCTTAAAATAAATATAAGTATATAAAGAAAAAAGTCATTGAAAAATTCTTTCAATGGCTTTTTTTGTCATTTTTCAGTTTTCTTTTATGCTATAATATAGTAAAAAGGAGGCGATGCAATGTTTCGCTTTTTCAGAACTGGAAAAGAAGAGCGTGAAATTACGAAAGATGAATTAGAACAAGCGATGGCTAAGTTTCTAGAAACGAATGCTAATATTGTTTATACAGTATTAGTAAATGATGATTATACAGTAAATTATGATTTGTTAAAGCCGTATTTACTTGCATTTCCAACAAATAGTTTTCTTATTACGAAGGAAACGCTTGAGGTATTTGAACATACAGAAGAAAATCTAAACCTAGTTAAAGAAATTGATATCGTACAAAAAGCAGTAGATCAATACGTAACAGAAAAAGAAATGTTTCCAATTGTTGAAGGTAGTGAAGATCGCCTTATATGCGGGATGAAATTAGGGCCGTATTTAAATCGTATATTAAAAAGAGACTTATATATTTCAGAAAAACACTATTTAGTTTCAAGTAAACCAGACAGAAAAAAACAAAAGAGTGGGTAGATGTATTGAAAACAACAATAAATATATTGTTGTCTTTTTTTGTTTAGTAAAATATTGATTTTTCAGTTTATTAAATTTTATACTAAACTTATTGGACGAAGAGAAGTAATGATTAAGTATTGTTAGCGTGAGTTATATACAGTGATTACAGAATGGTATAAAGGTTTGAGAAATAAATATTATAAAAGATTACGGGGGAATGGATGTATGAAAAATAGTATGACTTACATTCAATTATTAAATGAAACGTTACATTGTTACGCAAATAAAGGGAGTTTGGAAGCGTACACTTATATAATGGAGCATGCTAAAGGTGTAGTGGGGAATAAAGCGCAAATATATAATTTTAAATATGCGCTAGCGAGTGCAGCGGGGCTTGAAGAAGAAGCGTTACAGATAATGAAGGAAGCTATTATAGACAATGGATTTTGGTACGGAAATGAGTATTTAATTTCGGACGATGATTTAACACCACTACATAAATTTGAAGAGTTTCATAAAATGGTTCAATTATGTAAAGAAAGAGAAGAATTAGCAAAGAAAACAGAACGAGCAGACGTGAAATATTTAGACAGCAATAAAGAAGGAAAACTATTTATTGCAATGCACGGGGATCAAGAAAATATAGAAATAATAGAACCATATTGGAAATCTGTTTTGACACAAGATTATACGTTAGCTTTACCACAATCTTCGCAAATTCAGTTTTCAGATGGATTTGTTTGGGATGATAAACATAGAGGGAAAGAGGAATTAAAAGAGCATTACGTTATGTTTATAGAAAATCATACAGTAGAAAGTGTAATAATTGGTGGTTTTTCTGCTGGCACAAGAGTAGCTTTGTATACAATTTTACAAAAAGATATAGATGTAGATGGTTTTATTTTTGTGGCGCCGTGGCTTCCAGAGATTGAAGAATGGAATGAGTTGTTGGAAGTGTTACAGAATAAAAATATAAAGGGATATATAGTGTGTGGGGATCAAGATGAAGATTGTTTCGAATGTACGCAGCAATTTGTACAATTATTAAGAGATAAGAATATAGAACATGAGTTTAAAGTTATACCCAATTTAAATCATGATTATCCTAAGGATTTTGATGAACTATTAAAAGAAGCTATTGAATATATAGACGACAAAAATAATAAGTAGTAAAAAAGGGAGATGCATCATAATTGATGTATCTCCCTTTTGTCATTATAAATGAAAAGCATTTGCTAGTAAGCGATAAGAATTCAATTTATCTTCAAATCGATGAGTAATTGTGACAATCATAAATTCATCAGTATTGTACGCTTTGCTTAAGTTTACGATTTGTTCTTTCACAGAAGATGGATCACCGACGATCATACGTTGACGATTTTCTTTTATACGGAATAAATCATAAGCGCTGTATGAATAATTTTGTGCAGTTTCGATAGAAGGAGTACCAGTTGTACGCTTTCCTTGTTCTAGTAATAAGATTGATAAATCTAAACTAGAAACAATTTTTTCCGCCTCTTCATTCGTTTCTCCGCAAATAACAAAAATAGAGACGATTGATTTTGGTTTATCTCCTAAATAAGAAGGTTGGAACTGTTCTTGATAAGCAGTCATTACTTCAGGGCCACCGTATCCGTTAATGAACTGTGCGAATGCAAAAGAAGCACCTTGTTTTGCGGCAATCATTGCACTCTCTCCGCTAGAACCAAGCATCCACATCTCGGGAGATGTTGGAATGACAGGAGTAGCCTTTAAATTTGCATAATGATGGTTTTCTGGTACTTGATCATGTAAGTACATTGCAACATCTGCAATTTGTTCTGGGTATTGATCAAGTGAGACCATTTTGCCTTCTTGAAGTGCGCGAGTTGCAATTGGCATACCACCAGGTGCTCTGCCGACACCAAGATCAATACGATTTGGATAAAGCGCTTCTAAAACACGGAAATTCTCAGCAACTTTATATGGGCTATAGTGCGGCAACATAACACCACCTGAACCCACTCTCATACGATCTGTTTTTGCTGCAATATGTGAAATAAGTATTTCAGGACTTGAACCAGCAAGGCTGACAGAGTTGTGATGCTCCGATACCCAAAAGCGTGTATATCCGAGTTTTTCAACTTCTTGCGCAAGTGTAACTGTATGTGAAAAAGCTTGGGCTGCTGTACTACCATCTGAAATAGGTGATTGGTCTAATACGCTTAATTTGATCATAGAATATACCTCTCAATCTTAATGTACATCCTATTATATATTTACTTACGAAAAATGCGTAATAAAATGCTCAAAATAAAAAGTGGATAAATTCTATATTTACTTTTAACGAGAAAATCCTCGTTCATAATGATTCATTTCGGCTAAATTTAATATATATTCGTAGTTATCAATCTCAAGTTTTAGTTGTTCACGCTCTTTTTTAGATAGATGCTTACAACTAAGTTTGTTGCATAGTTGTTGTTTCTTTTCTTCTAAATACTTCTTTGTAGCGTGGTAGTCGTAAGTTTGTTTCATTTTTAACCACTCCTTCTTTGCTGTTGCTATATTATACGAAGCGTGAAGAGGTGTGAAAGCTAACTCTTATGTACTTTTAGTGAATATTCCTCTTTCTATGTTGTTATGTTTATAGGAATTTATGAATAAAATGCACTAAACCACTAATGCCCATAAAAGCCCGATTGGTTCAACTATAATCAGTAGGGGAAGACCCCCCACTGATTATAGTTTCACTTTATGAAGTAAGGGGTGGAATTGTGCAGAAAGATATAATGTATAACACTGAGATGGATGAAACGTTAAAAGTTATAAATAAAGGGTTAAAGAAGACGACTCGTCCGAAGCGAATTATAGTAGTAGGGGCCGGTATGGCTGGGTTGGTTTCGGCATCTTTATTAAAAGCTGCAGGACATGATGTGAAGATTTTTGAAGCAAACAACCGGGTAGGTGGCCGCATAGAGACGGTTAGAATGGAAGATACCGGATTATATTTAGATGTTGGGGCAATGAGAATTCCGTATTCGCACACATTAACGATGGCATATATAAGAAAATTCGGGCTACAGGTAAGCCCTTTTATTAATAGGAATGAGACAGATATCGTTTACGTAAATGGCCGAAAAACGACATTAAAACAATATGAAAAAGATCCAAGTATATTAAAGTATCCTGTGGAAATGAATGAAGTTGGGAAAACGTCTGAGGAGCTATTAATGTTAGCGGTGCAGCCCATTATAAATTTTATAAAAAAGAACCCAGAGAAAAATTGGGATATTGTAGTAAAGGATTTTGGGAGATACTCTACAGGACAATTTTTAAAGTATTACCCTTATCAATATAATACTTACTTTTCACCAGTAACAATCGAGATGATTGGTGTTTTATTAGATTTAGAAGGTTTTTTGGAAAGGTCATTTGTTGAGACGTTACGCTTTTTATATATTATGCAAGTGGAGAGTGGATTTTGTGAAATAGTAGGCGGGAATGATAGATTACCGAAGTCCTTTTTACCACAATTAGAAGAAAATATTATATATAATCAAAAATTAATGAAGCTACAACAACATGATAATGGTGTGACAGCTTTCTATCGAAACGAGGAAACTTTTGAGTATAGTAGTATTACAGGGGATTTAGTTATTATTACAATTCCATTTTCGACAATGCGCTTTGTGGAAGTAGATCCATTTAATTCTATATCTCATGAAAAATGGAAAGCGATTCGTGAATTGCATTATATGCCAGCGACGAAAATAGGAATTCAATTTAAAAGTCGATTTTGGGAAGAACAAGGACAATTAGGTGGCAGAATTATAACGGATTTACCAATTCGTTACGCCTATTATCCAAGTCACGGAATTGGAGAAAAAGGACCTGCTATGATGTTAGGAAGCTATACATGGTCTTATGATGCGTTGTTATGGGATGGGTTATCAAAAGGTGATCGTATTTATTACACACTACAAAATTTAGCGACCATATTAGGCGGTCAAGTATATGATGAGTTCATGTCTGGCATATCAAAAAGTTGGACATTGGATCCATATGCACTTGGAGGATTTGCGCTATTTCAGGCAGGTCAAGAATCTGAGCTACAACCAGCGATTATAAAACCAGAGGGGAGATTATACTTTGCAGGTGATCATACAACGTTATATCACGGATGGATACAAGGTGCAATTGAATCTGGAGTTCGTGTAGCGGTAGAGGTAAATAATTAAAATGTATAAAATTCAGAAATTTCTTTACTGTATAGTTTGAGATGGATATTATTATATATAAAAGAATTAAAAGGAGTGTTGAAAGTGAATCCGTTATTATTTGATTTTCCTTCTGAATTTTATACTGATAGGCTATTTATTCGAATGCCGAAACCGGGTGACGGTAAATCTGTATACGATGCAATTCAAGCTTCTATGAAAGAATTAAAACCTTGGATGGTTTTTGCACAAAAAGAGCAAACAGAGGAAGAAGTAGAAGTGAGCATTAGAAAATCGCATATTCAATTTTTACAGCGTGAGGATTTAAGATTACTAGTTTTTTCGAAAGAAACAGGTGAATTTATTGCATCAGCTGGATTGCATCGTATTAATTGGGATATACCTCAATTTGAAATTGGGTATTGGATTGATTCAAGGTTTAGTGGAAAGGGTTATATGGTAGAGGCTGCAAAGGGTATAACAGATTATGCTTTTTCTGAGCTGAAAGCAAATCGCGTAGAAATTCGATGTGATTCTTTAAATAAGAAGAGTAGAGCGATACCTGAGAAATTAGGATTTAAGTTAGAAGGTACATTGGAAAGTGCGAGTGTAGCGGTAGATGGAAATGGATTAAGGGATATGTGTGTATTTGCCATGACTAGAAATACATATGAAAAAGAAGAGCTGTAAAGAAACAGCTCTTCTTTTTGTGTATTATGGTACAGGATGTCCATTAGAGCTTTCGAAAATTGTAAACCATTGTTGACGATCTAAATTAACTTTTGTAGCAAGGGCGGCTGTTTTAACACGATCTAATTTACCAGATCCAACGATTGGCATCATGTTAGCTGGATGAGCAAGCAGCCATGCATACATAACTGTATCGATGCTAGTAACATCTAGTTCAGTAGCAACCTTCTGTAAAGTTTCACGTAAACGTACAGCACGTTCTGATTGACCAGTAAAGATTTCTCCGCCAGCAAGAGGCGACCAAATCATAGGATTGATTCGCTTTTCTTGGCATAAATCAATTGTCCCTTTTTCGAAATGTTCAAGCTGCATCGCAGATACTTCAATTTGATTTGTAATGAGCGGGAAATCTAAATAAGAACTTAACATATTAAACTGTGAAGGTAAAAAGTTAGATACACCGAAGTGATGGACTTTTCCTTCTTGCTTTAAGCGTGAGAACGCTTCTGCTACTTCATTTGGATCCATAAATGGATCAGGGCGATGAATGAGCAGTACATCAATATAATCTGTATGTAAGTTTTGTAGTGAGTCTTCCGCGCTTTTTATTATATGTTCAGCACTCGTATTGTAGTGCGCAACATATCTCTCTGGAAATTTTGGTGATGGGGGAGCGATTCCGCATTTTGTGATAATTTGCATGTCTTCGCGTAAGGAAGGCTTGAGTTGTAACGCTTCTCCAAATAATCCTTCACACGTATATCCGCCATAAATATCAGCATGATCGAAAGTAGTAATTCCAATATCCATACAAGCTTCCATAAAAGAAAGTAACTCTTGCTTTGGCATATTCCATTCTGCTAAACGCCAAAAACCTTGAATAATACGAGAAAATTCTAGTGTTTCGGCCATTTGAACTCGTTCCATTATAAGTACCTCCTTGATGAATGAATCATTTTTTGAAAAGGCTTTCTTGCTACATATTATTATATAGTTACAGTGTCGTACATACAATAAATATGTTTTGCTACAAAAACGATTTTCTCTATATGCTATAATGTAAAAACATATAGCTATAAGGAGATGTACGAAATGATTCCAGTAACAATATTAACTGGTTTTCTTGGATCAGGGAAAACGACATTATTAAATCGCATTTTATCAGAAAATCACGGTCATAAATTAGCAGTGATTGTAAATGAAATAGGACAAATTGGTATTGATAATCAGCTGATTATGAATGTCGAAGAAGAGATTATGGAGATGACGAATGGATGTTTATGTTGTACTGTACGTGAAGATTTACTAGTCGCTTTAAAACAATTACTGGACGTAAAAGCAGAAGGTAAAATGGAATTTGATGGATTAGTAATTGAAACGACTGGTCTTGCAAATCCAGGTCCGATTATTCAAACATTCTTTTTAGATCCTGTGATTCAATCTGCATACCAAATTAACGGCGTTGTAACAGTAGTAGATAGTTATCATATACATAAACATTTTGAAAAAGGACTAGAAGCAAAGGAACAAATTGCATTTGCTGATGTCGTTTTAGTAAATAAATTAGATTTAGTGGATGAAAGTGAAAAGGAAAATCTATTGCAGGAACTGCAAGGTATTAACCCAACTGCAAAGTTAATCGAGGCGACTAACTGTGATGTAGATATTCCATCGTTACTACAAATTCAAACGTTTAAAACGAAAGATACGTTACAAATTTATCCTCATAAAGAGCATAATCATTTAGAAGGGGTAAAGTCGTTTGTACTACGCGAAGAGCGACCGTTAGATTTACAAAAACTAAATGAGTGGATGTCAGCTGTCGTTCAAGAGCTAGGGGAGTATTTATATCGCTACAAAGGAATTTTATCGATTGATGGAGTAGATAAACGTATCGTTTTCCAAGGTGTGCATACACTGTTTGCTGCATCATATGATAGAGAGTGGCAAGAGGGCGAAGAACGAGTAAGTGAAGTTGTGTTTATCGGAAAAGATATTAATAAAGAATGGTTCCAAGAACATTTCGGGGAGTGTGTGAAATAAGTCTGCATATATTGCAGGCTTATTTTTTTAACTTAACTAAGTATTTTGTAGAAAAATGCTAGATTGCAAAAAACGAAGGATAATAAAAAGCCTGTTTTCACAGGCTTGTATGTTCATCTAATAGTAACTCCATTACAACACCTACAACTGGACCTTCGTCATCAATATCACCATTTAAACGGAAACCAAATGACTCGTATAATCCCATTGCGAGTTTGTTGTCTGGATGTAAACTTAAATAAATTATTTTACATTCAAATTTATCTTGTAAGAATTGAATGAGTATGCGAAGGAAACGTTTTGCGTATCCTTTTCCTTGATATTGCTCGTCAATCATAAAGCGATCTAACCACACACTTTTACGTTTTTCCCAATACCATCCATACATTGCGTATCCTACAAGTGTTTCTCCATCATATAAACCTACTGACGTTCCGTTTCCCTCATATAATGATTCTGCTAGAGAAAACGCATTGCTTTCAATAAATTGCTGCTGGTCTTTTGCGACGTTTAAAGCAGCTACCGAACGCCAATTTTTTGCTGTAACTTCACAAATGTGAAGAGTCATAATTCCAACTCACCTTCTAAATTAATATAGCTTAAAAGCTAATATGGATAATTTTACTTGTTATTTTGGTCAAGTCAAGTAAGAACAAATAAAAAAGAAGCTGAATGACATATTCAGCTTCTTTTAAAAATTTGATTAGTTAGTAGCTTCTTTTAATGTATTTACGTTTTCTTCCATTAAAGTGAAGTAATCTTTATTGCTCTTCGCATCATCTTCAGAAATAGTAGCAAGATGATTTAAGCGTAAAATTTTTGTACCCGTCTCTTTTTGAATTACGGACGCTACCTTTGGTGTAGAGAATGTTTCAAATAAAATATATTGTAGATTATGTTCTTTTACTGTTTTTGTAATGTCAGCAAGCTGTTTTTGAGATGGTTCATTAGAAGCTGAAATACCAGCGATAGCAATTTGTTTCAGGCCATAGCGTTGTTCCCAGTATCCATAAGCCGCATGAGAAACTAAAATGTCTTTCGTTTTTGCATTCGCAACAGCTGCTTTAAATTGATCATCTAAATCAGTAAATTTTGTTTGCAGTGCTGCGAAATTTTTTTCGAACTCTTGTTTATGATCAGGCTGTAATTCTACAAGTGCATTTTTAATTTTTTCTGCCTGTTTCATTGCTAGAGTAGGGTCTAACCAAATGTGTGGGTCTTTATCGTGATGATGTTCATCCTCTTTATGGCCGTCTCCGTGATCATGATACTCTTCTTCAGTAGAAGTACGCAGTTCAATACCTTTTGATGCATTTACAATTTTAACATTTTCTTTTTGTAATGCTTTTTCCATTTTTTCAGCAAATGGTTCTAATTCAGCGCCGTTATAAACGAATAAATCGGCTTTTGCAACTTGTACTGTTTGTTTTTGACTTGGTTCAAATGTATGTGAATCTGCACCAGGTGGGTAAATCGCTTCAACAGTTACATAGTCGCCACCAATTTTTTTTGCAAAATCTGCAAGAGGAAAAATAGTAGTATAAACAGTTAGCTTTCCGTCTTTCTTGGCATTACCTTCTTTTTTATTTGAGCAGCCAGTAAAAATTAAAGTGAAAATAAGTAAGAATGAAAATATAGTCAATCTTTTAGGCATGAAGTTCTCCTCTTTTCTTTTTTTACGGATATATTTTCCCCAATTATAGAAGAAAAATATCATTTTAATACAAAACGGAATAATTACGTTTTAGTTTGCGAACTTAGTATAATACATCTTTTATAAAGTTGCAATAAATAATAATCATTCCGATTTGTTTTTGTTATAAAGTTGTCAAATTTGGATGTGTTATTTTTAGGAATGCATGCATATGTGACAACGCTACGTTCATATATTTGAAAGGAGGGTGTAGAGGGGGATGAGTGTTTGGGTTACTTAATGGAAGCTATTTTATTGATATTAGCGGTAGTATTACCATTAGCATTAGTCTTAATTTTTTTAAGAAGATTAATAAGTAATTTAGGAGATGCATCAACAGTAACAAAATTGCGAGAGAAAGATGAGAAAAAAGAGTGAGTAAAGCACTATGCGTACGCATAGTGCTTTACTTGTGGTAAAATGAGAGCAGGAAACTCCTAAAAGTTGTATTTTACTGAAGGAGAGAAAAGTAAAATAAGAGGTATATGCATATATGAATAAGCGAACAGCGTTAGTACTTGGTGCAAGTGGTTTAGTTGGACAAGAGATAACGCGTCTATTACTTGAATCAGATTACTACGATTCGGTTACTATTTTTGTAAGGGAACCAATGCAATGGCAACATGAAAAATTACAGCAAAAGCAAATAGATTTTTCGATGTTAGAGGAATATAAAGAGTTTTTTGCTGTAGATGACGTATTTAGTTGTCTAGGAACAACAATCAAAAAAGCAAAAACAAAGGCAAATTTCAAAAAGGTAGATTATGAATATACGTTACGAGCTGCTTGTTTAGCTGAAAAACAAGGAGTACAAAATTTCCTTGTTGTGTCTTCAATGGGAGCAAAACCTAAATCGTTTTTCTTTTATTCGCAAGTTAAAGGGAGAATGGAAGAGGAATTACAAAAGTTAGTCATTGGTGGTATTCACATTTTTAGGCCATCTTTATTAGTAGGAAATCGACAAGAATTTCGTTTCGGTGAACGAATGGCTGAAAAGTTATCTCGTATCATTCCTTTTATATTTAAAGGGGCTTTCAAAAAGTATAAACCAATTTCAGCGAAAGATGTGGCGAAAGGGATGTATATAACTGCATTGAGAGAAGAAACGGGTATTTATATTTATAACTCAAATGAAATTACAACGATAGAATAAAAAACGTGAAAAATGGCATGTATTAAAAATCAAGTTTGAATCTTGAATGAATAGTAAATACATGTAGTTTAGCAATTATAAGAAAGTAAAAAAGGAGTGGGAAGCCCACTCCTTTTTTACGATAATTTATTATGCAAATCGCATTCTTATCCCGCTATTTGTGGACAGCAAAACCCCCGCGGATTAAAGTTTTACTTTATACGTCTCCAACTCTAGTACGACAAGTGACCTCGTTTATTGCAATGCTATTTTTAGAGTCGTATTATACTAACGGATGATTTCATCTTATAAGAATGTTTCACTTCATTTGAAAATATACTACTATCATATATCCATTGTTTGTAATGCCAATAAATCAAATAGAATATACTTTCTATTTGGAAATAATCTGTTTGAGTAAAATCTGAAGGGAATTGGGTTCCGAAGATATAAAAGTCCTATATGTACTACTCCGTATTTTTGGGAGATTTGCAAAAGGAGGATATAAGAATGAGTAAAAAAGAAATGTTGCAAAATGGAATTAAGCAAGTGTTTTACGAAGAAGAATGGTATCCACCTTTATCAGACGCGTTAAAGCACCTTACTGCTGCACAAGCATGTTGGCAACCAGAAGGAGAGGCTAGTAATACGATTTGGGAAAATGTAAACCATTTACTTATCTTTAAAGAACGCTTACTTGCCCGCTTGCATCAAGATGAAACATTTGTGGCGCCACAAAATAATGATGAAACGTTTGTCCAAGGTGGACGTAATGATGAGAGGGATTGGCAACAAACAGTGTTGCGAACAATTCAAGTGCATGATGCCTTACAATCTGCATTAATATCCCTTCAAGAAGCAGAACTAAATCAATTAACTCCTTCTCTACCAATTTGGCAACAATATATGAACATCCTTTTGCACGATGCTTATCATACCGGGCAAATTGTGCAACTTCGCAAGCTTCAAGGTTCATGGCCAGCGCATCGTTCTTATTTGTAAATGATACTTAAAATTGTTGGAGTTATAAACGAAACAAACGAATTAATATGTAGAATACTACTATATGAAAAAACAATTTCTCACTTAATCTGAGGAATTGTTTTTTTTCGTAATCATGATTGTGGAATTCGATTTTTAACCCTGTCACATATTCAGAAAGGGAGATAAATACATAAAAAAATAGGTGTATCAAGCAAAATGTTGATCCACCTTAAAACGATATTATGAAATAACATACGTTATCTTATAGTATACTTTTTATTCCTCTAGATTCAGTAGTACATATTATTCTCGGTTTTATTTATTTGTATGGAGTTTCCCCGGTGCTCGTTTGTATTGATACGGTTCTTCTAACTCAAAACTAAGTTCATTGGCGGCTATTCTTGGAAAGTAAGGATTGCGAAGTAACTCACGTCCGATAAAAATTAAATCTGCTTCGTTATTATTTAAAATTTGTTCTGCCTGTACTCCAGTCGTAATCAAACCAACAGCCCCAGTTGCAATGTTAGCATGTTCTTTAATATGTTTAGCATATTGCACTTGATACCCGGGATATACATCGATGTGTGCCGGAACAACAGCTCCAGAACTACAATCAATTAAATCTACTCCTTGTTCTTTCATCCAGTTTGTATATGGAACGTAATCTTGAACCGTTAAACCGTCAGGATGATAATCGTTTGCTGAAATACGAACAAATAACGGTCCGTTCCAAACTTCATTTATTGAGTCAATGATTTCACGTAAGAAACGATAGCGATTTTCAGGTGAACCTCCATATTCATCGGTCCGTTTATTAGAAAGTGGAGAAAGAAATTCATTAATAAGATAACCGTGAGCGCCGTGTATTTCAATAACGTCAAATCCAGCTTGTTTGGATCGTATTGCAGCCTCTTGAAAAGCTAATATGGTCTTTTTTATTTGCTGTATACTCATTTCTACTGGGATTTTCATAGTTTCATTAAACGGAATTGCGGATGGAGCGAGAGCATCCGTTTCTAATTCAGCTTTTCTTCCGGCGTGAGCAAGTTGAATGGCGGCTTTTGCGCCGTTATCATGTATAAAAGTTGTCGTTTTATGTAAGCCTTCAATTAGGTTATCATCCCATATACCTAGGTCTTTATTAGAAATTCTTCCTTCAGGTAACACGGCTGTTGCTTCGATCATAACTAAACCAACTTGACCAGCAGCTCTTGTTCCGTAATGAACGTGATGGAAATTAGTTACTTGGCCATCCTCGTTTTCTGATGAATACATGCACATAGGTGACATAACGATACGGTTTTTTAATGTAACGTCCTTAATTGTATAAGGTGAAAAAAGTTCAGAATTCATCTAATAGCCTCCTAGATTGAATTTTCTTACATTGTATCATTCTTGTTTTTGTTTCCCTAATAAAACGCTTATACGAAAAATTTTGTCTATTCGTGTTACAATAATTAATATGAATTGAATTGGAGGATGACATATGTACCAGGCTTATTATGAAAGTGAATTAGGCTTGCTGGAAATTACAGCGAACGATAAAGGAATTACGTCTGTTATATTTGTTGATGAGAGACAAGAAGAACATAAAAATGAAATAATAGATCAATGTATAAATGAGCTAGATGAATATTTTAAGGGGAAAAGAAAAGAGTTCACAGTCCCGCTATCTGCTGAGGGAACAGTATTTCAAAAAAATGTATGGGATGCGCTTTATACTATCCCTTATGGCGTAAGTGCTTCATATTTAGATATTGCAGAGAAGGTTGGAAATACGAAAGCTGTACGGGCGATAGGAGGGGCAAATAGTCGGAATCCAATTTCAATAATCGTTCCATGTCACCGTGTAATAGGAAAGAGTGGAAAGCTTGTTGGATATGCTGGTGGTTTATGGAGGAAAGAGTGGTTATTAAAACACGAAGGTATTTTGAAATGACGTATGGATGGGAAGAGGGATTGTTTTGAAATGTATAAATTGTGGGCAACCTTGCGAGGAGGAACAGTTAAATTGTGCAAGTTGTCAGCGAAAGTTGGATAATGAACAAGGTGAAAGTAGCTCGTTAATAGATAAAGAACTAGAAGTATATGTAGGGAGACAATATCCGTATTACAAAAGGAAATGGGAGCTTGAGAATAAGCGGATTGCTAGGTGGAGCTGGAATGGTTGGGCAACTATTTTCAATATAGGTTGGCTTGGATATCGTAAGTACTATTTACCGGCAGCATTATTTGTATTGTTATTAGTAGCGTGTGATGCGTTTTCTTATTATATGGGTTTCAATGTAGCACTGCCAATCATTAATATGGTGCCTCTTACGTTTTTATTACTCATTTTTATTCTGTTTGGAATGGGGATTTTTGCAAATGGATTATACTATCAATTTGTGGAAAGACGTATATACCGAATAAAAGCAAGAGAAATAAAAGATAAATCAGTTGAAAACTATCTTATCCATGATAGCGGCGGAACGAGCAAAATGGGAGCGACAATTGTTACTATTTTAGCAGTTGCTAGCATATTTTTTAGTCATTTCTTTTTTCCGACTGATCGAGACGTTATACAAAAGGTTCGTACAAGCTCGCTTTATGAATATCCTTTCTTTTCAATAGGTGAATCTTTCGAAAATTATTTTCAAAATTCAGATTGGATATATTATCGTGGAACGGAAGGGTTAGAATTAGTAGAATTCCAAGGATATAACGCGGGAGCACCAAGACAAAAGGTGACGATTCAATTTGTTGTCGATTATAAATTGGGTGAAGTGGAACCGTACTCGCTTACGGTTAATGGTGAATCTAAAAATGAAGAAGAGTTTTTGAAGATGATGGACGAAATATTTAAGGTTCAAAATCCATTTGATATAGAGGATGGATTACAAGTAAATGCGATTCAAAAAAGCGGCTGGAAAGAAACTTCCGACCGCTTTTTTCTATGTTTGTTAAAATAAATATTTAAAATAATCAGAATCTTTTGTATAATGAAATATATTATACAAGATTTAACTTATACATATAGATTGGGGGAAGGAAGAATGAAGAGAAAGACAACAACAATTGCTGCACTTGCGTTAACGACGAGTGTATTGGTTGCAGGATGTGGGAATGGTGAGAAGGCTTCGACAACGAAGAAAGAATCGAATAAGGAAATGGCAGATAAACAAGTTTTAAATTTGCTAGAAACAGCTGAAATTCCTTCAATGGATACATCTAAATCAACGGATTCTGTATCTTTCCGTGTATTTGTAAATGCAATGGAAGGTTTATATCGTCTAGATAAAGATAATAAACCAACACCAGGCATGGCAAAAGATGTGAAGATTAGTGAAGATAAAAAGACATATACATTTGAATTACGTGATGCGAAATGGTCAAATGGTGATCCAGTTCGAGCACAAGATTTTGTATATGCATGGCAACGTACATTAGATAAAGCAATAGCGGCAGAATATGCATTCATTTTATTTGATGTGAAAAATGCACAGAAAGTAAATAAAGGAGAATTACCATCAGATCAATTGGGTGTTAAAGCGAAGGATGATAAAACGTTGGTAGTAGAATTAGAGCAACCAGCACCTTATTTTCTTGAGCTTACGTCGTTCCCTACATTTTTCCCATTAAATGAAAAATATGTGAAAGAGCAAGGAGATAAATACGGATTAGAAGCAGATAAATTATTATATAATGGACCATTTACAATGAGTCAATGGAAACATGAACAAAATTATCAGTTAAAGAAAAATCCTAATTATTGGGATAAAGATACTGTAAAGTTAGACGAAATTAATGTAAGTATTGTGAAGGAAACAAGCACTGGAGTAAATTTATATGATAGTGATCAAGCAGATCGAGTTATTTTAACTTCTGAATTTGTTGATAAATATAAAAAGAATAAGCCAGATGAATTTAAAACGAAGTTAGATCCACGTATGTATTTCTTGCGTTTTAACCAAAAAAATGCAACATTTAAAAACCAAAAAGTACGTGAAGCGATTGATTTAGCATACGATAAAAAAGGAATTGCTGATGTCATTTTAAATGACGGTTCTTTGCCAGCATATTTCTTAGTACCTGAAAAATTCACGACAGGTCCGGATGGAAAAGACTTCCGCTCTGTAAATAAAAACTTCCGTGATAGTAAAGATAACGCAGCGAAAGCAAAAAAATTATGGGAAGAAGCGAAGAAAGAGCTTGGTCAAGATACAATTACGGTTGAATTACTAAATGATGATAATGGTAGCCGTAAAAAAGTAGGCGACTTTATTAAAGAAGAATTAGAGAAAAACTTACCTGGTATTAAAGTGAATTTGAAACAGCAACCATACAAGCAGAAGCTAGATTTAGAAAAGAAATTCGAATATGAATTCTCATTATCTGCATGGAGCCCTGACTATCCAGATCCAATGACTTATATTGATATGTTTGTTACTGGAAGCTCATTTAATGAAATGAATTATTCTAATCCGAAGTATGATGATTTAGTAGCGAAATCAAAAGGAGAGCTATTAAAAGATGATAAAGCACGCTGGAATGCACTTGCGGAAGCTGAAAAAATCTTAATTGGTCAAGATGCTGCCATTTCTCCTACGTATCAACAAAGCACAGCTTATTTAGAGAAGCCGTTTGTAAAAGGTATTGCTAATCATACGTTTGGCGGGGACTTCAGTTATAAATGGGCATATATTACAAAAAAATAGTAAAATAAAAGGTGAGTGAATTTTCGCTCATCTTTTTTGTATAAGGAGGAATTATAGTTGTTAAGGGGAATCAATCATCTTTGTTTTTCAGTGTCTAATTTAGAAAACTCTATTATGTTTTATGAAAAAGTATTAGGGGGAGAATTATTAGTTAAAGGGAGGAAATTGGCGTATTTTAACATATGTGGAGTATGGATAGCACTTAATGAAGAGAAACATATTCCGAGAAATGAGATTCATCAATCTTATACGCACATTGCATTTTCTGTTGAACAAGAAGACTTTGAACGTCTAATACAGCGATTAGAAGAAAATGATGTTCATATTTTACAAGGAAGAGAACGGGATGTAAGAGATTGTGAGTCTATATATTTTGTTGATCCTGATGGACATAAGTTTGAGTTTCATTCAGGGACATTGCAAGACCGAATTAATTATTATAGGGAAGATAAACCTCATATGACATTTTACTAAGGGGGGAAGAAGTTGCATGCGTTAGTAATTGGTGGAACGGGAATGCTAAAGAGGGTGTCTATGTGGCTTTGTGAGCAAGGGTTTCATGTTTCTATTATTGGAAGAGATGAAGTGAAATTAGAAAATGTTAAACGGGAGAGTACCACACCTGAAAGTATCACATGCCTTCTGTTAGATTATCATCATGATGACGATGTAAAGTTAGCTATTAAAAACACAATTGAGAGGAATGGCCCAATAACATTGGTTGTCGCATGGATACACTCAAGTGCAAAGGATGCATTATCACTCATTTGTAGAGAATTAGACTTGTCGTCTGAAACATACAACGTTTTTCATATTTTAGGCAGTAAAGCGTCGAGAATAGCCTCACAAAAAATAGGCGGTACGCGATGTAGCTATCATAGAATAATATTAGGTTTTATATTAGAAGATACATACGGAAGATGGCTTACTCATGAAGAAATATCGGATGGAGTAATAAAAGGAATTGAAAGTAAATGTGATGAATGGATTGTAGGACGAGTAGAACCGTGGGAATTGCGGCCGACATGGTAAGGGGGAATTGAAGTGAAGACAACGGTATATGTAACAAGGCATGGTGAAACGGAATGGAATGTAGAGAAACGAATGCAAGGCAGGAAAAATTCTGCTTTAACTGAAAATGGTATGTTACAAGCTAAGCAATTAGGAGATCGAATGAAAGATTTATCTATCGATGCGATCTATAGTAGTCCGAGTGAAAGAACCCTTCATACTGCAGAGTTAATAAAGGGCGAACGTGATATACCGATAATCGCGGATGAGCATTTCTATGAAATTAACATGGGTATATGGGAAGGACAGACAGTCGATGATATAGAAAGGCAGTACCCAGACGAAATACAGTTGTTTTGGTATGAGCCACATCTTTTCCAGTCAACATCGGGAGAAAATTTTGCGGCTGTTCATAAAAGGGTAATGGATGGGATACAGCTTCTTTTAGAAAAGCATAAAGGAGAAAGTATATTAATTGTTTCCCATGCGGCAGCGGCAAAACTACTTGTAGGACATTTTGCGGGTATTGAAATAGAAAATGTATGGGATGATCCATTTATGCATAGTGCTAGTCTAAGTATAATAGAATTTGAAGAAGATAAAGGTGAAGTGAAGCAATTTGCAGATATAAGTCATTTTCAATGAACGTAAAAAAGGCCGCAAAACGGCCTTTTTTTGTAGGCATAAAAACTAGCGATTACGTTTTTTATACCAGAAGTGATCGAATTTCTTGTTTTTGCAAGATGGGAATTTATGTCCGCCTTTGCAATCATTCCATTTGTGCCCGTCATCGTGACAGTCTTTACCATGATCACATGAATCATCGCAAGAGTGACCGTGTCCGTGAGGGAAGAATTCGCATTTTTTACAGAAACTTCGTTTTGTCCAGAAAAATTTCTTTTCAAAGCGTATGCATTTTGTAACGAAAGTACAATGTTTTCTGCGAGTACGTTTTGTAACTAAAACGCATTCTTTTCTACGCGTTACTTTCGTAACAAATGTCCATTTTTGAACACGTACACGAGTACATTTCGTAACAAATGTCCATTTTTTTACATGCGTACATTTTGTAACGAACGTACAATGTTTCACGCGAGTACATCTTGTTCTTGGACATTTACCCCCAGTTGTACATTTACATCCAGTTGTACAATTATGATGAGTGAATTTATCATCATCGCATTCAAAAGTACTTGGATCTTGGTGTAAGAAATCCTCCATCCCAGCACTTTTGATTTCTTCAACCGCTTTTCTAATATCACGTTTCATAGAAATCCTCCTTATCATGTATTAAGTTGAAAAGGTATTCTTTTTCCTTAACATGATATGAGATATGACGTCTTTCTGAACAGGACAAGAGTGTAATTTTATATAAATAGATGATAGCGGATGTATGGACAAGGCAAGGTGCATACATTGAATGAAGAGAACTGAGAAGGGATGGGGAAATATGCTACCTTCATATGATTTTTTTATTCATCCAATGAACTTAGTGGAGTTGAAAAAAGAAATTTGGTCAGATAGTCCAGTGCCAGCAAAATTAACTTATGGAAAAAAGAAGTATGACATTGATATCGTATACCGAGGCGCTCATATTCGTGAATTTGAGAAAAAGTCTTATCATGTTATGTTTTATAAACCGAAAAAATTTCAAGGTGCGAAAGAGTTTCATTTAAATTCTGAGTTTATGGATCCGTCTCTCATACGAAATAAATTATCTTTAGATTTTTTTCATGATATTGGTGTACTTTCACCAAAATCACAACATGTATTTATAAAAATTAATGGTCAAATTCAAGGTGTATATTTACAGTTAGAATCAGTTGATGAAAACTTTTTGAAAAATAGAGGATTACCGAGTGGTTCTATTTATTATGCGATAGATGATGATGCGAATTTTTCTTTAATGAGTGAGAGAGATAAAGATGTTAAGACTGAGCTCTTTGCGGGTTATGAATTTAAATATTCGAATAAAAATAGTGAAGAACAGCTGAGTGAATTTGTATTTCAAGCGAATGCTTTGTCGAGGGAAGCTTATGAAAAAGAAATTGGAAAGTTTTTGCATGTTGATAAATATTTACGATGGTTAGCTGGCGTTATTTTTACACAAAACTTTGATGGTTTCGTTCATAACTATGCACTATATCATAACGATGAAACAAATTTATTTGAAGTGATACCGTGGGATTATGATGCGACTTGGGGGCGAGATGTACAAGGGAGACCACTTAATCATGAGTATATTCGTATCCAAGGTTATAACACGTTAAGTGCAAGATTGTTAGATATACCTGTATTTAGAAAACAATACCGAAGCATTTTGGAAGAAATATTAGAAGAACAATTTACCGTTTCATTTATGATGCCGAAAGTAGAAGGTTTGTGTGAATCGATTCGCCCATATTTACTACAAGATCCATATATGAAAGAAAAATTAGAAACATTTGATCAAGAAGCTGATATGATTGATGAATATATAAATAAAAGAAGAAAGTATATACAAGACCACTTACATGAATTGGATTAATTTTGAAAGAGATTGGAACATTATCAATCTCTTTTTTTGTATAATAAAGATGTATCAATTGAATTGAAGTAATATTTACTTAATAAAGAATGGAGATGTGGAAACATGACAGTTAAGTGGGTTGATTGGGTAAAACAAATACAATCTATAGCTCAAGCGGGTTTAACGTATTCTAAAGATGTGTATGATATAGAGCGTTTCCAACAATTACGGGATATTTCCATTTCAATGATGTCACATTATACAAAGACAGATTGGGAAATAGTAGAGAAGTTATTTGCAAGTGAGACAGGCTATCAAACACCTAAAGTTGATATAAGAGCAGTCATTTTTCAAAATGAAAAGTTATTATTTGTGAAAGAAAAAAGTGATGGGAAATGGGCATTGCCAGGTGGATGGGCCGATATCGGTTATACGCCAACAGAAGTAGCAGCAAAAGAAGTTTTAGAGGAGACGGGTTATGAAGTAGATGATTTTAAGCTACTCGCTATATTTGATAAAGAAAAACATCAACCATCGCCTTCAGCAACACACGTATATAAAATTTTTATTAGCTGTAAGATTATTGGTGGCGAAAAGAAAACTAGTATTGAAACAGAAGATGTGGAGTTTTTTGGTGAGAATGAATTGCCTAATTTATCGATTGCTAGAAATACAGAAGAGCAAATTAAAGAAATGTTTGCCTACATGAAAGAACCTCAAAAAGAAACATTAATAGATTAATTATGCTTATGCCGATAATATTGTTGAAATGAAGATATTGGCAGAATGCGACCTTTATGTAATAATGGGATGGTATGTGAAGAAAAAAGGAGATAGAAAATAAAATGTTAGCAAGCATAATAGATCAGTTATTGCAATTTTTTGCAAGCTTAGGTTACTTTGGAGTAGCGCTAGCTTTAATGATTGAAATTATCCCGAGTGAGATTGTACTTTCGTATGCTGGATTTTTAGTAGCGGATGGTAAAATTAGTTTTGTTGGTGCAGTTATCGCCGGAACTATTGGTGGTACTTTAGCCCAAATCTTTTTATACTGGCTTGGATATTACGGAGGGCGTCCGGTTGTAGAGAAATATGGGAAATATCTACTTATTAATAAACACCATTTAGACATAGCAGAAGGTTGGTTTAAGCGTTACGGAGCAGGAGTAATCTTTTCTGCACGCTTTATCCCAGTCGTACGTCATGCAATCTCTATTCCAGCAGGATTAGCTAAAATGCCGTTAAAACTATTTACACTATATACAGTAGTTGCGATTATTCCATGGTCAATACTATTTATATACTTAGGTGAAAAGCTTGGTGGAAATTGGCGACACATTAAAGAGTATGCATCTGATTACACACATTACATAATTATAGGAGCTGTTCTCTTTGTTGCTCTATACTTCGGTTTAAAGTATTTAAAAAAGAAAAAAGCAGCGCGTTAAAGTCAATGATTTTTCATTGGCTTTTTTATTTGTTTCGGTTCTAAAAAAAAGGAGTTGTCCATAATGTGTAATAATAAAGCGTAGCGGAGGAATGTGATGAAAGGGTCACCGTTTATACGTGGAACGATATTTTTAACGATGGCAACGATGATATCTAAAATGTTAGGATTTATATATGTTATACCATTTACAGCAATGGTTGGTACGAGTGGGTACGTTTTATACACATATGCATATCGTCCTTATACGATTATGCTCAGCATTGCGACGATGGGACTACCACTTGCCGTTTCAAAAATGGTATCAAAATATGATCAACTGAATGATTATCATACGGTTAAGAGAGTGCTAAAGAGCGGTATCTTTTTTATGTTAATAATGGGAGTAATCTCATGTTTTACGCTATATATATTAGCTCCACATTTAGCTAAACTTGTAATCGATGGAAATGATCAAACAGGGAATAGTGTAGCAGCGGTCACTACTAATATCCAAATTGTAAGTTTTGCGTTAATACTTGTACCGGTAATGAGTTTATTAAGGGGATTCTTTCAAGGGTTTCAATCGATGGGGCCTTCTGCTTTAAGTGTAGTTGTTGAGCAGTTTTTTCGGGTCTTAACCATTTTAATAGGAAGCTTTGTCGTTTTATATATTTTAAAAGCTTCTGTCTCGCTAGCTGTTGGTATTTCAACGTTCGGTGCTTTTATGGGAGCGATAGGTGGATTAACAGTTCTAAGTGCGTATTACATAAGGAGGAGAAAGCACTTAAAGAAAAAAGAGATGGCAAGTATACCGCAAACAACGAAATCTTTCTTCTCACTGTATAAGGAGCTCTTTACATATTCAATACCGTTTGTTGTGGTTGGTTTAGCAATTCCGTTGTATCAGACGATTGATACATTTACAATTAATAAACTACTTATACAAATAGGGTATATGCAAGGAGAAGCGGAGAAGATAAATGCAATAATTGGTCTTGTTCAGATGGTTGTACTCATCCCAGTTTCCGTTGCGACTGCTTTTAGTATGTCTCTCGTACCTGAGATGACAAAAGCCTATACAGCAGGGAATGTGAAGTTACTGTACAAACATTTTACGAGAACGAATGTATTAGTAGTAGGTATTACGGTACCAGCGGCGATTGGAATGATGTTGTTAGCAAAACCAGTATATACTCTTTTATTTGGTGCCGGAAATGATCCGGAGATGGGGAGAGTTATTTTACAGTATTATGCTCCTGCCTGTATACTATTTTCGCTTTTTACAGTAACAGCTGCGATGTTACAAGGAATTAACCAACAACAGAAAACAGTGCTAGGATTAGTAATTGGCATTATTGTAAAGATAGTTTTAAATATCGTATTGCTTCCGTATTTGGATTATGTAAGTTTTATTATTTCAACATACGCTGGTTATACGATTTCAGTTGGCTTTAACTTGTGGATGCTTTCTAAATATGTTATAAAGGCAACATAAGCTTTTTAAGGCAGAGAGCACTCTGTCTTTTTCTTTGTTTAGAATATTTTTCTTATAAAAACGTTTTCAAAATAATTTTTCTATTGAAATTTAAACGTATGTTTCATATGCTGAGAATGGCGGTTCAAAAACTGTTATGTAAGAGAGGTAGATTCCTACATGTAAAAAGAATCGGGGTGATAGTATGTTAAATATTTATTTAACAGACCGAAACGGAAAACTACAAGAGGTTGAGGAAATGCAAAAGGGTTGCTGGATTAATGTACTTCATCCAACGGAAGAAGAAATTCAATATCTAGTACAAACTTTAAATGTAGACTTAGATTTCATTAAAGACCCTTTAGATGATGAAGAACGCTCTCGTATTGAAAAGGAAGACAATAATACCTTAATAATCGTGGATATTCCAACAGTTAGACATGATGAAGAAGGAAATTCGATTTATGACACGATTCCAATAGGTATGATTGTAATGCCAGATTGCTTTGTGACAATTTGTTTAGAAGAAAACCCAATTTTCGAACGCTTTATTAATCAACGTATTAAAGAATTTTATACGTTTAAAAAGACACGCTTTGCACTTCAGCTCTTATATACGATTTCTACTTATTATTTAAGATACTTAAAGCAAATTAACAGAAAAACAATCGATTTAGAGCATCAATTAAATAAGTCGATGAAAAATAAAGAGATTTTCACATTGCTAGGCCTTGAAAAAAGTTTAGTTTACTTTACAACATCATTAAAGGCGAATAAAATTGTAATTCAAAAATTAATGCGTAACAGTACATTTTTAAAAATGTATGAAGACGATCAAGATTTATTAGAAGATGTATTAATTGAAAATAAACAGGCTATTGAAATGGCGGAAATATATAGTCACATTTTAAGTGGAATGATGAATACTTTTAGCTCCGTTATATCAAATAATTTAAATAGTGTTATGAAACTGTTAACGTCTATTACAATCATTTTATCATTACCAACGATGGTTTCTAGTTTCTTTGGAATGAACGTAAAGGTTCCGTTTGAAGGGGAAGCACATGGTTTTGTAATTGTACTCATAATATGTGTAACACTATCTTTCACATTAGCATTTGTTTTTTGGAAGAAACGTTACTTTTAACGAGAAGAAAGCTGCTCTAGCATAGTTATATAACTGCGCTAGAGCAGCTTTTTTGCTATGAAATCGAAAGTTTTGAATAGAATATAACTTATAAAATGTAATGTATATGAAGGAAGTGAATTCCGTATAAGCCTTGTCCAATTCATAAAATGGGGTTAAAATTACATATTGTTAATGAAAAGTTGGAGGAAATACATCATGGAATTGTTTCAATTACCGAAAGCATTCCTGCAAATGAATACAATCTTTATCTCCATATTGATCGAAGCACTTCCTTTTGTGCTCATTGGTGTATTTATTTCAGGATTCATTCAAATGTTTGTGACAGAGGATATGGTAGCAAAATGGATGCCGAAAAACCGTTTTCTGTCTGTTTTAATGGCTACTTTTTTAGGTATGATGTTTCCAGGTTGTGAATGTGGAATCGTTCCGATTGTAAGACGGTTAATCGGAAAAGGGGTTCCACCATATGCCGGGATTGCATTTATGTTAACTGGGCCAATTATTAATCCGGTCGTATTATTTGCAACATACGTTGCCTTTGGAAGTAGTATGCACATGGTATGGTATCGTTCTATCGTAGCGATTATCGTAGCAATTATCGTTGGAATTATATTATCATTTATGTTTAAAGAACATCAATTACGAGATGATCACTTCCCAGAAGTGAATCATAAGCGTCCATTACGTAAAAAAATGTGGGATGTATGTACGCATGCTGTTGAGGAATTTTTCTCGATGGGAAAATATTTAGTATTAGGTGCGTTAATTGCAGCGGCAGTTCAAACGTTCGTACAAACTTCAACACTTCTTGCTATAGGACAAGGGCCGTTCTCTTCACCAGCTGTTATGATGGGACTAGCTTACATTTTATCACTTTGTTCAGAAGCGGATGCGTTTATTGCTTCGTCATTCCAAAGTACATTTTCAACAGCATCACTTGTCGCGTTCCTCGTATATGGACCGATGGTGGATATTAAAAATATGTTTATGATGCTTGCGACATTTAAAACGAAATTTGTAATTGTCGTTACAGTTACAGTTACACTTGTTGTTTATGCAAGCTCACTACTCATTTATGCGATGGGGTGGTAGGTTATGTTTCGAGCATATATATTATTAGGTTTTACAATCTTAATTGCGCAGCTTCATATTTCAGGTAATATTACGAAGTATATCAATATGAAGTATGCCTATTTATCAAAAACAGCAGCTATTATTTTAGGTTTTTTAACGGTCGTTCAAATTATTATCGTTTTCCAAAAAGAACATCAAAAAGAAAAAGAACAGCACAATTGTGGTTGTGATCATAGCCATTGCGGGCATGATCATTCAAAAGATGAGAATACATGGTGGAAAAAAGCATTTTCGTACTCATTGTTTTGTTTTCCGATTGTCTCAGGGCTGTTTTTCCCGATTGCAACGTTAGATTCAGATATCGTTAAGGCGAAAGGATTTCATTTTCCTGTTGCACAAGCAGAAAGTACAGATCCATTTATGACAAGGCAATTTCTAAGACCTGATACGAGCATTTATTACGGGAAAGAAGGATACCGTGGTGTAATGGAAAAGGGGAAAAAAGAGTTTGTTACGAAAGATAGTATTACTTTAAAAGATGAAGATTTTCTAAAAGGGATGGAAACAATTTATAATTATCCTGGCGAGTTTACTGGGAAAAAATTATCTTTTAAAGGGTTTGTTTTCAAAGATGACTCTTCTCAAAAAGAACAATATTTCTTATTCCGTTTCGGGATTATACATTGTGTAGCGGATTCTGGTGTATATGGTATGTTAGTGAAAAAACCAGAAGGTGTAGAATGGAAAAATGATGATTGGATTCAAGTTGAAGGAGAAATATCAACGGAATTTTATCAGCCATTCCATGCGAATATCCCTGTATTAGAAGTAACGAAATGGAATAAGGTTGAACCGCCAAAAGAACAATATGTATTTAGAGGAGCCGATTGATAACATCGGTTCTTTTTTGTGGACTAAGAGTTCTGAATGTTGTTAATATTAAACGTGTAGTGATAGTAAGCTCATACCGTTCTAGTGTTAATGGGAAATGGAACTCTTACCGAACTTCTTTGCTCCAGCCGAATTTTGTGGTGGGAGTCTTAATGTCTGCAAATAGCGGGTTAAATAATCAAAGAGGTGATAACAATGACTGAAGTAAAAGGGAAAACAGCTAATGAGTCTAGAGTGTTTAAAACGAGCCGAGTATTTCCAACAGATTTAAACGATCATAATACGCTATTTGGTGGGAAGATATTAGCCGAGATGGATATGGTTGCTTCTATTTCAGCAACGAGGCATGCAAGAAAAGAATGTGTCACAGCATCTATGGATTGGGTAGATTTCTTACATCCTGTTCGCTCTTCAGATTGTGTTAGTTATGAATCTTTTGTAATTTGGACGGGTAGAACTTCTATGGAAGTATTTGTGAAGGTAGTAGCAGAAGATTTAATTTCGGGTGAGAAACGTATAGCAGCAACGTCATTTGTTACTTTTGTTGCACTTAGTAAGGAAAATAATCCGGTTCCTGTGCCGCGAGTTATCCCTGAAACAGAAGAAGAGAAAGAATTACATCGCATTGCAGTGTTACGTGCAGAACAACGCCATATACGTAAGGCGGAGAGTAAGAAAGTAGCTACATTATTAACTTTTTGAGTTGAATATGTAGTCGTTAAAGGTACAATAACAAACGGAAATGTTTTTCATATGAAAAGCGGACACCTAAAAATAGGTGTCCGCTTTTATAGTTTTTTCATCCACATATCATATGACGATAACTACTTAGCAGAAGCAAGCAGCACCGACGATGATTAAGAGGATAAATAATACGACTAATAGTGCGAATCCATTACCATGTGCGAAGCCCATTGTTATTTCCTCCTTTTATTTTAAGATACAACATACAATATGCAAATGAGCTATCGTTTGATATGGACATATATCATGTAATGACATATTTTCTTGAATGATATTGTATTAAAAAAGGGAAGATATAGAAATAACAGTAAGTGGAGGAAGGAAAATATCCATGAAACACTTTTTCGTTGTAATCCTTTGTTTAATAGGTGTATTCATTTGGATGAACATCGATGTGGAAATGGGGAAAAAAATGGCTAGTGAATATGAATTAGGGCAAGTTCGATTAGGTGAATTTCAACTATATACGAACGGTGAAGAGTTATATACGAAATTATTTGAGGATATACGTAATGCAGAAAAGTACATATATATCCATTTTTATATTGTAGGTAAAGATGAAATAAGCAAAGAGTTTTTGCAGTTACTCGAGAAAAAGGCATTGAGTGGAGTAGAAGTAAAATTGTCAGTTGATCGAATAGGTGGATATAAGCTGAAGAAAAAGATAATTCGTCAACTAAAAAGCAATGGTGTCCAGTTTACGTTTAGTAAAAAACCTAAATTGAAACATTTATTTTATTCGTTGCATCAACGAAACCATAGACGCATTGTTACGATTGACGGAAAAGTATCATATATCGGCGGCTTTAACATTGGAAAGGAGTACCTTGGACAAGATCCGAAATTTGGTCCGTGGCGTGATTATCATGTGCGAGTAAATGGGAATGGTGCTAAGGATATGGAAAGAAAATTTGCTGCTGACTGGAAAGAAGATACGGGAGAAAAAATGCCTATACATAAAAGTCTACCTGCAATTGGGCATGTGAAATATCAATATTTATTTTCAGATGGAAAAGGGTTATGGGAAAAATATGGAGCGCTTTTAAAGCAGGCTAAAAAGTCTTTAATTATTGCTACGCCATATTTTGTACCAAGTAAAGAAATGATGAAAGAGTTAAAAGGTGTATTAAACCGAGGTGTCAATGTGAAAATTCTCGTACCATTTAAAAGCGACGCAGTATTGTTAAAACAAGCTGCCTATCCGTATTTGAGAGAGATGAACCATGCTGGAGCGGAGATCTATCAATATCGGAATGGTTTTTTTCACGGGAAAGTAACAATCATTGATGGAGAAATTGTTGATATAGGTACAGCGAATTTTGATAATAGAAGTTTTTATTTAAATTGTGAATCTAACTGTATCATATATGATACAACAGTTGTTGCTGACGTATGGAACCGATTAAAAGAAGACTTTCATAAATCAAAAAGATTTTCAGAAGAAGACTTTGAGAAAATTAGTAAGTGGGATTGGTTTTTAGCAAGAATAGCAAATGTTATAGCATCATATTTATAACATATAGACAAAAGAGGAGGGAGGTATTTTCATGGATTGTATGAAAGAATTAATGAGGTATAGTTATATGCTTATTTATAAGGTTGGGGAGTATACAGGGGAGGTAAGAGACGAAGAATTAAAAGAGCTATTACAGCATCATTTACCATATATGTTGCAAGCGTATAATGAACAAGTGAATTTTCAAGAAGGAGAGAATGTACAGCATATAACTTGTGAACCAATTTCATCTCATTTTCATGAAATGGAAAAGGAAACTGATAGTAAATATACAGGGGATATCCATATTGCAACTTGTTATATTTCGCATTTAAAACGGTTAGCACTAAAGTTCGCTCAAGTGGCAGTTGAAGTTGCGAATCCAGAATTCCGCTCGTTCTTAGAAAATTGCTTCCTGAAAATGAATCGTTATGCCTATAGTGTATGGCAATATGTTGTGAAGAAAGAGTATAAGATTAAACATGTATATGAAAATGAGAAGTTTGCATAAGAAACTAAGGCGGAAAGATAGGCGCCTTAGTTTTTTACTTTTCATGGAGAAAAAAGACTAGGTGTACATATCTATTATTAGAAAATTTACAAATATTTACCGTTTATTTACTATTTTTCAATCTTTCCTTTAAAAATAGAGAGTAATATGGGGGTTGTACATATTCTATCTAAAGGAGGAAACGCAAATGAACAAATGGGTTAAATCATTAACTGCTATGGCACTTGCAAGTTCTTTATTAATGGTAGGTTGTAGTAAAGGTGAGGACAAGAAGAAAGAAGACGATACAACAACACAACAAGAGGACAAAAAGGATAAAGAAACAAGTGGAACTGAGAAGTCTACAGATTCTAAAGAAAAGAAATAAAGTGAAACTTTAATCAGTGGGGCATCCCCCACTGATTATTAGTTGAACCAATCGGGCTTTAACGGGCAATTGATCCCCATCTAACTTCTTTGTTTTTACTGAATTTTGAGGTGGGGTCTTACTGCCCGTTAAAGCGGGTTAAAATAATAATAGAGCTTCCTCTTATATATGAGGAAGCTTTTTTGTTGTAAATTGATTGAGATTATTGAAAAATAGAGGGAGAATGAAATAGGGGGAAAACAAATGAAAGTATGTATATTAGGAGCAACAGGTCGAGTAGGTTCAAATATAATAAAATTAGCATTAAAGGATGCAGCTGAAGTAACTGCATTAGCACGTGATTTAAATAGAATAGAAATACAACATGAAAGGTTACGAGTAATAGAAGGTAATGTACTAAATGAAAATGATATAAAGAAAGCGATAGAAGGAAGCGATATAGTAATAAGTGCACTTGGTACGGATCGAAATGGAACGTTAGCGAAGAGTATGCCACAAATTATAAAGCAAATGGAAGAAGAAGGGGTACATAAAATCATTACAATAGGAACAGCAGGTATTTTACAAGCAAGAACAAATCTAAATTTATATCGTTTTCAATCAGCTGAATCAAAAAGGAAAATGACAACAGCAGCAGAAGATCATTTAGCTGCATATAAGATACTTAGTAGTAGTAATTTATGTTGGACGGTCGTTTGTCCGACGCATTTAATAGACGGTGATGTGACAGGAGTGTATCGAACTGAAAAAGATGTATTACCAGAAGGGGGAGCGAAAATAACAGTTGGTGATACAGCGCAATTTACGTGGAATCTGTGTAGTGAAAACAAATATGAGAATAGTCGAGTAGGTATTTCATATTAAAAAAACCATCCCGAAATTGGGATGGTTAAAAGATGATATAACATACAAATATGAGAATCATAATGATTTGGAGAATAGCTTTCGCTACTGTGCTGCTTAAAAAACCAACTACAGTAGCAACTCCTACTAGAAAGGCGTCTTTTGGCGCTTTTTTATGCATGAGTTCTGTAATAAATACCGATAAGAACGGTATGATAATTAAACCGAATGGTGGGAAGAAGAAAGATCCGACAATAATAGAAATCATACCGACACGCTCTCCCCATTTAGAACTCCCATATTTCTTTAAGAAATATCCATTTGCAATAAAATCAGCAATGAAAATAAATAGTGTGAAAATGACTTGAATAATCCAAAAGGAAGTTGTTAGTTCTCCGCCATTTATACCAAAATGGTAAATGAAATATCCAGCCCAAACAGCAAGGATGCCTGGAATGATAGGATAAATAAAGGCGAGAAATGAAACAATGAAACAGGCAATGATACAGATTGTTAATAATACTGTCACTTTATAACTCCTTCTTCGTGTCTAATTTATGTACCGCAATTTTTTTCACTTGATGTCCATCAAGTTCTAGTGCTTTAAATTGAAAACCGGCAAATTCAATGGAATAACCAGCTTCAATATTTAAATCAACTGCTTGAGAGAGGAGCCAGCCTCCAATTGTATCTAAATCGCTATCATCAATATGCAGGCCAAACATATCATTTACTTCAGAAATGAGCACCTTCCCATCTAAAACAGTAAGCTTCGGCGTACGTTTTTCAATCATAGGTGATTCATCCGCATCAAACTCATCTTGAATTTCTCCAATGATTTCTTCAAGAATATCTTCCATTGTTAAAAGTCCAGCAGTACCACCATATTCATCCATAATGATTGCCATCTGAACGCGATTCTTTTGTAGATGTACTAATGTTTTGCGAATTGGAACAGTTTCAAATACAGTTAGTACTGGATGTATGTAAGATTCAAGTGGTTTATGAATGCCTTTCGTTTGATCGTGAAATACTTCTTTCGTATTGATCATACCGATAATATCATCTTTATCTTTTTCGATGATCGGATAGCGTGTATACTTTTCAGTTGCGACGATATCCATATTCTCTTCTAACGTATTTTCAGTAGATAAGCAAATCATTTCTGTACGAGGGACCATAATTTCTTTCGCGACCCGGTCGTCAAATTCAAAAATATTATTTACATATTTATATTCGGTTTGGTTTATTTCGCCGCTTTTGAAACTTTCACCTAAAATGAGTCGTAGTTCCTCTTCAGAATGGGCAAGTTCATTTTCTTTCGCAGGCTCTAAACCGAGTAGTTTTGTGAAAAAGATTGCCGTACTATTAAGTAGCCAAATGAATGGATACATAATTTTATCAAATAAAATAAGTGGTCGTGCAAACTTAAGTGTGATTGCTTCAGCTTTTTGAATGGCGAAAGACTTTGGAACTAATTCACCTAATACAACATGGAAAAATGTAATAACACTAAAAGCAATAATAAAGGATAAAGTATTCGCCATTGTTCCAGTAATATTAATCTTTTCAAAGAGCGGTCGTAGTAAATGTTCCACAGTCGGTTCACCAAGCCAACCAAGCCCTAAAGAAGTAATCGTAATCCCGAGCTGACAAGCTGATAAATAAACATCTAAATTAGATAGGACACTTCTTGCAGCTAAAGCTTGTTTATTGCCTTCATTTGCAAGTTGGTCAATGCGACTTTTTCGTACTTTTACAACAGCGAATTCTGATGCAACGAAAAAGCCGGAAATAAGGATGAGCACAAAGATGAGAAAAATATTTAATATGTCCAAGTGTGTTCTCTATTCCGTAGTTTGGAATAAAGATGTCACCTCCTGCGATTATGTTATGCTTTTATAATAAATCCAAACGAAAAGAATAGTCAAAGAAAAAGGGTAAATATTGGCATGTTTCTGCAATAGTTTTTGAATTTGCTGTTATTTTGTCCGCTATCCAAAAGGAATAACCCCCTACTTTCAGATTATAGAGGGTTATTTCAAATTAAGGTTTTGGAATACTTCTCGTTAAAGCGTATGATTGTTGTTTAACGTGATTTGTCGTCCATAGTGTTTGAAGGAAAGAGAGTATGCAATACGGGATATACAAAAGTAATAAGCTAATTGTAACAATAACAGGTGCATTTCCACCGAATTGAACGACAAATTGCAATAGTCCGCTTGCATGAAAAACGCATTCCATAATAACGAATGAAAGAATAATGGAACCTAGAATAGATTTATGATTCGAAGTAAGCGCTAAAAACAATGTATCTACAAGGAAAGAAGATTGTTTTATTTCATATTCATTGGTGTTACTTAAGAAAGGAACCCACTTTTTTATTGCTTGCATAACGATAATCATGGAAGTACTACAAACGATGATAAAAGATGAGTAGTAAGGAAGCTTTATCAATTTTGCGATGTATAGGAGTAGTAATAAGACCGAACATTGTAATAATACAGTACAAAAAGAGTACGGTATCCATTTTAATAAATAAGTGAACTTCTTAACCGATTGAGGTGCTTTAAAAAATAAATGGCCGATCCCTAAGCTGATAAAGAATCCAATCGCAAGAGTAAAGGTAAAACGAACAATCGATAAAAAATATATTTCCCATATGTAAGGGAATAACGGTGTTGAATGATTAGAAGTATGAACCATTTGATTTGCTGAGAAAAAGATAGATTCGTGCATCCAATCAATCTTTGGAATTGTTATAGAAGAAAGTTGTGCGAAGTTATGAAAAATGCTTATAAAGCCAGTTATGTATGAGTATTTATGTGTAATGAGTAATGCAGGAATAGGACTAATGATAAATATAATGAGAACACCAACGATAAATTTACATATATGTGAGCGCAATAAAGACATGTAATCACCTACTCTTAGAATATTCAGAAAATTCTTATTCTTATTTTAGCTTTTTTCGGCGTAAGTTACAATATATTTTTCTTAAAGAAATTTAGTATTGTAGGGGATATAAGTGAATGAAACGTGAATAAATTATGACAAGAAAATGAATAATTTTCAGAAAAGTAAAATAAATTATTTATTTTTTTCTGAAAATATAATATAGTTATGGCACAGAAAGTATTTTAACATAAGGAGGCTGTTTATGAGGATTAAAGGGAATTATGTGCCGAAAAAGGAAGTTTTATTTTGCTCAAGTTCAATTACGATAGGGGAAGCACTGGAGCATTTAAATAAAACTGGGTATCGTTGTGTACCAGTTTTAGATGAAAAAAAAGAGAAATATTTAGGGAATGTATACAAAGTAGATATTTTAGAATATAAAGGTTCGCTGGAAGAGAGTGTAGTACAATTATTAAACGATAAAGAAGGTTATGTTAGAGAAGATTCTTCGTTCTTTAAAGTATTTTTTACAATAAAAAAATTACCTTATTTATCAGTAGTTGATGAAAATGGAGTCTTTCTTGGAATTTTAACGCATAAAAAGGTTTTCGAGTTATTAGAAGATGCTTGGGGCGTTCATTCTAGTAAATATTCTGTCATGATTGGGACACAAGATTATAATGGGGCCATTCAAAAATTATCGACAGTATTAAAGAAATATACAGGTATCCAAAGTTTAATGACTTTTGATAATGATGCCTTATTAGTTCGGAGAATTATGTTTACATTAGGAGAAGAGTTTAACGACGGTGAATTAGAGACGTTACTGAAAGATTTAGAAGATCACGGATTTAGAGTTGTGTATGTGGAAGAGATGAAAAATCCACGCGAAGTTGAAACGATAGAGTAACATGCAAAAGCCATCTAATTATGTTGGATGGTTTTTGTTATGTTACTTGAATAAAGTTATTTAAAAATAATGATAGGATAAAAGTCGAGATTGTAACAATATTTGTGTAAAAGAATAAAAAATGTAGATAATTTTGATTTTCAAAAAAATCAATTTGAAAATATGTTTTTATTTTTCAACTAAATATGTTACTATATGTGTGATAAAAACAAAGAGGTCTGACAACTATACTCCACGCAATACCACTCTAATGAGTTAAATATTCAAAAAAATCAAAAATTAATAATTAGAGTAAAAATAAGGGGAATGGAGAAATTATGGAGAAAGACACTGCTTTGTAAGGGGCATATTTTATCAGCTTGAGCAGAGAGGAGGATGCATAGCATATTGTGAAAATAGAGATAAACAATGAAAAAGTGCTATGCAAATGAAAAGTATGAAGGGACGTTTAAGGCCAGGTGATACGGTAGCAATCGGTTTAATGTTATTTGCACTATTTTTAGGAGCAGGAAATTTAATTTTCCCACCAGTTTTAGGGCAACAAGCTGGAGAGAATGTTTGGATTGCTACAATTGGATTCCTTGTGACGGGAGTCGGATTACCCCTATTAGCTGTAACAGCTGTCGCGTTTGTAGAGGGGGACTTGAAAGCGCTATCTTCTAGAGTTCACCCAATATTCGCGTTTATTTTCCCATTGATTAGTTATTTAGCAATTGGACCATTTTTCGCGATTCCGCGTACTGGAGCCGTTTCATTTGAAATGGGTATGAAGCCATTTTTATCAGAGGCATTGGTTTCCGAATGGTACATGCTATTTCTTTTCACGATAGTTTTCTTCGGAATAACTTGGTATTTATCATTAAATCCATCTAAATTAGTGGATTGGTTCGGAAAATTTCTTACACCATTGTTAGTATTGATTGTTGCTGTTATTGTTGGAAAGGCAATTATTGATCCAATTGGAGAACCAGCTGCGCCGCTAGCAGCATACAAAGAAAATGCTTTCTTTGGTGGATTTATACAAGGATATTTAACGATGGATGCAATTAGTGCGCTTGTATTTGGAATTGTCGTTGTACAAGTTATCCGTTCTAAAGGAATAAAAGAAAGTAGTCAAGTTGCAAAAATAACAGTAGTATCAGGTATTATTGCAGTACTTGGTTTAACGTTAATTTATTTATCACTTGCTTATCTTGGTTCAACAAGTACATCACTTGGTGTATCAGAGAATGGTGGACTTATTTTAACGAATGTTGTAAATGAGTTATATGGAACAAGTGGTAAAATTTTATTAGGGCTCGTTATTATACTCGCTTGTTTAACAACTTCTGTTGGATTAACATCAGCTTGTGCTGGCTTCTTTACAAACTTATTCCCTAAACTTTCGCATAAAGCGATTGTAACGATGGTATGTGTGTTTAGTTTAATTGTATCTAACCTAGGTTTAACACAATTAATCACAGTTACTTTACCAGTGTTAATGATCATTTATCCAGTTGCAATCGTATTAATCGTACTTTCTTACTTCCATAAATGGATTGGGAAGCGTAATACCATTTATATTGGAGCTATTCTAGGCGCATTGTTAATTAGTTTCTTTAACGGTTTAGAAAGTGCGAACATTAAAATTGACGCGATTTCTAACGTACTACAAATGTTACCATTATATAATGAAGGAATAGGATGGTTAATCCCATCATGTATTGGCGGGATTCTTGGTTTCTTCTTCTATAAATCAAATGAATCAAGTGAACTACAAAAGAAAGGTGCTTAGGCGCCTTTCTTTTTTTAAAGGGGATTTTATTGTTTTGTCTAAGTAATAAATGGGAGGAATGATAAAATGGCTAATTTTGAAGATTTTTTAGCTTTGGATTTACGAATTGGAACTGTAACACATGCAGAGGAATTTAAAGAAGCAAGAGTTCCAGCGATTAAACTAGAAATTGATTTTGGAGAGCTTGGAATTAAGCAGTCAAGTGCTCAAATTACGAAGAGATATACCCCAGAAGATTTAATCGGTCAGCAAATCGTTGCTGTTGTAAATTTTCCGCCAAAACGTGTAGCTGGATTTAAATCAGAAGTGCTTGTTTTAGGGGGAGTACCTGAAGCCGGTGATGTCGTATTACTTCAGCCCAATATGGAATTACCAAATGGAACGAAAATTAGTTAGTGTAAAGGCGGGGGAACATGGATATTGGACGAGAATATTTACAATGTGCCATTTCGAATTTTGAAGCAACAAAGAAACAAGGGGAACGGGTGCTTTCTCAATTATCATATGAACAGATTGAATGGTCTTCTCATGAAGCAACAAATAGTATAGCGGTTATTATAAAGCATCTGCAAGGTAATATGCGTTCTAGATGGACGGATTTTTTAACATCTGATGGTGAAAAAATAAATCGTAACCGAGACGCTGAATTTGAAGATGGTTATCATTCTAAGGAAGAGGTTCTCGCAGCATGGAATGAAGGATGGGAATATGTTTTGAAAACGATGCATGTGCTAACGCCAGAAGATTTATTACAGACGGTATATATTCGCGGTGAAGCACATACTGTCATGCAAGCAATTGAAAGACAAATTTCTCATTATGCTTTGCATATTGGACAGATTATTTACATTGGGAAGATGTTAAAAGAAAATGAGTGGGAATGTCTAAGTATTCCTAGAGGACAGTCTGCACGTTATGTAGAGAAAAAACGTTCAACATAATAATAGGAAAGAAACCGAGATAAAATGGGAAATAAGAAAATCACCCAAATAATAGATGGTTCTGTAATCATAAGCATGCTGCCAAAAATAAGTCCGTATATAATAAGAAAGAAATTAAAAAGCGTATTTACAGGGATAAATCGTGAGATGAACACTTGCTGTCGTTTAAAGCAATCACTGTGAAATAAATAAAAGCGGAAGTACGATGTGGCAATAATAAGATCTTTCTTTCGCACAATTCTTTTTTTGCATGTATGACAGATGAATGGTGGTTGCATTTTATTACGCTCCATTTTTTATTTTCGTAATAACGTAAGACAAGATTAAGTGCAAGGTGTATATCCCTATATATCCTCCTGATATAAGAAAAAATGGATTTAGTAAAATTCCATGAATGCTTGTCATGAAAACTAAATCTTGTATTAAAACATCATATATATTAATAGAAATAATTGTACCGAGTACATAAAGTGCTAAGTACGCTGAAATATGTAAAGCAACACGGATTGTAGGATGCTTAGCAAGCCAATAAAAAATAAATGATAGTACAATGGGTAATGTTCCTATTAGTAGCTTCAATTCATTTCACCTCATTAACAATATAGCCGGAATTTAGACGGTCTATTCTCTAGAGCTTGTACATAACTTGAAATAGAGAGGGTGATAGTATGAATCGAGGCTTTTTTTATGTGAAGTTCACAAGTGTACGTAAGTTAGTTTTATTTATTATTACTACAGTACTAGCGACTTTTTTTCTTATTAGTATGATGGTAACCTCTATGAAAGAGACAAAGTCAACGTATTTATATAATTGGTTAAATGAGTTATCGATGAATGGTTACATGTACGTTCTTGGGAAAGAGAATCATTATTTTACACAGGAGTATCGAAATTTAAATCAAGATTTTTCAATTTCTTCGTTTCTCTTTTCTATGGCTACGAATATTCGTTTTAATGATGTACGCAGTTTTGTTGGAAAAGAGCTACCTGGTTTTGGAAAGTACGATACAGAAATTGTTATTGCGGGTGAAGGGACAAATTACTCTAACTTACCGATAGAGTCGAGCGTTCCGCTTGAAGAAGTGGTAAAAGAACGGACTGGTGAAGGCGGACAGGCTCAAAAGCCAAATACGAACAAAGAG
Organism: Bacillus sp. AY18-3; assembly: GCF_008042305.1. Taxonomy (NCBI): domain Bacteria; kingdom Bacillati; phylum Bacillota; class Bacilli; order Caryophanales; family Bacillaceae; genus Bacillus; species Bacillus sp. AY18-3. Next base: position 217,510 of record NZ_QKQR01000002.1, on the reverse strand, counting down.
AAAAAGCAACCGTCTCAAACAACAGGAAAAAGACAAGTTGCGCTTATTTATCATTCGCATAGTTGGGAATCTTATTTGCCGTTACTAAATTTAGCAAACGATCCAAATCCGAATAAAGCAACAAGTTCCGTCACTAATATTTCAATAGTGGGCGATCGATTTCGTGAACAATTAGAAAGTGAAGGGATAGGAGCTACTAACGACAAGACTGATGTCGGTCAAAAGTTGATTAGTAAAGGGTTAAATAGTAATAGTTCTTACAAAGTGTCACGGGAAATTGTACAAGAAGCAATGACAGGTAATAAAGAACTGCAGTACTTCTTTGACTTGCATCGTGATAGTGCTCGGAAAAATGTCACGACAAAAGCAATTGGAGATAAATCATATGCAAAGCTTGCTTTCGTAATAGGGAAAGGTAATAAAAATTATGAAAAGAACTTACAATTAGCAACAGCTCTTCATGAGGAAATTAATAAGAAATATCCAGGAGTGAGTCGTGGTGTCATTCAAAAAGGATTCCAAACAGGAAATGGTGTCTACAATCAAGACTTATCAGGACAAGCGATATTAATTGAAGTTGGTGGCGTAGATAATACGGAGGAAGAACTAAATCGATCGATTGATGCCCTTGCTAAAGCATTTGGTGAATATTTCTGGCAGGCAGAAAAGGTGAATGGATAAAATGAAACATAAATTTGTGGGAGAGTCTGAAAAAACGTGAGTGTAAAGCTTGCGTTTTTTGTCATGATGAGACGTCACAGAATAGACATAATTTGTCGTTGTTATAGTAATATCGAAATTTGTCAAATCATACTGGGAGATTTACAAAGGGATTTTCGGGAAAGTAGAGAAAATCTTTTTACAAGGAAAACTTTTTATTATAAAACGGGTAGGGTGATAGAAGTGATTAGGGAGATCAAAATAGAAGATGCAGCACCATTTTTGCAATTAAGTAAGCAACTAGATGAAGAAACGAAATTCATGCTATATGAACCAGGAGAAAGAAAATTTACAGCCGAGCAACAAGAACAAATGATTCATCGCTTTATAGAAAATGAATATGCAACAATATTCGTAGCAGTTGAAGAAGAAAGTATAGTAGGGTTTATTTTAGTGAATGGAAATCATATTCAAAGAAAGAGACATGTAGCAAGTATTGTAATTGGTATTTTGCAAGAGTATAGCGGGCGAGGTATTGGGACGAGATTGTTTAAAGAGGCTGAGAAGTGGGCAAGATTACATGATGTATGGCGTTTAGAATTAACGGTAATGGCCCACAATACAAGAGCTCAGGCACTATATAAAAAAGTTGGATTTGAGAAAGAAGGTGTCAAAAGAGCAGCTCTTATTATCGGTGGAGAGAACATCGATGAGTATGAAATGGCCAAATTATTAAAATAAGAGGTCGTTATATGAAAAAAAGATGGATACTACTTGGTATCGTAGCGATGATACTCATTGTTGGAGTAGCAGGAATCAATTATAAAATGTATAAGGATAAGCAGGCGCGCGAGGTAAATGTAAATAACATATTTCCGAAAGCGAAAGAAACGATTGCCAATATGGATGGTGATATTGCGGTAATTAGTAATCCGAATTCGATGCTTGTGCTTGTGAATAAAAGTAGACGTTTACCAGATGGATACAGACCGCCAGATTTAGTTATTCCGAAAGTGCGCTACTCAAGTGAAGGTGATCAAGAAAAGAAAAAAATGAGGAAAGAAGCAGCAGGGGCGCTAGAGGAAATGTTTCAGCAAGCAGATAAGGAGCATATTTTCTTATTTGCAGTATCGGGATTTAGATCTTTCGATCGACAAAAAGCATTAAATACGATGTATAAAAAGCAAGATGGAGCAGTAAAAACAGCGATGTCGAGTGCGGTTCCTGGTACGAGTGAACATCAAACAGGGCTTGCTATGGATATTACATCTCAAGCTGCTAAGTTTCAGCTAGAGACAATTTTTGGTGAAACGAAAGAAGGGCAGTGGCTGTCTGAAAATGCCCATAAATTTGGGTTTGTAATTCGATATACAAAAGAGAAAGAATCGCTTACGGGCTATCGATATGAACCATGGCACGTAAGGTATGTGGGTAACCCACAAGCTACATATTTATATGAAAATCAACTGACGCTTGAAGAAGTAACGCAGTGAGCAATTGAGGGGAGAGAAGGATTATGACGGTGTTATATAAGAAAAAAGTATACGCATATGTGACAAGAGAAAAAGAAGGAGTTATGCAACTGCTTGTTTTTAAACATCGTGATATACCTGAAGCTGGTATACAAGTACCAGGGGGAACAGTTGACGAAGGGGAAACGTTAGAAGCAGCAATTTTACGTGAAGTACAGGAAGAGTCTGGATTACGTCATTTATGCATAGAAAGATTCCTAGCCGATTACATCATACTTGTGAAAGAGAAAAAGGAATATCAAAAGCGGCATTTTTTCCACGTAACTTTACTAACAGATGTAAAAGATGATTGGGAACATATTGTAAGTGCCGGTGAGGAAGATCAAGGGTTAGTATTTTGCTACAAATGGATTGATATTGCAAAATGCCCTGCACTAGCTGGGAAACAAGGTGAGTTTTTACATTTGTTAGATGAGGTATATGTAAAGTAATAAAAGAGTCTGAAGCGGAAATTTAATCGTTTCAGACTTTTTTATTTTTCAGGAAATAAAAGGTTTTTACATTGGTAAGTTGAATTCTTTGAAAGGGATTGTAGTTGTATATGCGAGGAGCGGAGAAAATGAAAAAGTAATAGATACACGTTATCAATAAAAGCTTTTAAAGAAGGAGAATGAAGATGGAGATTCAGTTCAATGCTCGATTACAAAAAGAATTAACAATTCATGATATACAAGTAGCGATGGAAGCTGGGCAATTAACTTCAAAAGAATTAGTTATGTATTATCTTCATAGAATCGCGAAATATGATCAAGAAGGGCCAAAAATCAATTCTATTTTAGAAATCAATCCAGACGCTATTTTTATTGCAGAAGCGTTAGATTATGAAAGAAAGACAAAAGGTGGACGGGGACCATTACATGGTATACCTGTTTTACTTAAGGACAATATTGAAACGAATGACTCTATGCATACAAGTGCAGGTACGATTGCCCTGGAACAAAATATAAGTAGTGAAGATGCATTTCTCGTTACGAAACTTCGAGAAGCAGGAGCAGTAATAATAGGAAAAACAAATATGACAGAATTAGCAAATGCAATGTCTTTTGACATGTGGGCTGGATATAGTGCAAGAGGTGGACAAACAATCAATCCATATGGGACGGGCGAGGATGATATGTTTGTTGGTGGCTCTAGTACGGGGGCTGCGATTGCAGTTGCTGCTAACTTTACAGTAGTATCTGTTGGAACGGAAACGGATGCTTCTATTTTAAGCCCGGCTGTTCAAAATTCTGTAGTCGGTATTAAACCGACTGTTGGTCTAATTAGTCGTAGAGGCATTATTCCGTTCACGTATTCGCAAGATACAGCTGGTCCATTTGCTAGAACGGTTACAGACGCTGCTATTTTGCTAGGGAGTTTAACTGGGGTAGACGAGAAGGATGTAGCTACTCATAAAAGTGAAGGTATAGCAGAACATGATTATACAAAATATCTTGATGTTAACGGTTTACATGGAGCAAAGATTGGTGTATATAGCAATGCACCAAAAGATTATTATGAAACTGGTGAATATGATGAAAAATTGTTTAAGGAAACGATTGAAGTATTGCGTAGTGAGGGAGCAACAGTAGTAGAAAATATTGATATTCCGTCTTTTCATAGAGAATGGAGCTGGGGAGTATCGCTCTATGAATTAAAGCATAGTTTAGATAACTATCTTTCTAAATTACCTTCTACTATGCCAGTACATTCTATTTCAGAGTTAATGGCGTTTAATGAAAACATAGCTGAAAGAGCTTTAAAATATGGACAAACTAAGTTAGAAAGAAGAAAAGATTTTCCTAATACGTTAAGAAATCCAGAATATTTAAATGCAAGATTAGCAGATATATATTTTTCACAAGAACAAGGTATTGATTTTGCACTGAAAAAATATGATCTTGATGCGATTCTATTCCCTTCCTATATCGGCTCGACTATATGTGCGAAAGCAGGTTATCCGTCTATAGCGATACCTGCGGGATATATGGATAACGGAAGACCGTTTGGAATTACTCTTGCAAGCACTGCTTTTTCTGAGGGGACCTTGATTAAACTAGCATACGCTTTTGAACAAGCGACAAAGCATCGGAAAATCCCTAACTTATCATGAATAAAATAAATAGGACAGGAATTCCTGTCCTATTTATTTTGTTCATAAAAGTGAAATATCTTTTTTCTCTGTTTTATCATATTTTAATAAGTTAAATGATAAACAAGCAGAGCACAATATAAGGATAGAAGCGAGAATATAAATAGTACGAACACCGAACAGGTCGGTAATAATGCCAACGCTAAGCATAGAAAGACCAGAAGCTGTTGAAAGAAGTGCGCCGTGTGCTGTATACATTTTGGATAATAAAGAAGGAGCGACGCTGGATTGTAAAACCGTCGTTTGAGAAATATCTCTAATTTGATAACATGGCCCCATTAGAACGCATAGAAAAAGCGCAATAAACCCGCTACTTGTCATACCATATAAAAATGTAAGAATACTAAACATAAGAGAGCCTATCGCCATGGAGCGTATTAAATTGTTTTGAATGTATGTACTCATTTTCCACGCTAATATCCCGCCAATTAACGTCCCTGCATAATAACTTGTGTTAATATATCCCCACCATTCTTCTCCTTTATGAAGGACAGTTGTTACATAAGCCATCGTAATAGCGCCGATCCATATCGTCCCTGCGAAAGTCTCAATTAAGTCCATACATGTAACGGTACGGAGAGAGGGGTTTTGAAATAAGAGTTTCCAACCTTCCAGTAAAGCAGCGCCTTTTGAAGAAGAAGGTTCAATTACTCGTTCAGTATGTATGGAACGTAATGAAACGTGTAGTGCAACACACCCAAAAATCATCAAAATGTTATTCATCATGAGTGTAGAAGTAGCACCGATAAGAAGAACTATAACACTTGTAAATGAATAAGCAGCGGCTTGCGCAATTTGTGTGGAAAAGGAAAAAATACTATTTACTTTTACTAATTGTTCTTTTCGTGTAAGGCGAGGAAGGATACCGTATAATAACGGTGCGCTCCAGCCGCTACATAAAGAAATGAAAAAAATGAAAATGAATAGTGTTACAACGTTTGAGGAAAGGGCTGGGAATAATATCATTAATAAAAATAATAGAACAGTTTTTGTCCATTGTAGTGTGAAAAGTAAGGAATAAGATGAAAAACGATTCATGATAAGTGGTGCAGATGTATTTGCTATAAGATTAGTTATGACTTGTACTAATGGAAAAAGCGCGGTTAATGTAGCTGATTTCGTTGTGGTATACATATGAGTTGTAATAATCATGATGTATACGATGTCAGCGAGAGTAATGCATATTTTAGAGCCTAAATAGTAAATTAGTGAACGATTTTGCAATAAGTACACAACCTTCCTGAGGAAAAACATTCCAATAGTTAGAATAATTATAATTTGAAAGTTGGAATTGTGAAAGAATTTAATTTTTTGTCATTTTTTGAAAGGAAATGTCATGTATAATGAAGAATATATTAATATAGTATTTTATTGATACTTTTTATAACAGTGAATATGTACAATAGCTTGTAGTAAATGCCCCGGTATAAGAAAGGGCGGATAAACCATTCTTTTCTTCATATACATATAGAAAATGAGAAAGAAAGCGAGGGTTGCATATGGCTGCTTGGGTAATTTGGTTTATAATAGCTGGTATTTTATTTATTGCGGAACTGTTGTCGATTACGTTTTATATGCTTTGGCTTGGAATTGGAGCTGTTGTCGGAGGTCTAATTGCTTTGTTTGCCCCTGAAGCACTACTGTTACAAGTTGTTGCTGGTGCGATTGTAAGTTTAACATTGACTTTCTTTACGAAAAGAATTTCAAAAAACTTTCGAGAAGCAAAAGGTTTTACTGATACAGTAGATTTGCTTGTCGGTAAAAAAGGCATTGTTATGCAAGCGATTACAAATGAAGCGAATGGTATTGTGAAGGTGGATGGAGATACTTGGACAGCTATTGCAGATGATCCAATTGATGTTGGAGAAAAAGTTATTGTTATAAAGAGGAATAGTACTATATTACAAGTTAAAAAGGAGAGTGAATAAATATGGCAGTAGCATTAACATTAACGATTATTTTAGCACTAATTGTTGTTACATTTATCGCGTTAACAATTAAAATTATTCCACAGCAAAAAGTTGGAGTCGTTGAAAGATTTGGTAAGTTTCAACGTGTTATGCAGCCAGGATTAAATTTATTAATCCCGATTGTAGATCGAGTTCGTGTATATCATGACTTACGTATTCAACAAACGAATGTACCACCGCAAAAGGTAATTACGAAAGATAATGTACAAGTAGAGATTGATACAATTATTTTCTATCAAATTGTGGAACCGGAACTTGCGACATATGGTATTTCAAACTATGAATATGGTGTTCGTAACATTACTTCTGCAACGATGCGTCAAATCATTGGTAATATGGAACTGGATGAAACGTTATCAGGTCGTGAAAAAATTTCAACAGAAATTCGCTTAGCACTTGATGAAGCAACAGAAAAATGGGGCGTTCGTATTGAACGTGTTGAAGTTGTTGATATTAATCCGCCGAAAGATGTGCAAGCATCAATGGAAAAACAAATGAAAGCAGAGCGTAATAAACGTGCGATCATTTTAGAAGCTGAAGCTGCAAAACAAGATAAAGTTCTTCGTGCTGAAGGTGAAAAGCAAAGTAAAATCTTAATGGCTGAAGGTGATAAAGAAGCACGTATTCGAGAAGCTGAAGGTATAAAAGAAGCAAAAGAATTAGAAGCGCAAGGGGAAGCAAGAGCGATCGAGGAAATCGCAAAAGCAGAACAAAACCGAATTGAATTACTTCGTGAAGCGAATTTAGATGAACGTATACTTGCTTATAAATCATTTGAATCATTGATTGAGGTTGCAAAAGGGCCAGCAAATAAAGTCTTTATTCCGTCTAATGCAATTGAAACACTTGGTACTCTCGGGGCAATTGGAGAAATCTTTAAAGAAAAACAAGCGAAGAAATTGCCTTCTTCAGATACACAAAAAGAACAATAAGAGTGAAAAAGAGAAATGGGATGCCATTTCTCTTTTTATTTTTGAGTAGGATAAAAAATATTAGTCCTTTGCCATTATGGATAGGGCTTTTTTGTTTGTCACTTTTCAAAGAATTATAAGTTTAGAGTGTTTGGAAATGTTAAGTGGAATAACACGTTTACTAGACGGTTAAAAAACTGTCAAAGTAATATATTTTTGTTAAATAAAATTTAAAATATGATATAATGGAATTTTGTGGATATTAAACAAGGGAGTGGGAAACAAGTGCAAATATTATTAATACGCCACGGAGAATCAGAAGCTGATATCTTAAACGTACATGAAGGACGAGCTGACTTTGAATTAACAGAAAAAGGAAGACAGCAAGTGCAAAGGCTTGTACAGAAAGTGAAAGCAGATTTTCCACCAGATTTCATTTGGGCAAGTACATTAAAGCGTGCTCGTGAAACTGGTGAAACGTTAGCTGAAGGAATTGGATGCCCAATTCAACTAGAAGAGGAATTAATGGAGTTTAATAACGGAGTGCAAGCAGGCCTATCTTTTGAAGAAGCAAAGAAATATCCAGAGCCAAAGTTTCTTCATGACCGTTTTGAAAATGGGGAATCATTTATTGAATTTAGAATGAGAATAGAAGGAATCTTTTCTAAAATCGTGACAGAGAATACGTATGAACGGATAGCAATCGTTGCACACGGTGGTGTAATAAATAGTCTATTACGTGCGTTTTTCAAAATGCCCATTTCAATGGACTATTATTTTAAAATGGGAGATACGGGAATAAGCTTAATTGAAATTGATGGCGAACAAAAAACGGTACATTTCATTAATGATACGAATCATTTGGACGGGATGTAAAGACCCGTGTACAAAGTAGTGTTTTTTGATGTTGACGGTACGCTTTTAAGTGAGATTGATAGAAGTATGCACGAAAGTACAAAAGAAGCGATACAAAGATTAATAGATCAAGGAATTCACGTAGTTGTTACAACAGGGAGACCATATAGCTTATGTTCGCAATTTAAAGAGCTGGGCATACATACAATTATTTCTGCAAATGGTGCACATATTAAGTGTGGGGAAACAGTTCTACATAAATCGGTACTTTCAAGTGAAATCGTTCATGATATCTCAGAGTTTGCAGAATTACATGGTCACGGCGTTTCTTATTTTACTGAGGGTTTTACAATGAACGGAATAGCCTCAGATAATGAGCGTGTAATGCAAGCGCTTAGCGAGACGTTAAATTTAGGGGAGTACCCTGAAAAAAGCAAGGATTTGTCTGAAGAGATCTATTGTTTATGTTTGTATGCGGATGAAATAGAATCTCAAAAATTTATTGAAAAATACCCAATGCTTACATTCGACCGTTTTCATGGTTATGTCATAAATGTATTGGAAGATAATAAAGTATCGAAGCTCACCGCAATTCAAAAAGTATTGGATCACTTAAACATTTGTAAATCAGAAGCAATTGCTTTTGGTGACGGTGGAAACGATATTGAGATGTTGCAGTATGTAGGATTAGGTATTGCGATGGGGAATGGCGGAGAAGTACTAAAAACAAAAGCTGATTTCGTTACAAAGAAGGCGAGTGAAGGTGGTATTTTATTTGCTTTAGAGAATTTTCATGTCGTCTAACATACCTTTATTGGAATAAAGGTATGTTAGGATCTTTAATGTGCTCGCACAATAAAATATGAATTTGCCCACGATGATGATAAAAGTGGGCAACAATTTCAAGTAACCATTCAAAGCGGGAATAAGAAATACCCCAATAAGCAGTCTTAATTTCCGCTAATTCTTCATTGGAATAGGATAAAAAAGTTTTAGAAAGTAAATCGTAGCCCTGTAGCATCGTTTTTTGCATTTGCGTAATTGTTTTGGGCGTTTGTTCTTTATAGAAAGTGTGTAGTTGTTTTTCTGTAATACCATTTAAAATGAGTAAATCTGCATGGCAAATAAGAGAAAGATGTGCCCACATTTCAAATAATGACCGCTTTGAGTGAATGGGGTGTATTTTTAATTCGTCTTCTTTATATTGCATAAGCATTTGAATAGAAGTATCAACAGCAACTTTAAATTGATGTAAGGCAGATTGAACAACCATTGTAATTCTCCTCTTCTCCGTATATAATAGTTTCTTGAGGGTATTATATCATACTCAAAATTCTGAAAATTCTAGTAGTTTGACTAGCATATTGAAAAGTATTATATTGTAAAAGGTCATATGAAACGTGAAATAGAATGGAATGCAATTATTGAGTTAGGAGTTAGACCAATGAGTTTGAAATATGGAAGAGATACAATTATTGAAGTTGACTTAAATGCAGTAAAAGATAATGTAAAAGAATTTAAAAAGCGTGTGAATGATGAAAATATTGCAATGATGGCGGCTGTAAAAGCAAATGGGTATGGTCACGGGGCGGTTGAAGTTGCGAAAGCTGCTATTGAAGTAGGAATAGATCAGCTTGCAGTTGCATTTGTAGATGAAGCGATAGAGTTAAGAGAAGCAGGAATTAACGTGCCGATTTTAATTTTAGGTTATACATCAGTAGCAGCTGCGGAAGAGGCAATTCAATATGACGTTATGATGACTGTTTATAGAAGTGAAGATTTACAAGGTATAAATGAAATCGCAAACCGTCTTCAAAAGAAAGCGCAAATTCAAGTGAAAATTGATACAGGAATGAGTCGTATCGGTTTACAAGAAGAAGAGGTTAAACCATTTTTAGAAGAATTAAACCGTATGGAGTATGTAGAGGTAGTAGGAATGTTTACACATTACTCTACGGCAGATGAAATTGATAAATCATATACGAATATGCAAACAAGTTTATTTGAGAAAGCTGTCAATGCAGCAAAAGAATTAGGAATTCATATTCCATATATTCATAGTTCAAATAGTGCAGGTTCAATGGAGCTTAGCAATACATTTCAAAATATGGTTCGTGTAGGTATTGGAATATATGGAATGTATCCTTCAAAAGAGGTAGATCATGCAATCGTTTCTTTACAGCCTGCGTTGTCGTTAAAATCAAAAGTAGCTCATATTAAACATGCGAAGAAGAATCGCGGTGTAAGTTATGGGAATACGTATGTAACGACTGGTGAAGAATGGATTGCAACTGTACCGATTGGCTATGCTGATGGATATAATCGTCAGTTATCTAATAAAGGGCATGCATTAATAAATGGAGTTCGAGTACCTGTTATTGGCCGTGTTTGTATGGATCAACTTATGTTAGACGTTTCAAAAGCAATGCCAGTACAAGTTGGGGATGAAGTAGTATTCTACGGTAAACAAGGTGAAGAAGAAATTGCGGTAGAAGAAGTAGCGGATATGTTAGGTACAATTAACTATGAAGTGACATGTATGTTAGACAGAAGAATCCCGCGAGTTTATAAAGAAAATAATGAAACGGCTGCTGTCGTAAATATACTAAGAAAAAACTGAATCGATATGATTCAGTTTTTTTATTTTTGACAAATGAAAAATGCTCTATTCGTACCGTGTAGTTGAATATTCTTAAAACCTACGGATTCCAAAGAAGAAATTATTTCTTCTTTATAATAACAAGCTTCTTCAAAAGAAAAGTCAATTCTTGTCCAAGAATTATCTATGTCATGCTGAAATAGTATAAAGTTCATTTCTGCTTTTTTATTTTCTATATCATATGTAGAATCAATTGTACATACATATTCTTCCGCTGAAATATGAAATGAAGCAATCCAATTTTCAAGAAAACCTTTCTCCATATTCATATCAAATACGAATGTACCTTCGCTATGTAATACGGAGTAAACATTATGAAAAACATTTTTTAATTCATCTAATTTTAAAATATGGTTTAAGCTATCGCCAGTAGAGATAACATAGTGAAATTGCTCATTTATATTGAAATAACGAGCATCATCGACGATAAAGGTTGCGTCTGGCGCGTTTTGACGTGCGTATTCAATCATTTGAGCAGAACCATCTATACCAGTTACTAAAAAAGTATTATCAATTAATTTCTTAGTAAGGTGACCAGTCCCGCAGCAAAGATCTAGAATATGAGAATGTGGTGGTGCATATTGTAAAACGAGTTTTTCCAAAAGTAGATAGGAGTGTTCAGCATAATGCCCCCAATGTTTATTATAAATGGATGCGAAAATATCATAATCAGAATAAATTAGTTTTTTACACATATGTATTCACCTCAAGATTCATTACATTATAATAGTCATGCTTCTTTTTCATTTCAAAACCACATTGTGTATATAGTTTTAAAGCGTGGTTATTTTTCGTTTCCACGTCTAATTCAATTGTTGAAATTCCTTTTGTAATAAGGGTATGTACCATATAACTAAGAATATCTTTTCCGTATCCTTTACCTTGATAAGAAGGATGAACGGCGAATCCTGATAGTGTAGTAGATTGATCTTGCTCAGAAACTGTAATCGTTCCTATCACTTTTTCGTCGATAAGAGCACAGTAAACTTGATGGGAAGGGGAATTCATCATTTTTTGTAACCATGTAGCGGTATTTTTTGCTGAATCTCCAAAAGCTTTACTAGAAATTTCAATAAGATCAAGAAGTGATTCTGAAGATGCAAGAGTAAGCTGTATAGAATTCTTTGTTGTTTTTTGAACTTCTTTAGCTTTGAACTCCATACTATATTCACTATATAAATAAGGTAACTTCATATGTCTTGCAAATTCTTTCCCAGAAGCAGAATCCACATTCATAATAAGAAGAGCTTCATCTGCCGCTCTTATTCGTATTTCTTTCATTGCAGTTTGTAAAAGAGTAGTGCCTATATGTTGTTTCCTATAGTTCGGATGAACAAACCCTATTAACTCCAGTTTTGTCGGTCTTTCAAAATCATACATACTTAATGCACCGATTAATTGGGTATTATCATAAAATAGGAAATCATATACCTCTTCATTATTGCGAGCAGTTAAAAAGTTTATATGTAAATCTGATGAGTAATCAATTTGATCGTGTTGCCCACAAATATGAGCTAAATCTTTCATTTGCTGAATTTCGTTTGCTATTAAAGATTTCTTTTGTTCAATATTCATTTCATAACCCCTCTCATTCGTATTTAAAAATAGGATGGATGACTAAGCCACTTTTTTAACTCCACACTGCCCTGAACAGATAATAACCGGTACAAATATCGATAGGGAGGTCTACATTCTGCAAGATGAGGAAGGGGCATAATGGTTTCGTAACCTTGTTTAAAAGCATGTGCCTCTTTTTCTGTAAACACATATTCTAAGCCGATAAAATCAAACTCCCGGGGAGCAACGGCATAGGCTTCTGTATCTACTAATCCCGTAATAGTTGTACCATCTGATAAAAACTGAGTAGGGTCCATATCAATTAAAACGAGCGTTGATTCCTTTGGTGCTGGTAAGGAAGAAAGTTGTGATTCAAAAGTAGGAAATGCATTTTGTATGCTTTCATTATCGGAATAAAACATATTCACAAGCTCTTTACTCACATTTAAAATGTGTGATTGGTATTCATCTAGTGTAATTTGGAAGGAACCTGACACATTTCCTATGTAATCGGCTTTAAATGTATGTATTTCTGCAAGCCCTTTTCCTAGACTGAATAAAATAGAATCTGGTTGCCCGATAAAAGATTGAACTGTGTTACCTACTAACTTTTCGGCTACAACGAATTCACGGCCATTTAAAATATGTTTTTCTAATATTGTTGGGATAGGAAGATTAGTATGTTCTTGCAGCAATGTATGTACAGCTTTTAAATGATGTACGTTCCTTGGATCAATTCCAAATAGGTTTTTACATCCCCACCAAAAATCATTATTTGGGTCTTCATTCATTTTAGAAGAACGAACGATGACTTCTGCATCTTCTGTTCGGACGAGAAACACATCGCTTGCATGGTCTTCATAACCTGGGTGTAAAGCTTGAATAGATAAAATAGGTGAAGTGAATAGTTGTTGTAGCATGAAGTTGCCTCTTTTTCTGTAAATTCTATAAATTCATTATATAACAGAATATGTTCCAAGTGGATAATGATGAGGACAACTTAGAACTTAAATAAATTTATAGTGAGAAATCAGTGTGAAAATTATATTTTTCTACTTTTGTATGAATTATCAAAATAATGTTTCTGATGATAAATCTGTAAAAATGCCTGAATGTAACTCCCGTATTTTTCAATAAATGAAAGGTTAAGCATACTTTTATAAGAGTTATAATGTAGGTTATGAAAAATATTTCTCAATAATAAAATGAAGTGAAAAATATGAAGAAGTAGAATAGATTCCTTTATAATAGTTTTAAATTAATTAATATAATTAACTATTAATATTGTTAGATAGGAGAGAATATGATGGCAAATGTACTCGTAATAAATTTTCCCGGAGAAGGTCATATAAATCCGACTTTAGCTATTGTAAGTGAGTTAATTCGGCGAGGGGAGACAGTTGTTTCGTATTGTATTGGAGATTATAGAAAGAAGATTGAAGCAACAGGTGCAGAATTCCGAGTGTTTGAGAATTTCCTCTCTCAAATTAATATTATGGAACGAGTAAATGAAGGTGGGAGTCCTTTGACGATGCTATCTCATATGATTGAAGCATCAGAGCGTATTGTGACTCAAATTGTAGAAGAAACAAAAGGGGAAAAGTACGATTACTTGCTATACGATAATCATTTTCCCGTAGGACGTATTATAGCCAATGTTTTAAAATTACCTAGCGTTTCTTCTTGTACAACATTTGCTTTTAATCAGTACATTAATTTTAATGATGAACAAGAATCAAGACAAGTAGATGAAACGAATCCGTTATATCAATCTTGTTTAGCGGGAATGGAAAAATGGAATAGGCAGTATGGAATGAAATGTAATAGTATGTATGATATTATGAATCATCCTGGTGATATTACTATTGTATATACTTCAAAAGAATACCAGCCGCGTTCAGATGTATTCGATGAATCGTATAAGTTTGTCGGCCCATCAATTGCTACTCGAAAAGAAGTAGACAGCTTTTCTATGGAAGATTTAAAAGATGAAAAACTGATTTTCATTTCTATGGGAACAGTTTTTAATGAACAACCTGAACTATATGAAAAATGTTTTGAAGCGTTTAAAGATGTAGAAGCGACAGTCGTATTAGTTGTTGGTAAGAAGATAAATATAAATCAATTTGAAAACATTCCGAATAACTTTAAGTTGTATAATTACGTACCGCAATTAGAAATATTACAGCATGCTGATGTATTCGTGACACACGGTGGTATGAATAGTTCGAGTGAAGCACTATATTACGGTGTCCCGTTAGTTGTAATTCCGGTAACAGGAGATCAGCCTTTAGTTGCGCAACGAGTGAGTGAAGTAGGAGCTGGAATAAGGATTAATCGTAAAGAATTAAGTTCTGAATTGTTACGTGAGACTGTAGAAAAAGTAATGGATGATGTGAAGTTTAAAGAAAATAGTCGTAAAGTTGGTGAGTCCCTTAGAAATGCTGGTGGGTATAATAGGGCAGTTGATGAAATATTAAAAGTGAAAATGAATTCATACTTAAAACTTAAATAAATGTTTGGAGCACACTTACTGTAATACGTAAGTGTGTTTCTGTAAATAAATTACATAAAAAATCACTGTAAAGGTGAAACTTTTGTGTATATAAACTCATATCTTTGAATTAGTAGTAAAATTACGTTAAAATAATACTAAGAAAATATATAAGTTTTGGGGGTAATGAATGAAAAGGGTATTTGAATACGTATTATTAACAATTGGATCGATTATTGTAGCGGGTTCATTAGAGCTTATTTTAGCACCTAATGGCTTAGTAGATGGTGGGGTAACGGCCATTGCTATTATGGCAAATAAAGTTGCTGGATTACCGCTTTACGGAGTGTTTTTAGGACTTAATATTCCTATCCTGTTATTTACTGCAAAAGTAATGGGGAAGAAGTTCTTCATCCGTACATCTTATGCAAATGTAGTTACAACACTCGGATTAATCTATTTAAAACCATTTCCGGCGATTACAACTTCTGAATTATTAATTGTACTTTATGGTGGCGTACTGTTTGGAATAGGCGTTGGGATTGTTGTTAAAATGGGTGGCGCAATAGATGGATCAGAAATGTTAGCGGTTTGGATGAACAAACACTTTAAAGTACCGATTAGTACATTTTTACTTGCTGTAAATGCAGTTATTTTCACATTTGTAGCGATTTTATTTTCAATCGAACAAGCGATGTTCTCATTAGCAATTTTCTATATTGTTACGAAGATGATTGATTTTATATTAGATGGTATTAACCAAGGAAAGAGCGTCATGATTATTTCTGGTAAAAATAAAGAAATAGGCGATCTGCTTATGAAAGAATTGCAATTATCCGTTACGTATCTACATGGAGAAGGTGGTTTTTTAGGAGAACATAAGAGAATCATTTATTGTATTACAAACCGTTTCATTTATCCAAAAATGAAAGATCTCGTTCTCTCTGTAGATCCAACTGCTATCATTGAAGCTTCCTATTCAACAGAAACAACTGGTGTCAAACGTCCGGGAAGGGCAGCGAGATCAGAAAAATAGTGAATGAAAATAGCTCCACGCAAGTATAACTTGCGTGGAGCTATTCTTATTTAAGGAACCAGGCCTTCTTCAGTAATTGAACTACAGTTTCGATACAATCCTCTGGAATACTGCCAAAACCGAGCAATACATACGATTCATCCATTACATTATGAACAGAATCGTATGTGGAGAGAGGGTATAACTTAATACGTTCTTTTGCGGCTGCATGAATAAGTTCTTGTTCATTCATCCCGTTATGAACGTGAAGTACAATATGAAGTCCGGATTGTTCACCGAGTATATGAACGTTATTTCCCATCTCGTTTGTAATAGATTTAATTAAAGAAATATGTTTTCTTTTATATAACGTCCGACTTCGGTTAATATGACGTTCCCAATCACCATTTTGAATAAAGGTGGCAAAGGTAAGTTGCTGCAGCGTAGAAACAGTTTGTTTAAACATACCACCAAGCTCTTCATAGGATCTTAACAGATGAGGTGGTAAAACAATATATCCCATTCGTAAAGAAGGTAAAAAAGATTTCGAGAAAGTTCCCATATAAATAACACGTTCATTTGCATCTAGTCCTTGTAAAGAAGGAATAGGTTTTCCTATATAACGGAATTCCCCGTCGTAATCATCTTCAATAATATAGCCCTTACAATCATTCGCCCATTTTAATAACTCGAGTCTTCTAGATAATGGCATAATGATTCCAAGTGGAAATTGGTGAGATGGAGTGACATAAGCTACATTGCAACCCGATTCACGTAAAGCGGAAATATGAATTCCTTTATCATCTAAAGGGATGGGGTGAACGGTAAGACCAGAACTTTGAATCATAGCAGGAATACGGTGAAATCCAGGGTTTTCGATTCCGAATTCCTTTTTTGAACCAAGTAGTTGAAGTAGTAGCCAAAGAAGAGGCTGCGTACCTGCTCCAATAATAATTTGATCCGGTGAAGAATGTACCCCGCGAGCATGATATAAATACTTTGAAATATGTTCTCGTAGAACGAGCTCACCTTGTGGATCTTCCTTAGCAAATAATTCATTTTCATACTGAAATAAAGTTTCGTGTATTGCTCTTTTCCAGTTTGTTATCGGAAAAGCTTTTTGATCAATAAGTCCTTGACTACAATCATAATCATATTGTTCGTTTTCTTTATTGTTAGCACTGTTTGACGCAATTTGCTGTTTCTTTTGAATGACATCCATATCAACTTCTGCAACAAAAATCCCACGTTTCGGTTTGCTTTCTACATACCCTTCAGCTAGTAATTGTTGATAAGCGGATTCCACTGTAATACGGCTCACATTAAGTTGTACTGCTAAATTTCTGTGAGAAGGAAGGCGTGTACCGGCACATAGTGATCCATGAGAGATTTCTCGTTTCATATATTCATAAATTTGTAAGTAAAGGGGTGTTTTACTTTGTAATAATAATGGGATAGTCAGATCCATTCGTAGACGCTCCTTTTCATACTGGCCTTATAAAAAAGGATAAAACTGTCACTTAAGCTAAGGGCAGTGGCTTTCTATAATGATGATATAACATTTAGAAAATTTTATAAATAGTAAGGGGAGAATCAAAATGAATATTAGAGAAGTAGTAACAGAAGCGGATTTACATGATGTATTTCCCGTATTACAGCAGTTACGAACGAAACTTTCAAGAGAAGAAGCAAGTTCTTTGTTTCAAAAAATGAAAGAAGAGAATTATAAACTATTTTCGCTACGTAATGAAGAGGATGAAGCAGTTAGTCTAGCCGGTGTAGCGATTTGTACGAATTTTTATAATGAGAAACATGTTTTCGTATATGACCTTGTAACAGCAGAAGCACATCGTTCAAAAGGGTATGGGAATGTATTACTCTCCTATATAGAGAACTGGGGAAAAGAAAACGAATGTGAGTCCATCGTTCTTACATCAGCGTTTCCTAGATTAGACGCTCACCGCTTTTATGAAAGAGAAGGTTATGATAAGGTAAGTTTTTCTTTTTATAAAGAATTATAAAGAAGGATAGGTTCTATATGACATAATATATAGAACCTATTTCATTTAGAAAGGTTTATAATTTATGTTGTTGAATTGTTTTTTTGTAAATAATACAGAGAATGATTGGAGCGCTTACACTTGGGAAAAATAAAGAAACTATCAATCCCTAATGATGTTAGAGTAATCGTAATATCTGATATTCATGGAGAATTACTTCTTTTAAAAGAATTACTACAGAAAGTTAACTTTAAAGATGAAGATTATTTAATTATTAATGGTGATCTTTGTGAGAAAGGAAGAGACAGCATCGGCGTCGTAAACTACGTTATGAATCTTGTAAAGAACAATTCAAATGTTCACGTTGTTGAAGGGAATTGTGAAGTTTTAGTTGATGCGCTTTTAAATGAAAATCCTGGTCTTATCAATTATTTATGTACGAGAAAGCATTCGATTTTTAATGAATGGTTAGAGTGTGTGCATTTCTCTATTCATGAAGGTACGCCTATTCAAAAAGTAAGGGAAGTATTAATGAGCCATTTTTCAAAAGAAATAAAGTGGCTGACAGAATTGCCAACAGCGCTTGAAACAGAAGATTATATCTTTGTACATGCTGGCCTTGAAGATAGAGAAGATTGGAAAGAGACAGAACGAAAAAATGCGATAGCAATGCCGGAGTTTTTCAATAAATCACATAGAGCACATAAATATGTAGTTGTCGGTCATTGGCCTGTTGTAAACTATTCAGACAAAGCACCGTCTAATAATCCAGTTATTGATAAGGAGAAAAAGATTATTGCGATGGATGGGGGAAATGCGATTAAAGAGGCAGGGCAATTAAACGCATTTATCATTCAAAGGAAACCAGCAGGTGATATGTTTTCTTATACATATGTAGACTATTTTCCAGAGTTTGAAGTGATAGCAGATTTTAATGCGAATTCAGAAATGCAGGGCGGGGTAACATATCCATATTATTACATAGAGCCGATGGAGAAGGTGCAAGAATACACAATATGCAAGCAAAAGGAAACGAATACATTACTTTATGTGAAAAATGAATATATTAGGCAGCTTGAGTCAGGTGATTACACAGTGAAAACCGATATTTCTTGTGCACAAATATGTGTAAGGAAAGGGGACATTGTTTCTCTCATTGATGGAAGCTGTTCAGGATATGATTTAGTGAAAAGAGATGGAATAGAAGGCTGGATAGAGAAAGGGATTTTAGTTGAGATAGAAAAAATGAAAAAGAAAACGTTTAGCTGAAATAGGCGGTATAGAACCTCCTATTTTTTATTACCTTTTTAAATGAGTAGATTGCTTGCTGTCTTTCATAAGTAAGTAAATCGTACTCGGTAAAATGGCAAGCGTCATTCCTAAAATAATTGCGATTATAGCATAACCTCTATACGGAACAGGAACGATAAATGGAAGCCCGGCTAGGAAAATACCTGCTATTATCATTGAAATACTACAAATATTTGAAGCTCTTTTTTCAAGATGTTTATCATTCCATTCCAATGAAACCGTTGATTTACTCGTATCGATTTTGGAACTGAAATAGCCTATTAATATAAATAAAAGCCCTAATGCTAAAAATATTAAATGATCAAGAGGAAGAGTGAAGCCAAGAGCGATGAGAGCAATGACAATATCGACAAAAAATAAAAATAGTAAAATTGTGTTGCCAATCCAAAGGAGAAATTTCTGGTTACTCGCTGCTTTAGATAAAGCTAAAAATAAAAAGAATAAGAAGGTACATATAATTATATTTACGATAACAAAAGTGCTTTTATCCATTGTTGATGTAGGCGTTCCATTGAAGTCCCATTTCGTAACAATACGTAATGGTAAGAAGAAATAGAGAATAATATTTGTTGTAATAATAGTGAGAAATAATGTAATACTAAATCGATTATTCATTGAATCACCAGCTTTCCACATGAATAATTGGTATCTTATAACAAAATTATACAATATAATAAACGATATTTGTTTTGATTTTTCTGAAAAAACATTATAATTATATATGAAATAAAGAGGAGTGTAGGAGGAAATTATGCAAAACGTAAGAGTAAAAGGGGATAAAGTTACAATTCGTGCAATTGAAGAATCAGATATAAAAACATTATGGGATCTCGTATTTAAAGAAGAAAATCCAGAATGGAAAAAATGGGATGCACCGTATTTTCCGTTTTCAATGCAAGAATACTCGTCTTATAAAGAGAAGATGAAAACTCGTTTAAAAGAGGAACCTCTATCCAATTTAATTATAGAAAGTAACGGTCAAATTATAGGGACAATCGGGTTTTATTGGGAATATAAACCGACGCGTTGGTTAGAGATAGGGCTTGTTATTTATAATCCAAATTACTGGAATGGTGGTTATGGTACAGAGGCGTTAACGTTATATCGAGATTTACTATTTGAAAAGATGGAGATTGGCAGAGTAGGAATCACGACTTGGTCTGGCAATGAACGAATGATGAAAGTAGCGGAGAAAATAGGAATGAGCTTAGAAGGTAGGATGCGAAAATGTCGTTATTATAACGGGACGTACTATGATTCTATTCGAATGGGAATGATTCGTGAAGAATGGGAAGCGTTATATGTAACAAAGGGGTGAGAAAGTATGTACGCTATTATTGCTACATTTGATCGTGTGTTTACTAATAAAATTATAGAATTACAAAATGAAATAACAAATATCATTGGCACAAATCAATTAGCCGGAGTAGAACCTCATATTACATTAGCTGATTACAATGAGGTAGATGTTAACTTATATACTAAGAAATTAGAGGAGTTTGTAGCTGTTCAAGAAAATATGGCTGCAATAAATTTTCCTTCTGTTGGAGTTTTTCCTACTAATGGAACGATCTTTTTAGCACCGACCATTACAGATGAATTGTTAAAACTTCATCATTCTTATCATGATAATTTTAAAACTTTTCATGATAATTTAAATTCATATTATGTACCAGGAAAATGGGTTCCGCATTGCACGATTGCAAATAAGTTACATGCAAATCAGTTTTTAAGTGTAATGGAATATATATATGAAAAATTTGATTATGCAACAGCTTCAATTGAGAAATTAAAATTAATTAAAGTGAATTATGAAAATGGTTCTGCCATTTCTTCTAGTATATTAGCAGAATATAAGTTAAAGAGAATGGAGACAACGAGATGACATATGTAATTAGAGAAATGAAGCAAGAAGATATTCACGCTGTACAATCCGTAGCGAAAATAGCTTGGCATGATACATACGAAAGCATTATTCCGAGAGAGATTCAAGACAGATTTTTAGACGAGGCCTATTCTGATGAAAAAATGAAATATCGTCTTGAAAATACACATTTATTCGTTGCGGAAGAAGAGGGAGAAGTAATTGGCTTTGCGAATTTTTCACCTGTTAGATTGCAAAACGAAGCAGAATTAGGAGCGATTTATTTGTTACCAGATCAGCAAGGGAAAGGGGTAGGAAGTGCTTTATTACAAAAAGGGTTAACGGAATTAAAAGGAATTCGGAAACTATACATTCATGTAGAAGCAGCGAATGAAAAAGGAAAACGTTTTTATGAAGCGAAAGGTTTTGCACAATTAGAGGAATTTGAAGAAGATTTTGAAGGACATATGATGCAGACAGTAAGGATGGTTTTATACGTATAGGGAGGATTAGTAATGAAAATTTTTGATTTTAGTGAAAAAGTGGGAAAGAAAATCTCAGCATTTCAATCTAATTTCATAATGTCAAAAATATTAAACCATAAAGGAAATGTACATATTGGTGCTATGCATTTACGAGAGAATGGAATAATTGGATATCATGAAGCAGTTGTATCACAGCTGCTTCTTATTGTGGATGGAGAAGGATATGTATGCGGAGCAGATAAAGAAAATGTGAAGGTGGAAGCGGGACAGGCTGTGTTTTGGGAGAAGGGCGAATTTCATGAAACGAGTACGGAAAAGGGATTGATGGCAATTGTGATTGAGTCGGAGGAACTAGAGAAAGGAGTTTTAATGAAAGAAGTGGGGAAATTTGATGATAAAGGTGTATAAGGAGGGGATTACTATGCGCAAAGTTACACAAATAGTAATCTGTGCAGCAGCAGTACTATTTATCACACTAGCTATGATAAATGGAGAAACGTGGAAAGATAAAATTGTTGTTTCGCTAGCTGTTCTTATATTTACTGGATTTTCTCTAGTATGGAACACATTTGTTATAAATCTTATGGAGAAATTCAATAGAAAAAGGATTAAATAAATGCGACCTTTCAAGCAAATGAGAACTATATATTTAATAACAGTACCTATTATTGCATTACTCTCATTATTTTTTCCACAGTCAGTAGGAGATCGTATACTTACTTTCTTTTTTGTACTTGTTTTTGGCGGATTAGCAATTGGATTTACATATTTGATGAACTTTATTGGAAAAAAATGATAGAAGAGAATGACAATGAAGCTTTTTCAAGTGGAAACAGTAGTAAAGCCCAAAGGTGTAGATTTGTAAAATTTGAGAAGATGGGTAAGGAGTAGTTAGGTGATGAAGATTCCAAAAATTGTGATGGTTATAGGAGTTGTAATTGCAATCATTGTTGGATTAATGGGTCCATATTCAATTAAGGAAAAGGTAATATATACATTTAGTATGGTTTTTTTGGGGGCAACGGGGTTAGGTGGAATTACTTTATTGGATTATATCATTAAAAAGCAAAGAAGAAAGTTATAAATAAAAATTTTACCAATCGGAAAAGTAGTTGGTGGTCTATTTGTAAAGTTAAAAAACAAGGGGAATAAGAGAATGTTAAAACCGTTAAAAATTATTAAAATTATTGGGTTTATAGCAATGGCTATTGCTAGTATATTCTTCCCTTTCGATGTAAAAGGGAAAATTATTTCTTTTACTTTTATACTGGTATTGGGTGTAATGTCTCTTGGGACTACAAACTTAGTAGAATACATAACTAATAAATTTAGAGAGAATAGAAATAATTAGTTTGTTTAAGAAAGGAAGGACCTAATTTATTGTAGGTATATTCTGATAATAATTAATATGGGTGAATGGAATCTTTTCGTATATTAGATTTCATTCTAGTTGTAGGAGACCATGATCTGATAGCAAAAGGAGAAGTTAAACTAGGTCCATCTGGCACTAGAGTATAATTAGATGCTGAGACAGACGGATACTTTGGAGAAGCATTTGGACTTAGTGAATTTATAAAAGTCGAAAAAACAAAGGAGAAAATTTGAGATGTATCCAATTAAAGCGGGGAAATATATTACATATGTTGCAATTGCTATATTTCTTGTAGTCGCTATAATGTCTCCTTATGAATTACCTAAAAAGATTGGCTTTATTATAGGTGTTCTTATTTTAGGAGCATGTGCACTTGGAACTAACAAACTTTACGAACGGATGTATAGTAAACTTAATAAAAAATAAGACTAATAAAATAGGTGGATTATCACAATAATTTTCTCCATTAAGAGAGATTTCAGGAAGAGTAGCCTGCACAGGTTACTCTTTTTTGTGTACAAATAATCTAGGAAAAGAATACTAGGAATTGCTTCTCTTGAGAATGGGAGTTTTCGGATTTTTAAGAGTATAAAAAATATTATTCTGTAAAATTAATTTTCTATGGTAAAATATCCTATATAAATATTTAAAAGGGGAATGGATATGGGGAATATAAAAGTTACTCCTGAACAGTTGCGAAAAGTTGCTGGGACTATTAGATCAACTATCACGAATGCAACTGCAACACAGGAGCGACTAAAACGAGATATTGATATGATTTCTAGTAATTGGTTGGGCTCAACCTATATGAAATTTAATACGGATTTCCGTGATTCATCATTTAAAATGGCTCAATTTATAACCATATTAGAGCCGCTTGAGAAGTTTCTACTTGATTCTGCTAATAAATTCGAACAGGTAGATAATATGGATGTTGCCATTGCGATGGCTTCTGGTATTCTTAATAAAAATAATGATAAAGTCGAATATCTTACAGGTAAGGCAGAAGGTGCTGAAGGAGATCGACTTGGAGGGAAATTAGAAGGTACAGTAGTAAATGGTGAGTTTGAATTAAGTAAGGATAGTAAAATAAATACAAAGTTCGGTACTGGTTCTGCAGAGCTAAATATTCCGTATAGTAAAGAAACACTCCGCGAAGATGCTTCTAGTGGTAACTTGATTGGTGGAAAAGTGGAGGCACGCGCTCAAGAAACATCTTATGTAAGAACGGATATTCCTTATATGGAAGATATAACTGTAACTCAAAAAATGCACGATTTTAGTAGTATTGTAGGTTATGATGAGTATACAGCGAAGGTAGGTGCGGAATATAGTTCGCGCAAGTATGAATTGCTTTTAGAGAAAATTGATGTTCCGGATATTATTCCGTATTTCAGTGATCACGATATAACAATCCGCTTAGAATTGGGAGTAGGGACTTATGGGTATAAGCTTCACATGGGTCAAGAGAAAGGTTTTTATGCATCATACGAAGGTTTTGGAGGAGGTTTTTTCTTGAAACCTGAAAAAAAGGAGTAATCACACATGTTTAAACAAGGACGTATTTTGATGTATATTTTTACCGCGGTTTTATTTTTTTCTTCATTCTTTTTTCCGCAACCAATGGAAAAAAGGTTTTTAACAGCTATTGCAGCATTGATTATTGGTGGAATAGGTATTGGAATTTCCTATCTATTAGAAATTTTGAGTAACAAGTCGAAGAATATATCTAAAAAGAACGGAGAATGACGATGGAGCTTTTCCCGATTGGTTCAGTTGTAAAGCTAAAAGATCTAAAACAACCTGTTATGATTATTGGAAGAATGGTCATTTCAGCAGATAAACGTGATTTTGATTATGTAGGGGTTCTTTATCCGGTTGGTTATTTAGGTGATGAAAAAGTGTTATGCTTTAATCATGATAAGATTGTAGAGGAAATACATAGAGGATATTTGAATGAGAGTGAATTAGTTTTACGTGAGAGGTTAGTAGAATTGTAAAAAAATTGAAAAATACGTATAGATTTTAAAAACACGATAGGGGAAACAAAATGGGAAAGATAATGAGAACTCTTGTAATCATAGGTATATTTATCCCTCCGGTACTACTGTGGAGTGCACCTGATATTCCTCTAAATGATAAACTGCTGTTTACAGGTTTACAACTAACTGTAGGATTCACCACAGTAGTAGTGTTAGAGGTTATATTTAGAAATCGAAAAAAGAAGAGGGCAAAATAGATATAAATTGTATAGAATGGCAGATAAGAATATTGGTGATTAATCTTCTCAATAAAAGAAACTAACAGAAGCAGGGAGAAATCCTTGCTTTATTTTTTGTATAGAATTACTAAGTAGAGCATCATTAAATTAGGATATCTGAGGGGGGATTACTGTAGGTGAAAATGGGGATCTGTGCTAAATAAACAGTAGTCCCAAGAGTTATCTCACTGGTTTCAAAGAGTGTACAAACTATAATTTCAATTACTGTAAGGGTAAAACTGAGGAGGCAAACAAAAGAGGCAAACAAAAGAGCCGACTCAGGGAGCCAGCTCGGGGTGTTACTTATTTGAACCTACGAGGAGTACCACTTGTGAGTAACCTAGAAAGTGGTCTCTTGTGAGAATATTGTTTCTGTCATACAACCATTCAGCCTTACCTTGTGAGGCTTGTCCTACCTCGGGGGGATTAACTCGCCTGTCCTACCATAGCGGATAATGAATTTTCAGCAGATGTAGAGGCGGATGCAATAATAGCGCCGTCTTTTTCAATATAGTATGTACGTCCTGTGTTTGTTTCGAGAGCTTGTCTTAATATTTTCTCTGATTCATTAGCAGTCGGAAATTCAACGATGTTACTTCGTAATTGCATTATTCGCTTTACATCATCTAGTGTGGCAAGTTTAATTGTTTCTTGGACAGGCGTAATAGGTAAGTTGTTGTCATTTAGACATTCACAAAAATACATTTCATTTTTGACACCTAGTTGTATACTCGGAGCGGTTTCAAATCTTTCTACAATAGTTGATTTGCCAGAGAGTTTAAGCGGCGTATAGGCGGAAATAAGTGCCTCATAATCAATGGTAACAAATTCTTCTTTACTATAGGGTATAAATGCATCATGGAAGCGGAGTAAAATCGATTTTAATGTTCCATTCTCTTTAAATACGCCCCATAATTCTTGAAAGTCTGTTTCATAACCGAAAGCTTCTAAATCCCCAATAATAAACAAGTTAAGGGCTGCTTCTTCTTTTAGGTAATCGAATACTTGTTCATGATCTTTCTTTGTTAACTTTCGCATCATAACGAATCGACCTCTTTTTTACTTTTCTAAATATTACAACTTAAGTTTTTTGAAATCAATATAAAATTTTATGTTTAGTTCACCAACTTTCGGAAAAACTAGGAAAGATATGACAAAGGAGGTTATGAACGGTGGATCATCCAATTCAAGGGTTAATGAAAGCGGCAATGGAAAATTTAAAAGAAATGGTCGATGTAAATACGATTGTTGGAGAGCCTGTTCAAACGGCTGACGGTGGTGTGGTGTTAACGGTTTCTAAAGTGGCGTTCGGTTTTGGAGCAGGAGGTTCTGATTTCCAAACGAATGATGGCCAAAGAGCGAACGGTAACCCTGCATTTGGTGGCGGTAGCGCGGGTGGTGTTTCTATTACACCAGTAGCATTTCTTGTAGTGAATAAAGATGGAGTAAATATTCTGCATCTACAAAATGCGACACATTTAGCAGAAAAAATGATTGAATTAGCTCCACAAACAATTGATAAAATTCAATCGATGTTCCAAAAAGATGAAAAGAAAGAGGGAAATCATCATCCTCAAAACCCAGATGAAATCCTTTAAAAACACCTGCTCACGAGCAGGTGTTTTTTCTTGTAATCACTATGTAATAAAACACATGAAATTGTAAATAGTTTTTGAATTTTTTTCTATGTTTCTAAAATTTTTCATGTTAAAATATGCTATAGAATTGAAACATATAAAACGAAGGTGGCTAGGTGCTTTGTCTGGAGGATCTGACCAAGTAAAAAATATGATATATATTAATGGTAATCGTCGGGGTCATTGTTTTATTACATCAGGAATTACGTTTAAAGAGTTTGCAAGTAACATCCCTTCACCGCTTCATCAAGTGTTGCTTTTGAAGCATAACTTTGAATGGACAGATTTTCATTATCATACTTTATTTGAATATGTTGAGGAAGAAAATATACATAAGCTAATTCAAGCAGAGATTGATGAATTTGATGAATTTTGTTGGGTAGATTTTGATGATGCAAGCGATTTAGATGAATTAGAGCCAAAAGAAATTGCAGAGCTTTTATATTTGGCTCACAAAAAAGAACCACTTGCAAGAACATTCTTTCCGCTATTGAAAAATAGATTTGTTTATTTTTCACATGATGACGGATGGTACAACAAAGTGTATTATCGTAGAATTGCTGACTTTGTAGGGATGTTAAGTAAAGTCATTCCTTATAAACTCGGTGCTTTTGGTAAGAAACGTTTTTCTTTGTTCCAAAAATCAAAAATTTTCCCAGCAATTTCGAAAGAAGTGATCATGGGGCTTCTTCCATTAATGGAGGATGGTCTTTATATTGATCTAGCAGGGAAAATTGAGTCAAGAAGAGGTCTTGAAATTCCGGTATATGTAGTTGGTTCGTATGAAAGTACGGATGAGGTGCTAGATAATATCGATGAATTGAAAGAAGAAGCAACAGAGACAGGCTGGCTTATTTTTGATAAGAAAGAACAAGAATGGCAATGGGTTGTGGACTAAGAAAACTTGGCGCATGAAGTCAAGTTTTCTTGTCATTTGAAAGGAGTACAAATGAAGAAATATTATACAATTGTGGGTATTGTAAGTATTATTCTCGTAGCGATTTTACTTATTACTTGTCCGAAAGAATCGGATTTTAAAGTATATGTAGAGGATAAGTATGCATTGAAATGTGATGAGAGTAGTTTTGAATGCACACAAAATGTAGATGGTAAAAAAGAAAAATTACAATTTGAAAGTACAGATGCACGAAATGGTGTATTCTTTATGACTGCAAAGCAAACATTTAAAACAGAAGCTGGTGTTACGAAAGAATATAGCGGAGTAGGAATGTTTGGTACATTTCTTTTTGTTTCAGAGAAGACTTTCTAGTAATAGAAGGTCTTTTTCTTATGCTTATGTTCATATAGATGAAGTAAGACAAGCATAGGAGGGATAGTAATGAAGAATACATGTATCGTTTGCGGTGGTGAGGAGTTTTTTTCCTCAACTTTGTATGCACGTACGAAACAAGATTGGGCATATGCGCCAAACATGTACCGTTTTGAAAAGGTGTTTATTGAACATAGGGATGAAGAAAATTATCCAGTGTTTCAAGAAATTACAGCGAAACATTGCTGTGGATGCGGTCATATTATGTTGTATCACGAATAAACACACCAAGTATAACTTGGTGTGTTTTTTTTAAAACGCTGACAAAGAAAGCGGATAGAGTAAAGTAAATAAAACAGAAAAACTACCAAAACCAATTGCTGTATATCCAAGTGTTCTTGCTCCGAAATTGACAGCTAATAAGCCGACTAAAATCGCAAGAGAGCCGAGTGTAACTGGATAAAATGCAATTGAGAAAAGCGAAAGAAATAAAGCGACATAGCCTACCATTGCACCGGTGTTTGTACCTTCTATTTCATTTGCAATTTCTTTACGCTTATGTCTAATTGGTATGCCAGCTGGTGATATTTCAGCTGCATACTCTTCGTGTTTTTCACCACTTTTAAAATGATGATTTCTCTTTCTTCGCATGTACATCCCTCTCTTTCAATTGGGTGTACCTATAGTATCTTACACAAAGAGAAGAACATGAGTATGAGTTAAACCCAAGTAAAGCAAAAATTGGAGAATAAAGATTCCATTATTAGCTTGTACATCTCCTAATGAAGATAAACAGGAATTTTGGAAAATGATGTAGAATGAAATGAGTGATAAAACGTGAAGGCAGGGGAATGTATGACGAAATTTAATTGGCATGAATCAGCAGAGAAAAAATGGGATAGTAGTGCAGAATTTTGGAATCAAAATAGTCAAGAGATGTGGGACAGCGGGAGTAGGAGTACAATTATTCCATTTTTTGAACAGTATGTGAAGAAAGAAGCTCAGGTGCTCGATGTTGGTTGTGGGGATGGATATGGTACATATAAATTAAGTCGCGCGGGCTATAAAGCAGTTGGAGTAGATTTATCAGAAGTGATGATTCAAAAAGGGAAGGAGCGTGGAGAAGGACCGAATTTATCTTTTATAAAAGGGGATCTTTCTTCCTTACCATTTGAAAATGAGCAATTTGAATCAATTATGGCAATAAATTCTTTAGAATGGACCGAGGAGCCATTACGAGCATTAAATGAGATAAAGCGCGTTTTAAAAAGAGATGGGTATGCATGTATTGCAATTTTAGGACCGACAGCAAAGCCTCGAGAGAACAGTTATCCTCGTTTATATGGCAAAGACGTTGTTTGTAATACGATGATGCCTTGGGAGTTTGAACAGTTAGCGAAAGAACAAGGTTTTGAAGTTGTAGATGGCATCGGTGTATATAAGCGCGGAGTAAATGAGAAGATGCTAGGTCAACTACCTATCGAGTTACAACAATCGTTAACATTCTTATGGGTATTTATGTTAAAAAACGCATAAAGAAATGAAAGAATTTTTAGGAGGTAAATAAGTGCAGAAAATACAAAAAACTGATACAATATCATCAGAACCAATTAAAGGGGGACTAGGGTATATGACAACTACTACAACAGTTAAATCCGATATTGAAATCGCGCAAGAAGCGAGTATGAGGAAGATTCAAGAAATTGCAGCTGAATTAAATATTTTAGAAGATGAATTAGAGCCATACGGGCATTATAAAGGTAAGTTATCTCTTGATATTTTTAAGCGCTTACAGGATGAGAAAGACGGTAAAGTTGTTTTAGTAACAGCGATTAACCCAACTCCAGCTGGAGAAGGTAAATCAACAGTAACAGTTGGTTTAGGCCAAGCTTTTAATAAAATTGGTAAGAAAACAGTAATTGCACTTCGCGAACCATCTCTTGGACCAACAATGGGACTAAAAGGCGGGGCAGCAGGTGGCGGTTTTTCACAGGTTGTACCTATGGAAGACATTAACCTTCACTTTACTGGAGATATTCATGCGATCACAACTGCTAATAACGCGTTAGCGGCGTTTATTGATAATCATATCCAACAAGGGAACACACTTGGAATTGATACGCGTAAAATCGTTTGGAAACGCTGTGTTGACTTAAATGATCGTGCCCTACGTAACGTAGTAATTGGTCTTGGGGGACCAGTTCAAGGTGTACCACGTGAAGACGGTTTTGATATTACAGTAGCATCTGAAATTATGGCCGTATTCTGCCTTGCAACAGATATTCAAGACTTAAAAGCTCGTCTATCTCGCATCGTAGTTGCTTATAACTTTGCAAATCAACCTGTAACGGTTAAAGATTTAGGTGTAGAAGGTGCGTTAACATTATTATTAAAAGACGCATTAAAACCAAACTTAGTGCAAACGTTAGAAAATACACCAGCTATCATTCACGGTGGACCATTTGCGAATATCGCTCACGGTTGTAACAGTGTTATCGCTACAACAATGGCCGCAAAATTAGGTGATTATGTTATTACAGAAGCTGGATTTGGTGCTGATTTAGGTGCAGAGAAGTTTTTAGATATTAAAGCTCGTGCAGCTGGCATTAAACCAGAAGCAGTTGTTATTGTTGCGACTATTCGTGCGCTTAAAATGCATGGCGGCGTAGCAAAAGATCAATTAAAAGAAGAAAATGTAGATGCATTAGCAAAAGGTATGGAAAACTTACAGAAGCATGTTGAAACAATTCAAAGCTTCGGTGTGCCTTTCGTAATTGCAATTAATAAATTTATTACAGATACAGATGCAGAAGTTGCATACTTACAAGATTGGTGCAATGAGCGTGGCTATGCAGTATCCTTAACGGAAGTTTGGGAGAAGGGTGGCCAAGGCGGAGTTGACCTTGCTGAAAAAGTATTAAAAGAAATTGAAAAAGGTGAGAACAACTACGCACCACTTTATGAATTAGAATTACCATTAGAAGAAAAAATCCGTACAATTGCTCAAAAAGTGTATGGTGCAAAAGATATTGAATTTGCTCCGAAAGCACGTAAGCAATTAGCTCAATATGAAGGAGAAGGATGGAGTAACCTACCAATTTGTATGGCTAAAACACAATACTCTCTTTCTGACGATGCAACAAAATTAGGTCGTCCGTCTGAATTTATCGTTACAATTCGTGAGCTAAAACCATCAATTGGTGCAGGGTTTATCGTTGCGTTAACAGGAACAATGTTAACAATGCCAGGCCTTCCAAAACAGCCAGCAGCACTACAAATGGATGTAAATGAAGATGGAAAAGCAGTAGGTTTATTCTAAAAGGTTGTAATTCATCTCGTTTATCTGTAAACTATATATACATCAAGTGGCGCCTTTCCATCGAAAGGCGCCTGTTTTTTGGAGGAAATTATGTTTGATCCAACTGCTTTTGATAATTTAAAAGTAATCGTAGAAGGTGCTGTTTATGATTTTGATTTACATGGAGATATTCTTGTAACAGATCGAAAAGATATGATGGACCTTGCCTCATTAAGTCGTATATACCATATTTCATTTCAATTAACAGAACCGTTCGAACCGGTAGTAAAAGCAACATTTTCACTATCTGTAGATGCAAAGAACTTGTCTGGTGAAATATTGGAAGTACCACAATTTACACCAGGTTGTGAAATGAAGTTAGCATTTTCATTCCCGATAGAAAAGCCAGAGGTAGTGTGTGAAGAAATTGAAAATTTCATGCATTCTATATGGGGAAAAGAAAGAATGATTACGCAGAAAATTTCATACGAATATAATAAGCAAGCGATTTCATATCATAATAAGGTAGAGGTTATATTTCAAAAAGCGATTACAGAAGACCATGTTGATGATTTAATAGCTGTTATTTCACACATGATAGAAACGGTGCGAACAATACAACATTTTCTTCAAAAATAGAGATAAAGGAGAAAAACAAATGATAAAAGATATGCAACCATTTTTACAACAAGCTTGGGAGAAGGCTGGTTTTAAAGAATTAACTGAAATTCAAAAACAAGCGATTCCAACTATTTTAGAAGGACAAGACGTTATAGCTGAATCTCCAACTGGAACAGGAAAAACATTAGCGTACTTATTACCCCTTTTACATAAAATTAATCCTGAAGTAAAACAACCACAAGTTGTTGTTTTAGCGCCAACACGTGAGCTTGTAATGCAAATTCACGAAGAGGTTCAAAAGTTTACAGCAGGGACTGAAATTTCAGGGGCATCTTTAATTGGTGGTGCAGATATTAAGCGCCAAGTTGAAAAATTAAAGAAACACCCGAGAGTAATTGTCGGTTCACCAGGACGTATTTTAGAATTAATTCGAATGAAAAAGCTAAAGATGCATGAAGTAAAAACGATTGTATTTGATGAGTTTGATCAAATTGTAAAACAAAAGATGATGGGCGCAGTACAAGATGTAATTAAATCTACAATGCGAGATCGTCAATTAGTATTCTTCTCGGCGACAATTACAAAAGCGGCAGAAGATGCTGCACGTGATTTAGCAGTTGAACCACAATTAGTACGTATAACACGTGCAGAGTCAAAAAGCTTAGTTGAGCATACGTATATCATTTGTGAGCGACGCGAAAAAAATGATTACGTAAGAAGAATTATGCATATGGGCGATGTAAAAGCAGTTGCTTTCTTAAATGACCCATTCCGTTTAGATGAAATTACTCAGAAATTGCAATTCCGTAAAATGAAAGCAGCGGCTCTTCATGCAGAGGCAAGTAAGCAAGAGCGTGAAGCAACGATGCGTGCTTTCCGCGGCGGGAAATTAGAAATTCTACTTGCTACTGATATTGCAGCACGCGGTATTGATATCGATGATTTAACACATGTAATCCACTTGGAGTTACCAGACACAGTAGACCAATATATTCACCGCTCAGGACGTACAGGACGTATGGGTAAAGAAGGAACAGTCGTTTCTCTTGTAACACAACAAGAAGAGCGTAAATTACTTCAATTTGCAAAAAAACTAGGCATCGTATTTACGAAGCAAGAAATGTTCAACGGATCATTTGTAGAAACGAAACCGAAAGCACCAAAGAAAAAGAAACCAGCATTTACTGGGAAGAAAAAGCCTAGATAAATAAAGAGAAAGACGTAACTATTTGTAGTTACGTCTTTTTTGTTTGTAATTGAATAACAAAGGGAATTTAAATGTACCTATCTTATAAGAAATATCGATAAAGGTAAATTATTTCTCATTTAGTTTTGTACCAGGAAGTAATATAAAGAGAGTCGAATATTAAACTGATGCGAAATAATTAAAAGAAGGTACATATATGGATAGGAAATTAGGAATGTTTTTAAATACGAAACATATTGAAGTAAATGAAGGAATAAAAAAGGCGAGAGAATGGAATTTAGAATGTATTCAATTATATGCTATGAATAAGAAATTCAACTTGGCTAATATTCCAATGGTAGAATGGAATACTTTAAAGAAAAGCTTATCTTTTAATGGAATAAAGGTTCCATCATTAGCGATTAGCTTTGGAGAAAATGGAATTGTGGGAACGGAAGTTGACAGTGAAATAGATCAGTTTAAATACATTACTGACAGAGGTTTGGAGCTGGGAGCAAAGATAATAACAGCTCATATCGGGGGAATTCCAGATGATGAAAAAAGTGAGTATTATAATAAAATGGAACGAGTTTGCTATGAGATAGGCGAATTAGCATTCAAATTTGGAGGGATTTTCGCAATTGAGACGGGTTCTGAAAAAGCGATAGTGTTAAAAAGATTTTTAGAAAATATAAATTCAAAAGGACTAGCGGTTAACTTTGACCCAGCAAATTTAATAAGTGATGTAAATGAAAATCCGGTAGGAGGTTTATTACTATTAAAAGATTATATAGTACAAACTCATATTAAAGATTGTAAAGAAGTAAAAAGTGATAGTTCGAGTAAGTATATAGAAGTAGCAGCAGGAAATGGTGAAGTGGACTTCGATATATTCTTCAAGGTATTAGATGAAATTAGATTCGACGGATATAACATGATTGAAAGAAATGATTATTTTGACGAATTGGATGGGATGAGTCAGTCGATAAATTTTGCAAAGAAGTACATATAAATTCAAAAGGAATAACGATAGTACCTGTAGAAACCTACATAGAATATAAAAACCATTAGGGGGAAATGAAATGATCCATAAAGTTGGACAAATTATGCTGTATGTAAATAATCAAGATGAGGCAGTACATTTTTGGACGGAAAAGGTAGGGTTTCATGTAGTTGCAGAGGAAGATAATAAGCAAGGAATGAGATGGATTGAGATTGCTCCGACTAGCGGTGCAGAAACGAGCATTATATTACATAATAAAGAAGTGATTTCTAAGATGAGCCCAGAATTAAATCTTGGTACACCATCTTTAATGTTCTTCTCAGAAAATCTTGATCAATTATATACAGATTTAAAAAATAAAAATGTTACTGTTGGTGAAATGGTAACAATGCCTTCTGGTAAAGTATTTAACTTTGCTGATAGTGAAGAGAATTATTTTGCGGTTATGGCAAAGAACAAATAATAATATTGCTATGTGAAAAAACCCCTCAAATATATTGAGGGGGATTACATGTTTGAAGTGGATTTTTCATTAGAGAGTTGATTAATAAGAAATGCCCCTTTTTCAATAGCTGTTTCAATATAACCAACGATTTGATCGAACGTAAATACTTGTAAGTTTTCATGTAAATGTTGCTCTGGATACAACATATCTTCAAAAAGATACTTTCGAAAAGCTAAAACGTTTTCTTTAGAAACCTCTTCAATATCTATAATGTGAGCCTCTTGATTGAGAAGAGAGAAGAGCCGTTGTTCTTTATCGTAATGATAAAGTAATTTTGCGTTCAATAATTTAAAGTCGTTGTAGTACATAGGCGCGATAGTTTCGTCATTTTCGATTCTGTTTTTAAGCCAAGGTAGAAAAAAGCCGCTTAGCCAATTATCATCGGCAATGAGGTGGGTGCAATAGCCTAGGAGAAAAGGGGACTCCATATAATCTTTATATTTATGAATAAATGATCCATAATCAATTCGTCTCGTATAGTCTTTTGTTGAGCCGGCGTAAAAATGTGAGGTGACTTTTTCTATCTTTGAATGCACAGCATCAGGGGCCACACCTCCAAGTATAAAAGAAGTTTTATCTTGAATCGATAATTTCTCGGCAATCCTGTTAGCGATAATAGCATGCATAATTCGTGATCCCATGAATGACACCTCGGTTTCAAGTATTCATTTCAGGAAGAGGACTGAACAGTTAGTATGACTTTCCCTGTACTTTTTCTACTTTCGACCCATTCATGTGCTTTCCCTGCATCTTGAAGTGGAAAAGATTTCGTAGCCTTAATTTGCAAACTTCCGTCACGTAAATAACGGAAAACTTCATTTGCAGTTTCTTGGAGTAGTTCAGGACGTTTTTTTCGTGTAGTACCAAAGCTAAAACCGAGTATAGAGCGGCAACTTGCGTGTAAATCTTTCGTTTGAAAGTTACCAATTTCACCGCTTGCATTTCCGAAATGAACGAGGCGACCGTAATAAGCAAGACATTTTAAACTTCTTTCCGAAACCGTTCCAGAAATAGAATCTAAAATTACATCAACCCCTTCACCGTTGGTCAGCTCATTGACTTTCTCTACAAAATCCTCATCCTGATGACAAATAACATAATCAGCTCCAGCATCTAAAGCTATTTTTCTTTTTACTTCACTCCCAACAGTACCAATAACGGTTCCAGCCCCTAATCGTTTTGCAAGTTGAATTGCTGTCGTACCAATTCCACCAGCCGCTGCATGAATGAGTACAGACTCACCTTGTTGAAGCCTTGCTACATTTGCGAGTAAATTATAGCTTGTAAAAGATACAATCGGACAAGCAGCTGCAGTTTGAAAATCGACTTCATCAGGTAAAGCAAAAGTAAGGTTTTCGTTTGCGACAACGTATTCTGCGTAAGAGCCATCTTGAGGAAAAGCAATGACACGTTGTCCAGGATAAATATTTTTCACATGAGAACCGACTCGTTCTACAACACCAGCGGCATCTATCCCTGGTATAAAAGGTAGTGCTTTATTTCCTTTTTTACCATAACGGGATTTAATATCGGCGAAATTTATACTAGTAGCAACAACGCGAATCAAAACTTGATCTTCTGAAATAGCCGGCATATCCACATCTGTATATTTCATCACTTCAGGACCACCGAACGACGTTACAATGATAGCTTTCATTATATATCCTCCTAAATTTGACTATATAAATCATTTTAAATGTTCATTAGAAATTGGAAAATTATATAATAGTTATGTGTGATTATAAGTGAAGCTTATGAACATATTGAATCATTATATTAATCTATATAAAAAAACTTTTGAAAAAATCGAACGAAATGTCAATTACTTGCCAATATATAGTGTAAGACAAAGGAGGGATGGTATGTGAAGGGTGAAACAGTGTATACAGATTTGATCCAATTAACTTTATCAGGCAATAAAGAAGCATATAGCAAGTTGTATGATAAAACGATTCAAGAAGTATATAAAACAGCACATTTTTTAATTGAAGATAAAATGGATGTAGATGATGTCGTTCAAGAAATATACATACAGTTATATGAATCGCTTCGTAAGTATGATAGCGAGAAGCCATTTAGACCTTGGCTAATTGGACTTGCGATTAAACAAATTCACTCTTATAGAAGAAAGAGGTGGATGCGATTACGAATTATAAAAAAAGTAGAAGAGCAAAGAAAACCGGAACAAATTGATTTTTCGAACGATGTTGTAAGTAAAATATCAAACAAAAAACTAATCGAACTCATTCATAAATTACCGTATAAATTGAAACAAGTTATTATCTTAAGATATTTACACGATTATTCACAAGAAGAAGTAGCACAAATATTACATATTCCAATTGGTACTGTGAAATCTAGAATTCACGCGGCATTAAAAAAACTACGTCAAAAAGAGCAAGTAGAAGAAATCTTTTTAGGAGAGGTAGGGAATGTGAAATGAGTTTAGATTGTAGAGTTAGAGAATCTATACAAGAAGAAGCGAATGGGATTATTGCCCCGCCGGAGTTAAAAGAAAAAGTAATCGTTCAAATAAAAATGAATCACGGCGGGAGTAAGATGAAGAGACGCCTTATTGCAGGAGTGCTTACAGCAGCATTTTTAATCCCAACGACTGGTTTTGCTTACCAATCTATTATGGCGGATGGTATATACGGGTCGTTTGAGAACTTAAAAAAACATGCCGGAGCGATGACATTAGAAGCGTATATGCGTTTTAATGCAAAGTTATCAGAAGCGAAAGACGAAATGGGTGCGAAGGAATATGAAGAGTTTACAAAAGAACTAAAGAAATTAACAAATGCAAAGCTTGAGTACGGGGATTCGAACGGTAATATTGATTATGATCAATTATCACCAGAAAAAAGAGAAGAAATGAAAAAGGTAAGTATGGGCCTTCAACCATACTTTGATAGATTAAATGGTCATAAATCTAGTAAAGAAATATTAACGCAAGAAGAGTTTGATCGCTATATGGAAGCTTTAATGACACATGAAATAGTACGAGTGAAGACTAAATCAACTGGTGGAATAAAAGCAGAAGATATACCTGAGGCATACAAAGAAAGATTTATGAAAGCAGAGCAGTTTATGGAGTATGTAGATGAAAAGGTGAGATAAGTAAAAAGCTCAAAGCCTAAGCTCTGAGCTTTTTTATTGAAACGTAAAATTATTAACCACCGATTCCTTTTGCTAGCGATAAGAAATATACAAATACTAGTATTACTGCATTTAATGCTGTACCACCTATTCCGAATAACCAATTCTTTGATGCGATCGCAAAAATAATACCGAGTAATGAAAGTATAACTAGAATCGCAATAATTAGAGTTAAATTTGCATTAGGTCCTCTTAAAATAAAGAAAGAACATATACTTGCGATAAACATTAGACACGAGAATCCAAAAAGTTTATACATAATAATTCTCCCTTATTTGAAGTGTCATTTAACTTAGTACACGATTTTCTTTAGTTTAACATAAATTTCCTAGTATATATTGAATATGTAAACAATAAAAAACGAGTATACAATCTACGTGATTGTATACTCGTTTTATTCTTACTTAAATTTCCTTACCGCATGAATAGCTACTCTTACAAGTAATATCGCATTTATAAATAAACCACCGTAACCAACGACACTTAAAAATTTGAACATTAGGTTCTTTTGCATACAATTCAGGGCAGAATTATCTTGATTTGCTTAATAAAGTGAAAGAGGGAAATCATTTAGTTATATTCCTTACTATTCTCCTTGTCTTTTTGTATAAAGCAATCTAAAAGGGAATAACCAGCTATTAAACTTATTATCGTAACAAAAGTAGTATTGATAAGAATAATATTAGTTAAATAAGGCAGGTATGCACCAACTGGTGAAAAGAGTAGAGCTGGAGAAAAGGAAATGAATAGCGTAGGCACAGTAATAGCGATAAATTTATCCGGTTGAAAGCGCCAGTTTTGTTTACTCGTTTCGCGATTAATGGATTGAAGGAATCGTAATAAAATGCCAACTATAAGAGGGAAGAGTGTAAAGTAGAATAATCTTGGATAAACGTTAAAGTTCACCTGTGCGTCTGTATCTAAATAAAATTGAATTTTCACTCCGACAAATAATAATAAGACGATAAATAAGGTGAAGCAGAGATATAGCATCACTTTTTGCATTACATTCCACCATCCTTTACTCAAAATATATTCAAAAAAAGAAGAGATATACAATAACTACTGTTGTATATCTCTTCTTTTACGGTTATTTAATAGTGGAGTTTGCTTTTTCTTGCTTCGTGAAATAATCTATAATGCCCATCGCACTAATTTCTATATCTAGATGTAAAATGTTGTAAACAGAATGATCTGATGGAACGTTTAACTTTGTAAGATGAGAAGAGATCTTATCCATTAATACAGTTTGTAAAGCTTTAGTCGCTTCATCGAAATCCGTGTACTGTTTAAAGATCTCTTTTCCAGTATGAACGAAAATAGGTAGCCAATGTTCCAGTTGGTTATATACTTCTGTAACATTAGAGGATGCACCGTAATGACCGAAATAAATAGTATCTACATTCATACTTTGAATGTGATTTTTAGAAGCAATCATCGCATCTGGTTGGAATTGTGAAGGGGACGTTGATGGTAAATATAGTTCGACACCAAGGTCTGCGAGTTCTCTATAATAAATTCCAATTGTATCGCCAGTAAAAATGCCGTTTGTTAATGAATCGTGAATGCTAATATGGTGTTTAGCATGTCCCGGTGTATCGTAAAATGTAAGTGTACGGTCTTCGGCAATTTTTAACGTATCACCATTTTGTACAATACGAACACGTTCTTCTTCTATAGGAAGAATTGGATCAAATAGTTTATCGAAATCTTCTTTGTATACAGCTTTTGCGCCTAAAATGAGTTTTGTTGGATCAATCATATGACGAGCACCGCGAGAATGCACATATAAAGTAGCGTTTGGGCATTTTTCCATCATTAAACCAGCAGCACCGGCGTGATCTAAATGAACATGTGTAACGATAATGTTTTTAACTTCGTTTAAATCAATATGTAATTGTTGTAAGCCGTCTAAAATATACGGAATAGAAGGGGCTGCACAAGTTTCAATTAAAGTAATATCGTCACCTACTAAAACGTACGTACCTGTTCGTTCATTATGTTGTAAATCAAAATCATCAATAAGATATAGGTGAGAAGATAATTGCTCTACTTTTTTCATCATTACCACTCCTTATTTACTATATGTTTCTATTATACGCTAAAATAGAAAAAAGGCAGAAAACGAAAGCTCGTCTTCTGCCTTTTTAAAGTGTTATTATTTCGTTTGTTCTTTATTGATAGACATAAGAAACAGTCCAACTATGCCACCAACGATTGGAAGCATAATTTCTCCTGCTAAATTAAAGTAGGAGCTTAAAAATAAACCATTTACATCGATTACCCAGCCAATCACATACAATAACATCATATATAGTACGAAATAAAACTCGCGATTTGAAATCGTTTCATGTTGTGCAGTTTTCATAATGAACACCATCCTTTTCTTTTATAATGGAATATAAACTGTCACATTTTGTTCACAATTTAATTGTAAAACTTTCCATCATAAAAGTCTAGTAGTTTGTGTCGAATTTTTGAACAGAAATAAAGCGCTATCATATTGGGGTGTAAGTACGTAATAAGAGCTGTATATTCATGAATGTAGTATAGTATAAACATAGAATGATAGTGAAGAGAGGGGTAAGGAAAATGACAGTTTATGATTTTTTAGCTAAAACGATAACAGGAGAAGATAAATCGTTAAAAGATTACGAAGGAAAAGCACTTCTTATTGTAAATGTAGCTAGCAAATGTGGTTTTACACCACAATATAAAGGATTACAAGAAGTATATGATAAATATAAAGACCAAGGACTAGAAGTACTCGGTTTCCCTTGTAACCAATTTGGAGGACAAGAACCAGGTACAGAAGCAGATATTACTAGTTTTTGTGAATTAAACTATGGTGTGAATTTCCCGATGTTTGCAAAGATTGATGTGAAAGGTGATAAAGCTCATCCTCTGTATACATACATGACAGAGCAAGCGCCAGGTTTACTCGGTATGAAAGCAGTGAAATGGAACTTTACTAAGTTTTTAATCGGAAAAGACGGGAAAGTAGTAGGGCGTTTTGCGCCGCAGACGAAGCCGGTGGATTTAGAGGTTGAGATTGAGAAGGTACTTGGAGAATAACTAGAAGTTTCACTTTATTAAAAAAGCCTCAAAGAACAATGTAGTTCTTTGAGGCTTTTTCTATCAATTCACATTATCAAGATTAAATCGCTGAATGGAAGTCATTTGATTTAGGCGGAGAGGCTGCTTTTTTCATAAGAATTTCCCATAAGTGTACGGATTTCTTCCATTCTGCTACGGCCTGTCCCTTTTGATACATAGCGTTCTCATAACTGAAAGTAAGTTGTTGCATATCGGCCGAATTGTAAAGTGTATCGATGTGGAGAGCATATTCTCGGAATGTTTGACTTTCCTCACGTGGTATACCAATTCTGCCAAATTGTTTTAAAAGTGCACCGTAAGCTTTGCTATAAACAGCATCATCTTTTCGGTATTTGTAAAAAAGAATAATAAAAAATGTAATCCATTTCATTCTATTAGCGAAGAGAATGTATCCGATGATACTAATTAGTATCGTAGAGAGGAATACGTACCACCAAGAAAGTCCATTTTTAGAATTTGTAAGCTTTTTAGTAGGAGCGTCTTCTGTATCTTCAATTAAACTTTTGGGCTTTGCTTCATTGTTTCTTTGGTGCATTTGCGCATTTTGAGACTTAGTTTCTTCGCTATTTTGTAAAGTAGGAGCAGGAGTATTATCTGTGAAATTATAGGGATTGGTAAATCCTTTTGTTGGTTCGAATGGAATCCATCCGTATCCTGGGAAATATACTTCGACCCAAGAGTGTGCGTTATCGTTCGCGATTTTATATACATCCTCACCTTCTGCACCAACTAGTGTGTTATCAAGAGTTCCTTCTGTATAACCTTTTACCCATCGAGCAGGAATCCCAGCAGAACGAAGTAACACAATCATAGATGTCGAAAAGTTATTACAGTAGCCGCTTTTTGTATCAAAAAGGAATTGATCAACATAATCTTGATTTTTGGCAGGGAACAACACATTCATTGTTTCATATACGAAAGAATGGTCGGTGAAGTAATTTTCAATAGCTAATACTTTATCATATCGGTTGTCTTTATCATTTGTTAGATTAACAGCTAAGTCTCTGACTCGCTGCGGTAATGATTCGGGAAGTTGCGTGTACTTTGTCATGAAATAAGGATTTGTTTCTTGGCCTTCATTCGTGTTTACAGCTTTCAATTTTTCTATGGAAAACTCCGGGACCTCATATGTTACTTTATACGATTGTAAAGTAGTAGAAGAGTCTCCGTCCATCGTATAGATTTTTTCAGAAAATGGGTCAACGCTGTATGATACATCTGAAGAAGCCTCAACTGATATTAACCCTGCTGGATAGGTAAGATGAGGATATCTTTTTTGCATGTTGATTGTTGCCATAGTTGTCTCCGTTTTTGTATTTTGTTCGTACCAGCTCACGACGTCGTTTTTATTTTTAAAAGAAACCTTTTTTTGATTTACAGAAACTTCCCAGCCTTTTCCTGTATAAAAATCTTTCGTTTCGACTCTCCAATATTGTTTATTTTGCGTTTGTGCTGTGAAAACAATTGTAGGATCTGCCTTAAAAGGACCGCCTAATCGTGAGTCATCTAAACCATACCCAATTTTAGAAACTTCTTGTTTTTTACTTGCTTCGGATGTGTTGAATTTTAAAAAATCCATTTGGTTTGGCCATTGAGGGCCAAATTTTGGAGCAAAGTATGCGATAGTTGCTGACAATACAATAAATATTGTAAGAGGTTTAAGTAATTTTGAGATTTCTCTAGCATAATTTTGTAAGTGTTCCATCTCTTTTATTCGTTCTATGCGGAGAAGACTAAGCATAAAAAAGCCGATGACAACAGTACGAATAATAGCGTAGTTTGCATGATATAAATGTAAGTTATGAAAAACGGTGATATAAATAATAGTCAATATAAGAAATAACAG
Organism: Bacillus sp. AY18-3; assembly: GCF_008042305.1. Lineage (NCBI taxonomy): Bacteria > Bacillati > Bacillota > Bacilli > Caryophanales > Bacillaceae > Bacillus > Bacillus sp. AY18-3. The sequence goes on along the minus strand of NZ_QKQR01000002.1, from coordinate 174,792 downwards.
CCCACGTTTTTTATGAATCATCCAAAAAGAGATGAAAGCACTCAAAAACCAAAAGGATAAAAAAAATAAAAGTGTTGGAAAAACTGGAGAAACCTCTAGCAAATTCCCCTGAAATAACAAGGAGGCATTTCGAGAAATATCAGTAAAAAATTTCATTAGCCAAGATGGATTTATAATAGCGTTTTTATAATATAAGAAATGAATGATGAATAAAATCGTGACGATCTTTATTGGAATCTGCCATTTTATTTGAAAAAAAGAGAGAGTGAAGCAAATCCCTATAAATATTACGAAAACATCTAATCTACCTACGTTTGTAATACCTACGAGGGGCCTTAGCCATTCTAGTAAAAGTAGAAATGCGCATGCATGCATGAAAAATCTAGTCATATCCCATTGTTTTTTTGCCTGTAATGTTATCATTTGCTCACCTCAAAAAACACGTTTGTATACTGGTTTCCATAAACCACATTTACAAATATTTGTCGTTTTTGTAGAGTTTCTAGAATACTGAGTTCTCGGTGTGAGAGTTGATTTGCTTTTTCTTTTACGACAAACACCATTAATTTTCTATTTTTTATAGCAGCAAAGTCAGCCGCCTTTTGAATATCGGGAGAAAGATCGCTTGTCACGAGTATAATCGTGACGGGCTCATAAATTTTTCTTAATTCCATTTCTACACTCCGGGAGAGCGGGAATACACTATCTGCTTGTACCTTCGCTAAATGACAAAAGATTTGATGTAACTGACTATCTCCATTGTCTAAAGGGAAAAAAGTTCGTTCTTTTCCGACAGATACGAATGACGCCGGTGAATTTTGCTTCAAGACAGACCTGACAATAGAGGCAGTAAATGTGACGACTGATTCGAATAGAGGGGATGGGGTTCTGTCCATGAATATCATAATATTATGGCTGCGCTGTTGTTCAAACTCTTTCGTCATAATGTTGTTTGTTCGTGCAGTTGCTTTCCAATCAATCCACGAAAAGCGATCACCAGGTTTATATTCCCTGACACCGACAGAAATGGTAGAGTCTTTTACTAAATTTATATTTGCTGAAAGTGCTCCTTGTTCGAAATGATTTTCCATTTGTCGATATGTTATATCTACATACTGAGGGTAGACTAAAAATGTATCTGGAACTGAAAAAGTTACTTCTTTCTCCATCATACCGAATAGATCGCCAGTTTTGACACGTACGCTTGAAAAAGAGTGCTCTCCTCTAGGGATTGTGTCAATTGCATATTGAAACGAAATATTTCGTTTCAATCCTGGAAAGAGTATTACTTTATTCATATTCGTTTGTTTACAATTTGTAAATTGTGATGGCAGTTCATCTTCTATAATTAAATAAAGTAAGGGAAAAGGGAAACTTCTTTTTATTGTAATCGTACTTAAAAATGGTTCTCCTGCTACATATTCGTCTTGATTTGTTCTTCGTTTTACCTCGGCGTTCCGTAAAGCAAAGAAGGGAAGCAATAGTGAATAAAGGCCAATAGGAATCGCACTGTAAAACAAAAACCAACTTACAAACCCTCCTTGAAGCATAGCGTATACAAATGTTAAGACTAGGCATAACGGAATGAGTGATAACTTAGTAAAATGATAGAGTGCTCGTAGTATCCGTTTCATCAAAGGTTCATCTTCCTTTGAGTAGGTACGGTAGTTCGCGCAACGATTTTTGCGATAACTTGTTCTCCTGTTATTCCTTCAAATTTTGCCTCCATTTTTAGAATGAGTCTGTGAGCTAACACGTAGGGAGCTAAAAATTTAACATCGTCTGGAATAACATAATTTCTGCCATGGATGAATGCATAAGCTTGTGAAGCTTTCATTAAAGCAATCGAGCCACGTGGACTTGCACCTAGTTGAATAGAACTATAAGAACGAGTCTGACTAACAAGCTTTACAATGTAATGCTTGATTGCTTTGTCCATGCTTATTTCCCGTACGCTCTGTTGTAAATAAAGTAATTCTTCTATTTTTGTAATAGCTTGTAAATGGGAGAGGGGATTTGTTTTTTCCATCCTGTTTAAAATTTCAAATTCTTCTTCTTGTGTAGGATATCCCATTTTTAGTTTCAATAAGAAACGATCGAGCTGTGCTTCTGGTAAAGGATATGTTCCCTCATATTCGACCGGATTTTGGGTAGCCATTACAAAGAACGGTTTTGGTAACGGTCTTGTCATGCCATCTATTGTAATATTGCCTTCTTCCATACTTTCAAGTAAGGCAGATTGTGTTTTTGGAGATGTACGATTAATTTCATCAGCAAGTATAAAATTCCCCATGATTGGTCCAGGCTTGAACTCAAATTGGAGCTCTTTCGGATTATAAATAGAAACACCTGTAACATCTGACGGCAGTAAATCAGGTGTGAATTGAATGCGCTTGTAATCAGCATCAATTGATTTAGAAAGTGCACGTACTAACATTGTTTTCCCAACGCCAGGCACATCTTCTAATAGTACATGACCTTCTGCTAAGAGAGCTGTCAAAGCTAAGATCGTTTCTTTTCGCTTTCCGACCATTAACTTTTCAATATTGTTAATTATTTTTTCTATAATGGGATGTAATGAGTCAAGCTGGTGCATCGTAATCCTCCTAATTTTATTATCGTTTTCTAATCTATTTAGTGAAAAATAGAATGTATCCGTCTAATTGCGGGCAGTAAAGATTCTATCTTTAATTCTGAGAATATTCAGATTATTTATCACGATTACATCTAGTATAATTGTTTCCGTAACTTAGGGCAATATGGTAAATAATGATTTCTCGTTTTATGTGAAATACGTTTTGATATAGAATAGTATCGTCGGTAAAAGTAGAAGAGGGGAAGGAAAGGAAAGATTGACCTCAATGAGCAAAATAAATAGCGTAGGAAACCCTACGCGTAAAGTTTGGAACATATATTAATACGCCTTGTGATTAAAATGTATATGAATAAAATAAAGTCGGCTTCACATGAAGAGGCCATCTATTTAAATTATTACACTCCTTTATTTTTTATCTTTTTTATATTCTTTTCGTTTATTTAACCAAATATGAATCAATTCTACCAATTCCATTGTTTCAATCTCACAATATTCTCCTTTACCATCTTCGGCTAAATTGTCTAACACAGTAGTTGTGTCGTTCCGGATTTCTAAACCGCAAATGTTGCCATTTACTACTACATAATTTTTTCTCTGTTTAAAACACTATGTATTTCTTCTAAAATCCAATCTCGAAAAGCTGAAACTTCAATTCCTAAAAAAGTTTCAACAAGTTTTATTTCTTGAGGAAGTCTCATAACTAAATCACTACTGTTAAGTACTTCAAAACTATATGGATATTTCATGACTATTTTACTCTTTTATTTCTGGCTTTAGTGACTCTATTTACTCTATTTACTTCTCTATTAAGGTAATAAATTCTTATACTATCATTACTCTTGTCTTACTTACATTTATAGTAAAAGTAGATTGTTATTAAACTTATTTATCCAATATCTCTCTGATGTAGGTATGAGTTCAGTGAAATCTTCATATGTACCTATCCAATCTTTTGGTACATAGTTTTCGTATGATGCCGGTTCTGGAAACATTGAATATAGTATTTTATTATCAAAGTTAATTAATAAGACTGGACTATAATCTAATAGATCTTCTCCTGCATTCTTCCTTTTAATATTTTCAAGTAGTAAATAATTTAATTCTTCTTTAGTTGTTTTATATTGATTAATCCTTACTAAAAATACTTCTACATTTTCATGATCTAATACTTTTATTCCATTTCTTTCTCCCGTTTCATCATTATCTTCAATGCTTATACCTAAATTTTTATATGCATTATCTAATTTATTATAATCTAAAAACCATAGTTCTTTATCTGTTACATACCACCTAAACTCATTTTTATATATGACGGCTACTATAATGTTTTCTGCATAAAGCGGTTCTAATATCATAATCTACTCCTTTTATTATTATCTTAATATCCTGCCATTCTGGTGTATTCTTCTCTTCATTCAATCCAAGTTGCTGGCAAATTATATGGATTTCCTGGCGTTTTTGGTTCAACTATTTTCAGGATATTTACCCTTATTATGGTGGATTGAAAGTATTGTATTTTCATTTATAAACTTATCTTACGATTTAGGCAAATCAAATTTAACTATTCCCAAATTACTTCCGCTATTATATAAGAAATTTTTTGCACGCTCATTTTAATCTGTACTACATCTTAAACTTTGCTAGAAGCAAGGAAGTAATTTAACAGTCAGTGAAGGATGTGAACCCTCCACAACGATTAGATTTTCACTTTTTTATATTTGTTCCGGAATTTTTGACAATCTCTTGAACTGTGCGAAATGTCACATCTGTATTTTACAACCCCTCTTATAGTAAGGGTATGGAAGAGAGACGTATTAAAGGAGTGAACAGTATGAAGAAGAAACCTTCAGCACTAATGAGACGTTTAAAATATTTTTCACCAATAGATCGTTATAACGATAATCATACACAAGAAACATATGAAGATCGTGAATGGGAGAATGTGTACAGAAAGCGTTGGCAGCATGATAAAGTAATTCGTTCTACACACGGCGTGAACTGTACTGGCTCATGTAGTTGGAATATTTATGTGAAAGATGGAATTGTAACTTGGGAAGGGCAGGAGCTTAACTATCCGACTACAGGTCCTGATATGCCTGATTTTGAACCGCGAGGATGTCCGCGTGGAGCAAGTTTTTCTTGGTATATTTACAGTCCACTTCGTGTGAAATATCCGTATGTACGTGGTGTTCTTTGGAATATGTGGCAAGAAGAATTACAAAATAACGAGTCACCACTAGACGCTTGGAAAAGCATTGTGGAAAACCCTGAGAAGGCACGTACGTATAAGCAGGCGCGTGGTAAAGGGGGATTCATTCGTGCGAATTGGGATGAAGTGTTACAACTCGTTTCTGCTTCATTACTATACACAGTAATGAAATACGGTCCAGACCGAAATGTTGGTTTTTCACCAATTCCAGCTATGTCGATGTTAAGTCATGCAGCTGGTAGTCGCTTTATGCAACTTATGGGTGGACCGATGCTTAGTTTCTATGATTGGTATGCAGATTTACCACCAGCTTCTCCTCAAATTTGGGGCGATCAAACAGATGTACCAGAAAGTAGTGACTGGTATAACTCTGGTTACATTATGACATGGGGTTCAAATGTACCGATGACGAGAACACCAGATGCACACTTTTTAGCAGAGGTTCGATATAAAGGAACGAAAGTCGTTTCTGTCAGTCCTGACTTCGCTGAATCTACAAAGTTTGCGGATGATTGGATTAGTGTGAAACAAGGTACAGATGGTGCGCTTGCGATGGCAATGGGGCACGTAATCTTACAAGAATTTTACGTAGATAATCAAGTGGAATACTTCACAAAGTATGCGAAACAATATACTGATTTTCCTTTCTTCGTCACATTGAAACAAAAAGGGGATCAATTCGTTGCTGATCGTTTCTTAAATGCTTCTGATATTGGACGCGAAACGAAGTTAGGGGAATGGAAACCTGTACTTTGGAACGAGAATACGAATGATTTTGCAACACCGCACGGCACAATGGGGTCACGTTGGGATAATGAAAAGAAATGGAACTTACGTTTAGAAGATGAAGAAACAGGTGAAAAGATTGATCCACGTCTTTCTTTACTTGGAATGGAGGATAGTGTTCAAACTGTACAAATTCCGTACTTCTCTGATGATGGAAACAAAGTATTAGAACGAACAATTCCAGTGAAAAAGGTTATGACAGAAGAAGGTGAAGTGTTCGTTACAACTGTATACGACTTAACGTTAGCAAATTACGGTGTGAACCGAGGGCTTGGCGGACAAGAGCCGAAAGACTTCAATGATGACGTACCGTTTACACCTGCATGGCAAGAGAAAATGACAGGAGTACAACGTGAGCTTATTATTCAAATCGCTCGTGAGTTCGCACAAAATGCTGTTGATACGAACGGTCGCTCAATGATTATTGTCGGAGCTGGTATTAACCATTGGTTTAACTCTGATACGATTTATCGCGCAGTTTTAAATCTTGTACTTCTCGTCGGAGCGCAAGGTGTAAACGGCGGTGGTTGGGCGCATTACGTTGGTCAAGAAAAATTACGACCAGCGGAAGGATGGCAAACAATCGCGATGGCAAAAGATTGGCAAGGGCCACCAAAATTACAAAACGGTACATCTTTCTTCTATTTCGTAACAGATCAATGGCGCTATGAAGATACACCAGTGGGACATTTAGCATCACCAGTGGAAGGCAACTCTCGTTATCAACATCACGGTGATTACAATGTATTAGCGGCACGACTTGGCTGGTTGCCTTCGTATCCGACATTCGAGAAAAATGGGATTGAATTATATAAAGAAGCTGTTGCTGCTGGTGCAACAACGCAAGAAGAAATCGGGAAATACGTTGCACAAAAATTAAAAGAAAAAGAACTGAAATTTGCGATTGAAGATCCAGATAATAAAAATAACTACCCGCGCAACTTATTCGTATGGCGTGCAAACTTAATTTCAAGTTCTGGTAAAGGACATGAATATTTCTTAAAACATTTGTTAGGTACGACAAACGGATTAATGAATGACGATAGTGATTCGTTACGACCAGAAGAAATTAAGTGGCATGAAGAAGCACCAGAAGGGAAGTTAGATTTACTCATTAATTTAGATTTCCGTATGGCTGGAACAGCACTTTATTCTGATATCGTCTTACCTGCTTCAACTTGGTATGAAAAGCATGATTTAAGTAGTACAGATATGCATCCATTTGTACATCCATTTAATCCAGCAATCGGTTCGCCGTGGGAAGCGCGCTCTGACTGGGACATTTTCACTTCTCTTTCTAAAGCTGTGTCTGATTTAGCGAAGAAAATCGATCTTGAACCAATGAAAGAAGTTGTTGCAACACCACTTCTTCACGATACACCACAAGAATTAGCGCAACCACTTGGCAAGATTAGAGATTGGAGCAAAGGTGAGTGTGAACCGATCCCAGGTAAAACGATGCCACAAATTCATGTTGTCGAAAGGGATTATAAAACGATTTATGACAAAATGACTGCGCTAGGACCAAATACCGGAAAACAGCCAATTGGTACGAAAGGGATTTCTTGGTCTGCGGAAAAAGAATATGAGCAATTAAAGAGCCGATTAGGAGTCGTTCGAACGGATTCTATTGCGAAAGGTTGCCCAGACATAAAAGAAGCAATTAATGCTGCTGAAGCGGTATTAACACTTTCTTCTACAACAAACGGTCATATGGCTGTAAAAGCATGGGAAGCACTTGAAAAACAAACGGATTTAAAACTACGTGATTTAGCAGAAGAACGTGAAGAAGAATGCTTCACATTCGAACAAATTACAGCGCAGCCGAAAACAGTAATTACTTCTCCAGCATTTACAGGTTCAGAAAAAGGTGGACGCCGTTATTCACCATTTACTACAAATGTAGAACGTCTCATTCCTTGGAGAACAATCACTGGTCGACAATCTTTCTATTTAGATCATGACATGATGAAAGAATTTGGTGAAACGATGGCAACATTTAAACCAATTCTGCAACATAAGCCGTTCCGTAAATCACGGCCTGAAGTAGAAGGGAAAGAAATTACTTTAAACTATTTAACACCACATAATAAGTGGTCAATTCATAGTATGTATTTCGATTCATTACCGATGTTAACGCTATTTAGAGGTGGTCCAACTGTTTGGATGAATAAAGAGGACGCTGCAGAAGCTGGCGTTGCAGATAATGATTGGATTGAGTGCTTTAACCGTAACGGAGTTGTTGTAGCGCGTGCTGTTGTAACGCACCGTATACCGAGAGGAATGGCATTTATGCATCATGCGCAAGATCGTCACATTAACGTGCCTGGTACGAAATTAACAAGCACCCGCGGGGGAACGCATAATAGTCCAACCCGTATTCATGTCAAACCAACACATATGATTGGCGGATATGGTCAATTAAGCTATGGATTTAACTACTATGGTCCGACTGGTAACCAGCGTGACTTAAACGTAGTAATTCGTAAACTGAAGGAGGTAGATTGGCTTGAAGATTAAAGCACAAGTCGGAATGGTAATGAATCTAGATAAATGCATCGGCTGCCATACTTGTAGTGTAACGTGCAAAAACACCTGGACAAATCGTCCAGGTGCTGAATATATGTATTTCAATAACGTAGAAACGAAACCTGGTATTGGTTATCCAAAGCAATGGGAAGATCAGGATAAATATAAAGGTGGCTGGGAATTGAAAAATGGTGAAATTCAGCTGAAATCCGGTTCGAAAATGAAGCGCCTTATGAATATTTTCCACAATCCAGATCAACCAACAATTGATGATTACTTTGAACCTTGGAACTATGATTATGAAACGTTAACAAATAGTCCGCAGCGTAAGCATCAACCAGTTGCTCGTCCGAAATCAGCAATTACGGGTGAATTTATTGACAAAATTGAATGGGGTCCAAACTGGGAAGATGATTTAGCAGGCGGACATATAACAGGATTGCAAGACCCGAACGTAAAGAAAATGGAAGAAGAAATTAAAACGGATTTTGAAAATGTCTTTATGATGTATTTACCGCGCATATGCGAACACTGTATGAATCCATCTTGTGTATCTTCGTGTCCATCGGGTGCGATGTATAAACGTGAAGAAGATGGGATTGTCCTTGTAGATCAAAATGCATGTCGTGCTTGGAGATTCTGCGTATCTTCTTGTCCGTATAAAAAAGTGTATTTTAACTGGCAAACGAATAAAGCTGAAAAATGCACAATGTGCTTCCCGCGTATTGAAGCGGGTATGCCAACGATTTGTTCGGAAACATGTGTAGGACGTATTCGATATATTGGGGTAATGCTATATAACGCTGACAAAGTAAAAGAAGCGGCGTCTGTTGAAGATGAAAAAGATTTATATGAATCTCAGCTTACTGTTTTCCTAGATCCAAATGATCCAGAAGTAGCAGCTGAAGCGAAAAAACAAGGGATTCCTGAAGAATGGATTAAAGCGGCACAACAGTCGCCAATCTATAAAATGATTATCGATTGGAAAATCGCTCTACCTCTTCATCCAGAGTATCGTACAATGCCAATGGTTTGGTATATCCCACCGCTTAGCCCAATTATGAACATGGTGGAGGGGAAAGGTAGTAACTGGCAAGCAGAAGAGATTTTCCCTGCTATTGATAATATGCGTATTCCAATTCAATATTTAGCGAATTTACTCACTGCAGGAGATGAATCACATATTCGTCTTACGTTGAAAAAAATGGCTGTTATGCGAACGCATATGAGAGCATTGCAAATTAATAAAGAACCAAATGAATCGGTATTAAAAGAACTCGGCTTAACGAAACTGGATGTAGAAGATATGTATCGTCTTCTTGCTATCGCGAAATATAAAGATCGCTTCGTCGTTCCGGCCACTCACCGCGAGCAAGTTGCAGATTTATATAACGAACAAGGGAGCTGTGGTTTATCTTTCGCAGGTGGCCCAGGCTCTTGCACGACAATTTCTTAAATAATGGGGGCGGAAAAATATGAAACAAAGTTTACAAACTGCTTTTTCATGTTCTTCATTCCTTCTTTCCTATCCGGAACTCGGGTGGAGAGAAGCTTTAACTGAATTGCAAGAAGAGATTGAAGCGATTGAACAGGAAGACGTTAAAGCAGCACTTACAGCATTTATAAAGCAAGCGCTGGATAAAATGGATGATCAATTAATTGACTGTTACGTATATACATTTGATTTTGGTAAAAAGACAAATATGTATTTAACTTATATGAACACAGGCGAACAAAGAGAAAGAGGTATTGAATTACTAGAGTTAAAGCAGCATTATAAAAAATCTGGTTTTGAAGTAACAGATAAAGAACTACCTGATTATTTACCGTTATTACTCGAGTTTTTTGCCAATGCAAATGAGCAAGACAGTGAAGAAATTATGAGTAAATACAAGGAAAACATACAAGCATTACACGTTCAGTTAAAAGAAGCAGATAGTATGTATGAACCAATTCTTGCGGCTGTTCTACTCGCTATCGATACATGGGGTGTACAGACAAATTAGAAAGGAGAGTTGTCAAAATGATGGATCAATTTCTATGGGTATTGTTTCCCTATATCATTTTTGCAATCTTTATCGGTGGGCATATTTTCAGATACAACTATGATCAATTTGGATGGACATCAAAATCTAGTGAACTATTAGAAAAGAAAATGCTCCGAATCGGAAGTCTATTATTCCACTTTGGGATCATGTTCGTAATTGGCGGTCATGTTATGGGGATTTTAATTCCAGAGGCTGTATACCGTTCAATAGGTATTTCGGAGCATATGTATCATGTAGTAGCAATTAGTTTCGGACTTCCGGCAGGTGTTGCTTCTATCATCGGTTTAATTATATTAACGTACCGCCGCGTAACAGTAAAACGTATCATTGCAACGAGCACAAAGGGAGATTATATTGCGCTTATTTTATTACTTATCGTAATGCTAGCAGGGCTTTCCTCAACATTTTTAAACATCGACTCAAAAGGGTTTGATTATCGTACAACGATCGGTCCGTGGTTCCGAAGCCTTTTCATTTTCCAACCGAAAGTTGAATATATGATGGAAGTACCTGTATGGTTTAAAATTCATATTCTTGCAGGAATGGGGCTTTTCGCAGTATGGCCATTTACAAGACTAGTACATGTATTTAGTGCCCCAATTAAATATATAAGCCGTAGTTATGTAATTTACAGAAGACGTATTCCAAATGAATTGAAAAAATAATGTTGTTTTATATGTTTAGTAACTTATAAAGAAAGCCGAGATCTAATTGGAGACCTCGGCTTTCTTTATAGGTATAAGTATCTAAATAAGACGCTAATCAATACTACAAACAGAAGCAGAGCAATCTTCACAAGCAATTTCACGTTTTAAAAATTGTAAATCGTGGATTGTAATCTTTCCTTTATGAATAGAAATTGTACCTTGCTTTTTTAATTCATTTAACATTCGATTTACACTTTCGCGTGAAGTTGCACAGAAATTAGCGAGTTCTTGATTCGTTAACGGTAAATCGATGAGAATACCATTTTCTTTTAATACACCGTAACTATTTGTCATTCGAATGAGAGTAGAATAAAGGGCACCTTTTTTGCCGTGTAATACTAAATCTCGGAACTTCGTTTGCATTCTTCTTAAATGTTCACTAATCCATTTCATAAATTCAAATACAAGTGCGGGCTTTTGGAGTAATTCTCTTTCTAACGCTTCACGCTTTATAACGCCTACTTCAACATCTTCAAGGCATTTTGAATTTAATAAATACTTCGCATCGTCCGTGAACAATGTTAATTCTCCAATAATGTCATATGCCGAACAAATTCGAAGTGTTAATTCTTGTCCGTCAGCACTAAGTTTACTAATTTGTACTTTTCCTGAGTGGATAATATAGAGTTCGGTTGCCTCCATACCTTCTTGAAAAATAAAACTACCTTTTTTTATCTGCATTTTATATTCAACAGATGCAAGTAATTCCTTTAAATCTTGAGATAATTTCATACTGTTTGTCACAGCAATCACCTTTCTTCTTATAAGCAATCCATTTCCTATTTTGAGTGTAAGTATGCTGGAAATGCAAGAGCTATTTTAAAAATATAAGTGAAATTTCAATGACCGTAAGGAGTAGGCACTGAAGATGTGAACAAAATTCGAACGGATTTGTGAAGAATTTTCGAATGGGGAAAGTGATGTGAGAAAAGTCACATTGAATATGTAGCTTCTTTTTTATAATAAAGGCAAATGAAAAATTGAAAACTTACTAAGGATTGCAGCAGAAAAGAAGGGATATAGATGTACGAGAAAATGAAAGATTCTTTAGAACGTCCACTTCAAGATTTACGTATTTCAGTTATTGATCGTTGTAATTTTAGGTGCACATATTGTATGCCTGCTGAAGTGTTCGGACCTCATTACGCTTTTTTACAGGAAGAGTTTTTATTATCTTTTGATGAAATAGAGAGACTAGCTAGGTTATTTATAAGTATGGGAGTTGAAAAAATTAGACTTACTGGCGGTGAACCGTTATTGCGTAAAGACTTACCGAAGTTAATCGCAAGGCTTGCAAAGTTAGAAGGCTTAAAGGATATTGGGCTCACAACAAACGGTATTCATTTAGCAAAACAAGCTAAGGCGTTAAAAGACGCGGGATTAAAACGTGTAAATATTAGTTTAGATGCGATAGAGGATCACGTCTTCAAAAATATAAATGGCCGAAATGTAAGCACAAAACCTGTATTAAAAGGAATTGAAGCAGCAAAGGCTGCAGGATTAGAAGTAAAGGTAAATATGGTCGTAAAAAAAGGAATGAATGATAGCCAAATCCTACATATGGCTCGTTATTTTAAAGAACAAGAAATTCAGCTTCGTTTTATTGAGTTTATGGATGTGGGCAGTACGAACGGATGGAACTTTGAACAAGTTATTACGAAGGAACAATTAATAGAGAAGATTAATCGCGTATATCCGATTGAGCCTGTTCAACCTCGTTATTTTGGAGAAGTTGCGAAATTGTATCGATATGTAGGGAGCGATGCCGAAGTTGGATTTATTACTTCAGTATCTGAGTCATTTTGTTCTTCTTGTACGAGAGCTCGTATTTCGGCAGACGGCAAGTTTTATACGTGCTTATTTGGAGAAAAAGGAACGGATTTGCGAACGCTTCTTCGAGAAAATATTTCGGATGCCTCACTATTAAAAATTTTACAACATACATGGCGATATAGAACAAATCGATATTCAGATGAAAGAACGGTGGAAAGTACAAATAAACGTCCAAAAGTTGAAATGTCATACATTGGCGGATAGCGAAAGGAGGATTCTCTATGCAAGAGCGATATTCAAGGCAAGTATTGTTTTCTGGAATTGGTGAAATGGGACAAAGCAAAATAAGAGAAAAGCAAGTGCTCCTAATCGGTGTGGGTGCACTAGGAGCTGCAAATGCGGAAGCGCTCGTTAGGATGGGAATTGGGAAATTGACAATTGCCGATCGTGACTACGTCGAATGGAGTAATTTACAGCGGCAACAGTTATATACAGAAGAAGATGCAAAGCATTGTAAACCGAAAGCAATTGCAGCGGCAGAACATTTAAGAAAGATTAATTCTGAAGTGGAAATTGTACCAGTTGTAACAGATGTCACAATGCAAGAAATAGAAGAGTTAACAAAAGATGTGGACCTTATCATAGATGCGACTGACAATTTCGATACGCGTTTACTTATAAATGACATTTCACAAAAAGAGAATATACCTTGGATATACGGCGGATGCATCGGGAGTTACGGTGTAACGTATACAATTCTTCCTGGGAAAACACCATGTTTTCGCTGTCTAATGGACCATCCTATGAGCGGTGCAACATGCGATACAGCCGGAATCATTCAGCCAGCTGTACAAATGGTTGTTGCTCACCAAGTAACAGAGGCGATGAAAATATTGGTGGATGATTATGAGTCGTTAAGAGGGACGATGTTATCATTTGATATTTGGAACAATCAATATCTCTCATTAAAAGTAAATAGACAGAAAAAAAGTACATGTCCATCTTGCGGAAAATCACGAACGTATCCAAGTTTAACATTTGAAACGCAAATGAAAACGGAAGTGTTATGCGGACGGAATACAGTTCAAATCCGTTCAGGAATAAAGAAAAATCTTAATTTAAACGAAATTCAAAAACGATTACAAAAGAGTGTACATGTCAAAAAAACGCCATACTTACTATCATTTCTAATTGATGAATATCGTTTCGTTTTATTTACAGACGGTAGAGCATTTATTCATGGGACAAATGATGTGAAAATAGCAAAACGATTATACGCAAAATCTATAGGATGAACAGAAAGAGCGTTGCCCCTTATTAAAACGAGGTGAAAAAGAATGTTAGAAAAACGTATACCAATTCCGGTGGCAGAAGCAGTGGCACGTGTAATGAAATACGCTCATCAAGGTGAAATAGAAGAGGTTTCTCTTATAGAAAGTTACGGAAGAATTCTTGGAGAAGATGTTATTGCAGATCATGATGTCCCTCATTTTGATCGCTCTCCATACGACGGGTTTGCGATTCGAGCAGAAGATACAAAAGAAGCAAGTAGCAGTAATCCCATTCTGTTTGAAGTGATTGGTGAAATTGGAGCCGGTTTTGTTTTTACAGAAGAAGTGAAAGCATTTCAAGCTGTCCGTATTATGACAGGAGCCGCAATTCCGAAAGGGTGTAATGCGGTTGTTATGTTAGAGCTAACGGAAGGATTTGAAGAAAAAGAAAAGACGTATATGAAATTAAAACGCTCCTTCGCCGCTGGTGATAACATTTCTTTTAAAGGTGAAGATGTAAAACAAAATACCATCCTTGTGAAAAAAGGGACTGTTATTAACCCTGGAGTAGTGGCGCATCTTTCAACGTTTGGTTATAGTACCGTTCACGTTGTAAAACAGCCGGTTATTGGAATTGTAACGACAGGAAGTGAACTGCTTGAAGTACATGAACAATTAAAGACAGGGAAGATTCGAAATAGTAACTCCTATATGATAGCTGCTCAAGTTGAACGAGCGGGCGGAGTTGTACAGTATTATGGACAATTCGCTGACGATTTTGAGACATGTTATAACACTGTGAAAAAAGCGATAAAAGAAGTCGATATTTTAATTACAACTGGTGGCGTTTCGGTAGGAGACTATGACTATTTACCTGCTATTTATGAGAGATTACGAGCTAATGTACTTTTTAACAAAATGGCGATGCGACCAGGAAGTGTGACAACTGTAGCTGAGCTAGAGGGGAAAATATTATTTGGTCTATCTGGTAATCCTTCTGCTTGTTATGTCGGTTGTGAATTATATGTTCGGCCAGTCATTGGAACATATTTGCATAGAAAAGATTCGCACATATATCGTGCAGAGGCAATATTACAGAAAGACTTTCTGAAAGCAAACCCATTTACTCGTTTTGTACGAGGGAAAGTGGAAATTGTAGATGGAACATTGCAAGCTACACCAGTTGGTTTAGACAAATCTAGTGCAATTTCTTCACTTGCAGAGACGAATGCATGTATCGTCCTGCCGGGAGGAACGAGAGGATTTGAAGCAGGAATAACTGTTTCGGTACTGTTATTAGAATCAAGCACCGGAAGTGAGTGGCCGTGGGAAGAACCACTTCGATCATACAAATAATAGAAAAATAGATTGCTAACTTATACAAAGATAAGAGGTGCGAGATGACACATACGTATTATGAAGTAATTGATACACCTATTTCAATTGAAGAAGTTACAAACAAAGTAATTCTTCGTGAATGTGGCGCAGTTGCAACTTTCATTGGTACTGTTAGAGAATTTACGAAAGGCCGTCGTACGCTATATTTAGAGTATGTAGCATATAAGTCAATGGCGGAGAAACAGCTTAAGAAAATTGGCACCGAAGTAGGAGAGAAGTGGCCTGGGACAAATGTCGCCATTACACATCGCATTGGTACATTACAAATTTCTGATTTTGCTGTTGTCGTCTCTGTTTCTACACCACACCGGAAAGCAGCCTATGAGGCGAACGAATATATTATGGAGCGTATAAAACAAATCGTTCCAATTTGGAAGAAAGAATTTTGGGAAGATGGTGAATCATGGATAGGTGATCAGTTAGAAAAGGTAGCATATGAGAATGATGAGCCTGGAAAGGGGATGAGAATATGATTGAAGTACTATTATTTGCACATTTACAAGAAGAAGTAAGCAAGCCAGCATTACACATAGATTATGAAAATATTACAGTTGCTGAACTAAAGGAAGTCCTTATCACGAAATACAACGTAGCAATTTCAAATGAGATAATGGTCGCTATAAATGAAGAGTATGCAAATGAGGATGACATCATTCAAACTGGCGATGTCATAGCGATAATTCCGCCAGTAAGTGGTGGTTGATTCTTTTCAGCCTAATCATGTAAGGACGTGATTAGGCTGGAGGGAATGAATATAACTATGCATACATAGGAGGGAACAGGATGAAAAGTCCTAATTTTCAATTAAGTTTACAAACTTCTAATCTAGTTATCGGTTTTATGGTATGGGTCATTTTATCATCATTAATGCCTTATATTAAAGCGGATATTCCATTAACTGCGGGACAAATTTCTATGGTAACGGCAGTACCGGTTATTTTAGGTTCTGTTCTTCGCATTCCGATTGGTTATTGGACAAATCGTTTCGGCGCAAGAAAATTATTCTTTATTAGTTTTATTCTATTATTATTTCCTGTCTTTTATATTAGTGTTGCCAATTCAATGATGGATTTAATTATTGGTGGATTATTTGTAGGGATCGGTGGAGCTGTATTCTCCGTAGGCGTAACTTCTTTACCGAAATACTTTCCGAAAGAGAGTCACGGTTTTGTAAATGGTATTTACGGTGTCGGTAACGCCGGAACAGCAATTACTTCGTTTTTAGCACCTGTCATTGCAACTTCAGTTGGCTGGAGAACGACAGTACAGTGTTATTTAGTTTTACTTGCAGCGTTTGCACTTATGAACTTTTTATTAGGCGATCGTAAGGAGAAAAAGGTGAATACGCCACTAATGGAACAAATAAAAGGTGTATATAAAAATGAAAAACTTTGGTTTCTATGTATCTTTTATTTTTTAACATTCGGATCGTTTGTTGCATTTACCGTATACTTACCAAACTTCTTAGTATCTCACTTCGGATTAGAGAAAGTGGATGCAGGTATGCGGACAGCTGGATTCATCGTATTAGCAACAATTATGCGTCCGATTGGTGGTTGGCTTGGTGATAAGTTTAACCCGTTTAAAATATTAATTTTCGTATTTATCGGTTTAACACTTTCAGGTATTATTTTATCATTTATGCCTAGTATGAACGTGTATACATTTGGTTGCCTACTAGTCGCATTTTGTGCAGGGATTGGTAATGGTACAATCTTCAAGCTTGTTCCCATGTACTTCTCAGAACAAGCTGGTATTGTAAATGGACTCGTTTCAGCTTTAGGCGGACTAGGAGGGTTCTTCCCGCCCCTAATTTTAACTTTACTATTCCAACTAACAGGCCATTATGCAATTGGATTTATGGCATTATCAGAAGTCGCACTTGCTTGTTTAATCATTACAGTGTGGATGTATAGTCAGGAAAAGCTGTTAGTGATGTTAAAAAATCATTAATAAAGAAAAAGAACCATCCTAAAGTAATCTAGGATGGTTCTTTTAGTAATAGGCTTCGATATGTTTTTTATTGCTAGCTTAACAAACACTTGTATTCTAAAATAATGTGGTTTAAAAATGAAAAACAGAAGTTTTATGGAATTTTATGTTAAAATATAGATATCAGATGTTATTCAATTAAAGGGCAAGTTAGTTAAAGGGATATTAAATCTATTCCAAAGATTGAGCTAATTTTTAGAATACAAATATTTAATCGGATCGGGGTGTTTAGATGAAAAAATTATATAAGTCTACTCAAGATAAACAAGTTTCAGGTGTACTAGGTGGCTTAAGTGATAAGTATGGAATTGATGTAAGTATCCTTCGCATAGTAACTGCATTATCCACTTTTTTTTCTAGCGGATTTACAGTGTTACTTTATATAATAGCTGCAATTGTTTTGCCTACAGATAAAGATATTAAGAGATAAATGTATGAACTTAAATCTAATTCTACAATCGAGAACGCTGTTTTTTGTCTATTGAAAGTTTCCAAAGTAAAAGCTACAGTACGATTGTTATAAGACTGAAATGAACAAACGAAAAATCCTCATAAAACATTCGGAATATATCGAGAACGAAAATAATAACTTTTGAATGAAACGACGACTATTGATCGCTAACGAATCGATAAATAGTCGCTCTTTTCTAAAAACTATATATTAATATAAATATATAGGAATATCCCGAAAATTTAAAAATATATGACGGTATTTATAACAAGAAAAAACTTCATGTTTTTTAGGGCCAGATTTTTTGGTAAGGCTAATGGATATTATGAAAAAGTACACTTAAAATAAAGTTTAGGTCGATAAGATAAAATTATGAATTTGTATAAATAATCCATAATTTTCTTTATGAGTCATATTTGATATGTTAAAGAAAAGAGAGGGGAGGGAAATGAAATGAGAATTTTTGATGCACATTTTCATATTATTGATTTTAATTTTCCGATTATTGAGAACCAAGGGTATTTTCCACCCAACTTTGTTGTAGAAGATTATCAGAATGAATCTCCTAATTTGAATGTAATTGGTGGAGCGATCGTATCTGGTTCTTTCCAAGGGTTTGATCAAGAATATTTATTAAAGGCACTAAAACAGTTGGGTTCAACATTTTGTGGCGTAACACAATTACCTTTTACAGTGACGGATGAAGAAATACTAAATTTAAATGAAAATGGGGTAAAAGCATTACGCTTTAATATTAAAAGAGGTGGTTCAGAAGATTTATCGAAGCTGGATTACTTTGCTAGAAGAGTTCATGATTTAGTAGGATGGCATAGTGAGCTTTATATGGATGCAAAAGAGTTGCCCGAAATTGCATCCACTATAGAAAAATTACCAGCTATATCAATTGACCATTTAGGGTTATCAGAAGAAGGTTTACCACATTTATTAAAACTAGTTGATAAAGGGGTACATGTGAAAGCTACTGGTTTTGGTCGTGTCGAATTAGATGTTGAGAATGCCTTAAAGTCGATTTATGAAGTTAACCCATATGCACTTATGTTTGGAACAGATTTACCATCTACAAGAGCAAAAAGACCTTTTGAGTATGGAGATATCAAATTGATTCAACAGCTATTTGATGAACAAGCTACCGATAACATCCTGTATACGAATGCTTTTAAATGGTATTTTGGGTAGCGTCATGGTCTACATTTGAATTAAATGTTTCCAAATTTAGTAAAGTGTTTAATCAAACTAAAATATATGTAGAATGAGGTTTTAAATGTTTGTTTTTATTATATTAGACGTAATATTACCAATATTAATATTGATGCTAATTGGTGCAATCTTACAAAGGAAGTTCCAATTTAACTTAAAGCAGCTATCAACACTTATTAATTATTGCTTGATGCCAGCGGCTGTATTTGTGAATATATATGATATTAGTATAGAAACAGGTTTGTTGCTCCAGATAATATACTATTTAATACTTTACAGTCTGAGTGTGATGATAGTAAGTCATTTCATTTCAAAGACATTAAAGTTAGAAAAAGGAGAAAGTGCAGCTCTAAAAAATAGCATTTCGTTAATGAATTCTGGTAATTATGGATTACCAGTAAGTCAATTGATTTTTAGTCACAATCCAGTAGGGGTTTCCATTCAGATTTTTATTGTAATTTTTCAGAATCTTTTAACTTATTCATATGGGATATATAACTTACTATCAGCAACAAAAACAATCGGGGGTATTATTCAATCATTTCTAAGACTGCCTGTATTTCATGCGCTCGTATTAGGGATTCTCTTTCAATCGTTTACAATTCAAATACCCAATTCTATCTTTCTACCTCTTAATCAGCTTGCGAATAGTTTTGTTGCCATAGCACTCATATTGCTAGGAGCACAATTATCCAATATTAAGCTTAATTTTTTCCATCGAGTCATAACATGGGCTTTAATTGGAAGGTTACTGATGGGACCATTATTAGCACTTGCCATGATCTACCTACTAAACATTGATGGTATTGTTGCACAATCATTATTTATTGCAAGTTCTTTTCCTACTTCAAGAAATACATCAACGATTGCTATGGAATATCAAATAGAGCCTGAATTACATGCACAAATCGTTTTGTTTTCAACACTTTTCAGCATTATTACAGTAACTGTCGTTATTTATTTGTCATATATTTTGTTTTGAATATACATGCAAAAACGATTAGATTTGAGGCGGTAAATGATGGACAGAAATCCCATCGATATGAGAGGGAAACAGTCTTTGATATATTAGGTGTCGTTTACAATTGTACCATGCCTAATAATCAAGCGGCTTAATTCAAAAAAGGAACCAAAACAAAAAGAACAAACGCTTCTAAAAAACGTTTGTCCAAAGGTAATTACTATTTTAGCTAAGAAATAGATTATAATTTGTGAGTACGAGAAAGCTTTTTTATAAGTTTAGGAAATATAGATGTTAGTTCCTGCTTCAAACGCTTCGTAAATGATGGATTCTTACCTGAAGTTGAAATCGTGACAACATATTCACCATTTCGTATGACACCAGGTGTGTGAAACGATGAGTCTGTACCATCACTTACAACATTAACCCACTGGAAATCATGGGCGGCCTGTTTGACCATCATATTCACATCATGTTGATTTGTAGCTGCATAAATAAGATGAGCATCTTTAATATCATCATTACTAAAAGTTTTTTGCTTCCAAGTAATATAAGGTAGTTCCTTCATTTCCTCGCAAATTTCTGGGCTGATAATGGTGACAAAAGCGCCTGTATCTTTTAATCCAGACGCTTTTCGATATGCAATTTTACCTCCACCAACTATAACAACTACTTTTTTATTTAGATTAAGCATAAGAGGGTACATGTTATACATACACACATTCCTCCATTCGTTCTAATAATGTCAATTTCATATATGTATCAAACTGAAGACAGTTACAAGTCGTGATGTGAGCATGTTTTTTTGTATGCAACTTAATTTTTTGAAGCAACAATCCGGTAAAGAGAAGGTACGGCATGACATATACATGGGACGCAGTCGATGTTATAGCCTTGAGCTCAGCAGTAAAAGAGGGTGCTCCTTTCGTTAAAAAGGAGCACGATACTGGCATGCCGAGTTTTCGTTCGATAGCTGCTCCGATTTGTTGTAACTCATGTATCGGCTGTGGATCACTGCTACCTCTTCCTACGAGTAAAATACTACTATCTTGCATTGGCATAGTTTCACGTATTCTTTTCACTACAAGTTCCACCATATGTGGATGCGTACTGAAGGGTGGTACAACTGAAAATGTTATTTGTGGATATTTCTTTTGTAGTTGCTCTATTTCAAAAGGAATATCACGTTTATAGTGAGCTGCTGCAAATAATAAAACAGGTACAATCATTATTTCAGTTGCTCCCTCTAGTATCGTTTCTGTAACTGCATCCGAAATGGTAGGTGTCGTTAGTTCTAGGAAAGCTATTTTTTGAATTCTTTCGTTACGTTCTTTCATAACAGATTGAATAAAGTGAATGAATTGTTCATTACCTTCTTGCAGGCGACTACCGTGTCCAACATATACAATTCCTTTCATTGTCCCACCGTGTCTTTCTTCATAATCATGTCTTGTAATTGTTGATCTACGTTATGAAACCCGACTTTCTTCGCATAGTGTAAAGTTGGAATGTCGGTATATGAGAAGGGAAGAGTAAGAATATCAATAAAGCTAAGGCGTTTTATTTCTGATAGAAATGTATCAATTGAGGCACGTCCTTCAAATACAATACTATCCCATGAGAATTCAGAAAGCATACGAGAATGGACTTCATCGAAACGATGATCAATTGTATACGCATGAGTCATCATATATGACCCGGCACCAATTTTCTCTTGAATAAAAGCAATTCGATTAATATTTCTGCCTAAATAAACAGTAGTATCGGAAGAGTACTCTGCTTGTTTACTTAGTAGCCCATATTGCATCAGTTTTTCTTGAGTGGCAACGTTCAAATATTGCAGTTTCGCCTGTAAGGAACGAATATCTTTCTGATGTTTACTACATGATCGCATCAATATTTCTACAATTTCAGCTGAACAAAAAACAAGGCGATCAACGTTAAAAATTTCATTGATTTGTTCAAGTGTTAATATGTATTCTGCTTTTTTGAAAGTAGGAATTTGATATATTTCTGCACCGGCTTCTTGTAACTTTTGCTTCATTGAACTTGTTTTATTCGTTGCGGATGCAAATAAAACTTTTTTACCATGTAATGGTTTACGTTCTTTCCAAGCGATTTGATTACGTAAGGAAACGACATCACCAACAATTGTCATGGATGGATTTGAAATATTCTCGCTTTTGACGATAGGAACAATGGTTGAAAGTGTTCCTGTGACAACGCGTTGCTTTCCGGTTGTACCCCATTCAATGACGGCTACTGGCGTATCTTTTTTCTTTCCTGCTTGTAGTAAGTTTTCACAAATTGTAGGTAAGTTTTTTATACCCATGTAGTAGGCAATTGTGTCACTATTGTGGGATGAATTATATTTTCCATGATCGGTTAAAGGCCCTTTTGCATGCCCAGTTAATAAAGTGACGCTATTACTGTAGTTACGGTGGGTGAGGGGGATACCTGCATAGCTACTAGCGGCGATGCTAGATGTAATACCTGGTATGATTTCATATGGAACGTTCGCTGCTGCTAAAGTTTCTGCTTCTTCACCAACACGGCCGAAAATAGATGGATCTCCGCCCTTTAATCGGACAACGATTTTTCCTTCTTGTGCGAATTGAAGGAGGTGGGCGTTAATCATTTCTTGTCGCATAATATGATTCTTTGGCATTTTGCCGCAATAAATAAGTTCACATGTTTCTTTTGTATAACTAAGAAAGAAAGGGTTTAATAAACGGTCATATAAAACGATATCTGCACGCTTTAAACAATCTATCGCTTTCTTTGTAATAAGCCCTTCATCACCTGGTCCTGCACCAACTAAATATACATATCCGTTCATCATCGCACCTCTTCTATTTTTATTTAAAAGGAAGCCAGAGGAGGCTTCCTTTCGAAAATTACATGTATAAATAAATGTCACCATCAATAACTTCTACTTCGTATGTTTGAATACAGCCGTCATCAGGTTTTTGAACTTCACCTGTTAGTAATGAAATTTTCCAATCATGCAGTGGACAAAAAACGAATTCACCAGATACAATTCCTTCGGCTAATGGTCCGTTTTTATGAGGACAACGATTTTCTACAGCTCGAATATCGCCATTTGAAAGGCGGAATAGGGCGATAGACATACCTTTCATTTGCACTTCTTTACCGATTTGAATAGGAAGGTCTTCCGCACGCATAACTTTTATTTTTTCTTTCGTTTGTATCATATAGATCACAGCTCCTTATTTCACAGTTTCTACTTCATACATCGCTTTTAATGACTTCGTTTCTAGTGCTTGTCCCCACGCTTCCGTATATGTGCTACGAGCTGTTTGGAAGCGTTCATTTAGCGTAGTCACCATACTTGCATCTTGTAGTATTTCTTTTATGTGATCGAAACCTAAACGTTCTGTCCAGTAGGCAGTACGCTCTCCGTAAATACCAGTTTCACGATAATATTGCATGTAAGCTGTAGCGATGCGAAGGACATCATCTTCAGTAGGGACAATCATTACAAAATCAGCTTCGCGTACTTCTGTACCACCATTTCCACCAATATAAAGTTGGTATCCATTTTCGACACAAACAACGCCAAAATCTTTCGTCAGTACTTCCGCACAGTTACGCGGACAACCCGTTACACCCATCTTCATTTTATGGGGTGTATCTACCATTTCTAATGATTGTTCAAGGAGCATACCAAGTCCTAATGAATCTTTCGTACCGAAACGGCAGAAGAGAGAACCAACACATGATTTTACATTACGAAGCGATTTTGAATACGCATACCCCGAAGTCATATGTAAGTCAGACCATACGTTAGGTAAATCTTGTTTTTTTACACCATATAAGCCGATTCGACTCGCACCTGTAATTTTCACAAGAGGGACGTCATATTTTTTCGCAACTTCAGCAATTTTCATTAAATCATCAGCTGTTGTAACGCCTCCGTACATACGTGGAATAACAGAAAATGTACCATCGTGCTGAATGTTACCATTCATTCTTTCATTAACGAAACGAGATGATTTATCATCTTCATATTCTTCAGGAATCGCCATCCGTAAGTAGTAATTTAAAGCAGGGCGACATTTTGAACAGCCGTCTTCATGTGCAAAACCAAGAACATTGCGTACTTCTTTTGGAGATTTTAAACCTTTCTCGTGAATGGCGGCTACGACTTCATCACGTGATAAAGTTGTACATCCGCACATACCAGCAGACTGCGCAGAAGCATCAAAAGCATCTCCGAGTGTATGAGATAAAACTTGTTCCACAAGCGGACGACATTTACCACAAGATCCTGCGGCTTTCGTGCAGCCTTTTACTTCTTCAAAAGTAGTTAACTCTTGCTCTAAAATGGCATGAACGATTGTACCTTTCGTAACACCATTACATCCACAAATCGTGTCATCTGCACTCATTGTAGCAACGTCAAGTTCACTTTCTTCACCAGCTTTGTGAAGAAGGGAAGCGGCTGTATATTCTTGTATATCCTCTTCTTTCTTTAACATGCTAAAGAGGCGTGTGCCATCAGCTGTGTCACCATATAAAACGATACCGACGACTTTATTATCACGAATTAATACTTTTTTATAGGAACGTTTACATTCATCAAATATTGAAATTGCTTTCGTCTGATCATCTTCATAAATTTGGCCAGCAGAGAATAAATCACAACCAGCAACTTTTAATTGCGTACCGACGATACTGCCCGTATATCCATCAGTTTGTAAATTCGTTATATGTTTCGCTAATATTGCGCCTTGTTCATAAAGAGGGGCAACAAGTCCATATGCGATACCATCATGTTCTGCACATTCGCCAACTGCATAAATGGATTCATCATTTGTAAGCATATAGTCATTGACTACAATGCCTCGATTGACAATGAGACCAGCATCTCTTGCTATTTTCGTATTTGGTCGTATTCCGACAGCCATTACGATTAAATCACAATCTACAACTTCACCATCTTCAAATTGAATGCCCTCAACATAGTCTGTACCAAGAATTTTTACAGTTTTCTTTTCCATTAAAAACTTCATGCCTTGTGCTTCTAAATCTTCACGCAATAGAGAAGCTGCTTTCGTATCTAGTTGTTGCTCCATTAAGCTAGGCATTAAATGAACAACATGTACGTCCATTCCTAAGTCAATTAGACCTCTTGCGGCTTCTAAACCGAGTAACCCGCCACCAATGACAACGGCCTTTTTCTTTTCTTTAGCGGTATCTATCATAAATTGTGTATCTTCAATAGTTCGAAATCCTGTTACACCGGGAAGTGTGGAACCTTCAACAGGTAAAATAAAAGCACTAGAACCTGTTGCAATAATGAGCTTGTCATATGTAAGAGTACGATTCTTTTCTGTAATAATAATTTTTTCTTCTCGGTTAATACTTTGAACTCTTTCGTTTGTATACAAAGTTATTTCGTTTTCATCGTACCAACTATATTCATTCATAATGATATCTTGCATATTTGTTTTGCCTTGTAAAACATGAGAGAGCATAATACGGTTGTAGTTTGGATGCGGTTCATCTCCAAAAATAGTAATCTCATAGGAATCACTATCATGTTTTAATATTTCTTCCATACAGTGTATGCCAGCCATACCATTTCCGATCATAACTAAACGTTTTTTCATTTTTGTTTCCCCTTTTTATGTGAAATGTTGAACAAATGATTATATTTTTATTATAGAAAATCAAAAAAGGGGGAGATGTGATATTTATCACACTTATATAATGATTCACAAATTGTTAAAATTCGGATTTGTGTGAGGGGGGCGTGGATATTTTTCGCAAAATAAAAAAGCAGGACATAAGTATTTACACTCATGTCCTGCACTTGATTTATGCTCTCGTAATGGCACGTGGAAATAAAATATTATTTTCTAAATGAATATGCTCAAATAAATCAGACTCTAGCGCTTCAAGACGTTGATAAACAAGTCGATAAGTGCCGCAAGCTCCTTCTGGCGGCGTAAAGTCATTTGTCACTTTACGAAGTTCTTTTATAATATTTCCGGCGTGGCTATGTTCATTTTCCAACTCATCTACTACCTTGCTTAACTTTTCATAGTTTTCATCAGTTGGATTTTGTTCAAATTCTAAAATTAATGGGAAATCTTCCGTTTCTTCTTTAATTAAATGCTGTTCTAATTCCATTTTAAGTTCATGAAACAGCTTATGAATTTGAGCTAAATGAGGTTGATTTGCTCCATGAACGCGTAATACTTTCGTCACATATGGACTTAACTGCGGTAACTCTTCATTTAAATAACGATGATGCTTATGAATTACATAATCAATCAATTCACGATAAGAAGCATTTTTCCAATCAATTTCAGATTCATTTAATCGTTTCGTATTATGATAAAGTGTATTTAACTTTGTAATTACTTCAGAAGCCGATAAATTTCTTTCATGAATTGCATCAATAAGCGGCTTATTACCACCACAACAAAAATCTATTCTATATGATTTAAAAAGATCACTAGCTTTCGGAAATTGTGTAACAATCTCACCAACAATTGAAGTTTCAGTAAATGTATGTTCCATATGAATGCCTCCATAAAGTTTAAATGTAATATCTAAATTAAGAATAGCGATAAATGAAAAACAATGTGGTGATTGAAATCACTTATTATGTGTCTGATTTGAGAATAATAAAATGAGTTTTATAAAAGGAAGAGGGAGGGGAGGTAAATAGTTGCAATACTATGTAATAAAAAAGAAGCTTACTAGAAGCTTCTTTTTTTATTACTATTTTTCACATGCGACTCCATCACCATCACGATCAAGTTTAGAACTATAACCTGGTTGGTCTCTATATAAAGGAGCTTTCCCAGCACTTTTAACTGCGGCACAATTTGCGTAAGTTACATTACTATTGTTACTTACAGCAGGTTGTGTTTGAGCTTGCTGTGCTTTTTTCTGTTCCTCTTGTTGTTTACGAGCTTGCTCATCAGCCTGGCGTTTTTGTTCCTCTTGTTGTTTACGGGCTTGCTCATCAGCCTGGCGTTTTTGCTCTTCTTGTTGTTTACGAGCTTGTTCATCAGCTAGACGTTTTTGCTCTTCTTGTTGTTTGCGAGCTTGCTCTTCGGCTTGGCGTTTTTCATCCTCTTGCTTACGAGCTTGTTCTTCCGCTTGACGCTTCTTATCTTCTTGCTT
This sequence comes from Bacillus sp. AY18-3, assembly GCF_008042305.1. NCBI lineage: Bacteria > Bacillati > Bacillota > Bacilli > Caryophanales > Bacillaceae > Bacillus > Bacillus sp. AY18-3. The sequence goes on along the minus strand of NZ_QKQR01000002.1, from coordinate 147,689 downwards.
TTGAGTTTTTTCATCTGCTTCTTTCTTTGCTGCTTCATCTTTTTTGTCGCTATCTTTTTGTTCTGCATTGTTAGATGCAACTTTTTTACTAGTAGCTGACGTCTTTTCAGAAGAAGGGTTTGAAATACTTGATAACGCACCAAAAATGACAAATAAAATAGCAGTGATAATAAATTGTTTTTTTGCTACACCTGTCTTTTTAATTACGGATAAGATTGCTAGAACAAGGAAAAAAATAAATAAAATTAAACTTAAAGTAGCAAAAAAATCGATGACTGGGTGTTCAGATTTTGTAGTGCCCATTCCTATTAAGAGAATTGAAATCATAAAAAGAATAACAGTAGGACGACCATATTGTTTTGCTTTTCCATTTTTCTTAAAGAATGAAATGATACATAGTATTAAAAGAATAAAAGCAATAAAAAATAAAGCTGCACCAATATTACTCAAAATCGTCATTTTATACCTCCATTTGTAAGATTTTCACTATTGATTATATAGGAACTTATTGGATATTACACGATTTATATAGATTTAGAAAATTAGTATTTTTAATAGACTTATAAACATTTATTTCATATATAAGGAAAAATGGATATATTCCCTATTACATTTTCAAAGAGAATTCATAAAGTATAATATAACGATTGAAAGGAGGGGGTTTAAATGGAATTTCAATTATTGGTAACTTGTATATTACAAGAAGGTAATGCTTTCTTTTTAGTAACGAAAGTAGACGATGTTATTACGTTAAAAGTACCGATTACTGCGGGAGTAGCAGGTTTATTCTTAGCTTTAGGTGTACCAAGATGTTCTTAATTTAAGTTTCTAGAGTAGAAGGGAAGGGATATACCTTTCTCTTCTACTCTTACATAATATGATTATGTAAACTAAAATATTGTTTTGTAATAGCACGTTTAAAATGGACATGCATATACTATAATGTTTCATTGGATGTTAGTGATGAAAGGTAGTTTTCACACGTGCATGTAGTGATGTTCATTAAGTTATGAAATTAAAGAGGTGCTATTATATATGAAAAGAAGAACATTGGATATTCCAGTTACATTGCGAAGAGAGTGGTTTTTAATAGAATTAGCCCATTTAACGAAAAAATATGGAATTGAAATTGCAACTAGCAAAATGGAAGCTGCACCGTTTTTAAGAGATCAAGTTACGGAATCAAAAATAGGATCAGGCCTCCAATATGATAAATATGATGATGAGTATATCTTTGAAAATTAAAGGATACCAGCAAAAAAATTCTTTATAACAAAATATAAAATAAAGCAGATTCTAAATATGGAATCTGCTTTATTATGAAATACTTCTAGTCAACTATCCTCTTTCTAGTGTTTTTCCTACATATTTTTCTTGTGTTATTCCAAAAGATTCACGAAGAATGCGAGCATAATCTTTTGATTCTATTGGTCGTTTATTTTTTGTGCCTTTAAAGGTTTCTGTATAATTTTTATTTGTTAATGATACGTGACCATAATCAGTTAATTTACAAGTAATAGCCCCTTTATTAAAAGGCGATTCTTTATGCTCTACAATCACTTTTTGAATGTTATTCACTTTTTTCTCATTTATTGGATGTAAAGTGAAAGCATAGCCTATTTTCCATTCGTGTGAAGGTTCAGATTGCAAGAAATTTGTAGATTCCCCGTTAGCTCCTTTTCTCATTTCTAAAATGTGTGTACCTTTTCGGGTAGTTTGTTTGCGAATTCGATATTCTCCCGTTTGAGAAGAAATCACTTCTCCGTTAAAAGGGACGGGATGTAGAGGTAGATGAGATGCAAAACCTGCGTCTATAACATAATCTTTATAATTATGATTTAATATGATAATGACATGACCATCATCGGGTTTCCATTTATTATCGTAAAGATCATAAACAGTACCAGCTACTTTATATACTTGAAACCCACAATCCATTAAAAAGTAATACAATAAGGAGTTTAATTCATAACAAAGACCGCCTCGTTTTTGAATTAGTAACTTTTCTACTAAGTTATTTTTTGAGATGTTTTTAATAGTACCAGCCATAATATCGAGATTTTCATAGGGGAGAATCAAGCCCATTTTCAAGAGAATTTCATCTAAATCATTAAATGTTATTTCTTTTGCAGGAATTTTTAGTCGTTTAAAAAACTCCTTTTGTAAATTGGTCATCATAAAGCATTCTCCTTTCTTTTTACAGAATTTTCTTCTGCTCACCGATAGGTTAGTACTTATAAAAGTTTAATTCAAGTCTGCGAAAATTATCATAATATATGTTTCTCGAAATATTATTTTCTATTCGGAAATTTCAGTTTAAAATTTAATGGTAGGAAAGTCTTACAGTATAAGCCTCTATTCGTTTGTTTTGTATAAAATTAAATAAAAGTACATATCTTCATTAATCTTTTTTATAACTAGGTGGTAATAAAGTGTTTTTTTCCTAAAGTTTTTTCAAGATTTGTATACTTTATATAGACAATAATGATTTAGAGATATTTGGATTTAGTACGGTTAACAATTATTGAGAAACTTTTTTATAGTGTTCTCTCAAAAGGAAGAGATAGAAACAAAGAGAATAACGTGAGTTAAGAAAGAAGGTGTACTAGTAATCTCTTGCAAATAGGGACAAGATTTTGTTTAAGTAAAAAGATTATCTAGTATTAAGAGAGAAGATAAAAAAATATTACAAAGAGCACCTTCTTTCAAAAAAAGTGGGGGGAGTAACATGCGATTGATGAGAAGATGTGTTGCCTTACTGATTGTATTTTTAATTATGGCTCCAATGATTAGCACGAATGTACGGGCAGAAGTTGTAAAAGAGCTTGGAAAGGGATTTCCTGATACAGAAGTATTTACACCTGGAGAATGGTTTTTAGGTCAAAAACCTGCTAATTATGATGAGAATAAGCCTCCAATTCTTTTTGTACAAGGAAGGAATGGGAATGCTGATAGTTGGTATGGAAAGACAGTGTATCACGATATAAATGATATGTATGACTATGCTTTGAAAGCAGGCTATCAAACAGTATTTATACAATTATATGATGCTGCTGGGAAAGGGTCAGCTAGTCAGTGGGACAACGGAAAATTGTTAGCACAAAAGTTAGAAGAAATATATAATCACTTCGGTAAAAAAGTTAATATTGTAGCACATAGTAAAGGCGGTATCGATACACAGGCTGCATTAGTAGGATATGGTGCAAATCGATTTGTTGGAAATGTTATTACGCTTGCGACGCCACATCATGGATCAAACTTGGCGGATTTATCATATAGTTGGTGGGCAGGATGGCTTGCTTCTATATTAGGTCAAAAAGATGATGGTACGTATTCATTGCAAATGGGGGAAATGGCGAAATTTCGTTCAACGATTGATAATAATCCATCAGCTAAATTAAATCGTTACTATACGGTTACTGGTACTAGCTGGGGACCAGTATTTTCTGCGTTATCTATGGGCGGGTTCTATTTGTCATCATACGGTTCAAATGATGGACTAGTAAATGAGTGGAGTGCTAAGTTACCGTATGGAACGCATTTATTTACAGATTCCAGATTTGATCATGATAATATAAGAAAAGGATCTGCTGTTTTCTCACGAATTGAACCATATTTACGTACATCAAATGTAGCTGTACCAGCTTTAGTAGCATCCAGCACTAGTTCAGATGAAAATATAGAACAACTAAATACAACTTCAAATCAAAACATTTTAGGAGGAGAATTGCCACAAAATCAGTGGATAGAGCAAACCGTTACGGTTGATAAAAAAGCTGAAGGAATAGTTTCTATCTTAACAGCGTCTTCTGATGTAGAAGTACAAATGATATCTCCAAAAGGAAAAATGTATACAAATAAAGATAGCGTTATAACTACTGGTGAAGGTGAATCTTTCTTTGGTGGTGCGACTATTAGAACATTTAAATTTGATAAAATGGATGTAGGAGAATGGAAAGTTAAAATGATGGCGAAGCAGTCGAAAGATGCATTTTTAATTGTAAGCGATCACAAGAGTGGTGCACCATTTGTTCTCCAAATGCCTACAAAAGTTAAAGTGAATAAATCTGAGTATAAACTGAAAAAATCACCTGTGGCACCGGAAATGAAAGGGGATCTTTCTATAACAGTAAGAGTAGTTAATAAAGAAGGGAAACTAGTCTCTGAATACAATGAATTACAAAAGGGTAATAACAATACGTTTACTGGTGCTTTGAAGGACATAAAGCAACCAGGAGTATATAACGTTACGATGGATATAAAAGGGACGAATAAAGAAGGACAACCGTATAATCGTACAATTGTTAAGTCGGTTTATGTGGAGAAGTAAGAAAGAATGAGAAGTTTTTAATATAAAAAGTACCGAACTTTTGTAGTAGAAGAGTTCGGTACTTTTTTCATGTTTATTAGATTAACAGAAACGTACAATGGAATTTATGTTTGATTATAGGAATCAAAAGAGCATTATTCAATAAAAAAAGATGCTGAAATAGCATCTGAATGTGAAGAGGATTATTAACTTAGTTTTATAACTGTTAATTCAACTGAATTAATACCATTATCACAAGTTGCAATACTTTGACGATTAAAACCACTATTATTTTTCAGTTGAAGAGTGGAATTAGCTGTCACTGTAACAATCGTTTCGCCAGCTAGTTGAAGACATTCGTTATTTGATGAAGTATTCATTTGGAAAGCGAAATCACCTTGACTATTAGCAAGTGGATTATTATTTAAAAATATAGTCATGACTGGAATATGTGGAAAGACAGGGTTTGAAGTAGTGTTAATCGTTGAAATGAAAGAAACTCTATAATCACCAGCTTGACTAAATTGTATAGTAGTAGGATTTAGTAAGGAAACTCCTCCTGCTATAGGGCCAACGTGATTAAATGGAAAAGGATCTCCAAAAGGAACAGTTATAAACTCAGTTTGCCAAAAAGTGCCGTATGCTGGACAGCTTTTTTTATGTGAATGGTCGTATGAACATTTTTTATAGGAACTAGAAGAGGAGTTGCATGAACATTTTTTATATGAACTGGAAGAAGAGTTACATGAACATTTTTTATTTGAATTTGAAGAATGATAGTATGAACCCAATATATTACCTCCTATTATGAATGAAGTGTATACTCATAGTATTTTATGCTTGTCTTATATAAAAGGTGATAGATTTGGAGTATAAAGCGCTAATACGATGAAATATAGTAATAGAATAGTAGCTGTAACGATTTTGAAGAAGAAAAGGTTGATGTTTTGGTGGAAATATCAGTGGAATATCTTGAAAGATTGAAGTAAAGCGGGCACGCATATTTTACATGTGAAAGTAAAACCATTATCCTCAGTTGCAATGATGTGATAGTTTAAGTGAATGTCTATTTTGAAGTGTTTGTATATTAGGGTTTATGGTTATTGTCTTTTATTTACGTAGTGGGGCAGGAAGAAGACGAAAAGTATCGAATGAATGTACATATGTAGCATTGTTTGCTTTTGGTGTGAATAGTAATAAAAGATACGTTGAAATATTTTAAACCGTAACAAAAGAGCGATTAAATAATAGAGGGAGCAACTTACATGGAAAATATATTAAAGGTATCTTCAAAATCAAAACCAAATTCAGTAGCAGGTGCAATAGCTGGTGTACTAAGAACAAGTGGCAATGTGGAAATTCAAGCGATTGGGGCGGGTTCTATAAATCAAGCGATTAAAGCAATTGCAATCGCAAGAGGATTTGTTGCTCCAAGTGGTATTGATTTGGCCTTTGTTCCAGCATTTCAAGAGGTTACTATTAATGATCAAGAAAGAACGGCGATTAAATTAATTGTAGGTCCTAGAAGGAAAAGGTAACTGCAGTAATTCAGTATTGAAATGACATTTAACATAACAAACAAAAAGTGTCACAAATGCTTATGAAATAGGCATTTGTGACACTTTTATAGTTTGGTGAGAATAAAAACCTCTAAAACTGCTCATTCTTCTCCCAAGATTCCACAATATAATGTGCAATCGTCGGGTTGAATCCTTTTCCAACTAAAAACATAATCGCCGCAACTTCTGTTAAAGCGTGTTTATGTGATGTATGTTTAGCTTCATTTAAACCGTAATCTACCCAAGGTTTTACGAAATCTAGTACAGGTTTCTTTAAAGGTAAAAACTGTGTACCGACAACTTGTTGAATTTGTTGTTGTGTTGGTTCTGTAATTGGTCCAGGCGGTAAGATTTGCGGTTGTGTAATATCGAGTGTTGGTCCTGGGGGTAAAATTTGTGGTTGTGTTGGATCAATTGTTGGTGGTTTAGGCGGTGAGACACGCGCGTTGTAGTTTGGTTGGTACATTTGTTGTTGGTATTGTGGTTGTTGCGGCTGAGTTTCGTATGGATTTGGTTGAAATTGTTGCTCTTGATTTTGTGGTGCTACATATGGATTTTGAGGGTATTCATAATTTGGACGTGAGTCGTATGGATTTTGTTGATATTCAGTTTCTTGATTTTGCGTTGTTGCATATGGATTTTGCTGATATTGTTGTTCTTGATTTTGCGGTGCTGCATATGGGTTTTGAGGATATTCATAATTAGGACGTGTGTCGTATGAGCTTTGTTGATAATTAGCTTCTTGGTTTTGCGGTGTTTCGTATGGATTTTGTTCATATTGTTGCTCTTGTTCTTCATATTGTTCTGTGTATCTTTGGTCCTGTTGCTGAGGGTAAAATGGTTGTTGTGGATAAGGCGGTTGATTATTATAGAACATATTTATTCCTCCTCCATGATGATGCTTACCACTCAGTGTATGGGCGGACAAGAAAATATGTGATGAAAAAATGCGGGCGTGTTACAATAAGTAACTGGGTGAAGATAAAATGACAAAACAAGAAAAGATTCAAAAAACAATTACTTTTGTAAAACATATTTTAGAAAAAGATGCGAGTGGGCATGATTGGTATCATATTGAACGCGTACATAAACTGGCGATTTCTTTATCCGAGCAAGAAGGGGGAAATCGTTTTATAATTGAAATGGCAGCATTACTTCACGATGTGGCAGATGAGAAGTTAAATGAAAGTGAAGAAGCAGGAATGAAAAAAGTTTCTGATTGGTTAGAAGAGTTACATGTTGAAGAAGAGGAAAGTAAACATGTTCTTCATATCATCGCCAATATGTCTTATAAAGGTGGTCATGGCGGTAAAGTGGATTCACTTGAAGGGAAGCTTGTTCAAGATGCGGATCGCTTAGACGCTCTTGGAGCAATTGGAATAGCTCGCACATTTGCGTATGGTGGAGCGAAAGGGAGATTAATGTATGATCCAACTATTCCTCCGCGTGAAGTGATGACGAAAGATGAATATAGAAAAAATAACGATCCATCTTTAAATCATTTCTATGAAAAACTTTTAAAACTAAAAGACTTAATGAACACGAACGCAGCAAAACAAGAGGCTGAAGTTCGTCATCGTTATATGGAACAGTTTATTGAACAATTTATGAAAGAGTGGAATGCACAAATATGAAAATGTTAACTGTGGAAAACTTATCGAAATCATACGGAGAAAAACCGTTATTTGATGGATTATCATGTAGTATTACAGAAGGACAACGTGTCGGAATCATTGGTGTAAACGGTACTGGTAAATCGACATTATTAAAAATTATTGCAGGGTTAGAAACTCCTGATACAGGTGATATGACGCATTCACGTGGTTATACAATTAGTTATTTATCACAGCAACCAGAGTTTGATGAAAAACTAACAGTATTAGAACAAGTGTTCCATGGTGATACACCTTTAATTCGTCTTCTTCGTGATTATGAACAATCGTTATTAAATATCGAAAAAGATCCAAGTAATGAAAAAGTACAGGAACAATTATTTGCAGTGCAGCAACGTATGGATGCGATGAGTGCATGGGAAGCAAATGCGAATGCAAAATCGTTATTAACGAAATTAGGAATTACTGATTTTACAGCAACTGTTGGAAACCTATCTGGTGGACAAAAAAAGCGTATTGCAATGGCGCAATGTTTTATTGAAACACCTGATTTATTAATTTTGGATGAGCCTACGAACCATCTTGACCATGAGACAGTTGAATGGTTGGAAGAATATTTAGCAAGATATACTGGTGCGGTATTACTTGTAACCCATGATCGTTATTTCTTAGATCGTGTGACAAACCGCATTTTTGAATTAGACAATGGTAAACTATATAGTTACGAAGGAAACTATAGTACATTTTTAGAAGCGAAAGCACTTCGTGAAGAACAAGAAATTGCGCAAGAATCAAAACGTCAAAACTTATATCGCCGCGAACTAGCATGGATCCGCCGCGGTGCAAAAGCTCGTTCGACAAAGCAAAAAGCACGTATTCAACGATTTGATGAGTTAAAAGGTCAAGAAGGACCAGCTGCAAAACAGTCAGTTGATATTGCGCTTAGCGGGAGTCGCCTTGGCAAAAAAGTACTTGAGTTAAAAGAGGTAACGAAAAAATTCGGTGATAAAACGGTATTACACAACTTTAATCATATTGTGAAACCAGGAGATCGTATCGGAATCATTGGAGCGAATGGAAGCGGAAAATCTTCTCTATTAAATATGCTTGCAGGCAAGTTAGCTCCTGATAGTGGTGAAGTTGAAGTAGGACAAACTGTAAAAGTTGCTTATTATACGCAAGAAAATGAAGAGATGAATTTAAATCAGCGTATGATTGAATACATTAAAGAGATTGCAGAAGTTATTCATACGACAGACGGAAAAGTAATTGGTGCATCTCAAATGCTAGAACGTTTCTTATTCCCGACGCACTCACATGGTACACCGCTTGGTAAACTATCTGGTGGTGAAAGAAGACGTTTATATTTATTACGTATTTTAATGGGAGAACCAAACGTACTATTACTTGATGAACCTACGAATGATCTAGATACACAAACATTAACAGTACTGGAAGATTATTTAGAAGATTTCCCAGGTGTCGTTTTAACTGTATCGCATGACCGTTACTTCTTAGATAAAGTAGTAGATGAATTGTTCATCTTTAGTGGCGGAGGCGAAGTGCGTGAATTCCTAGGTAGTTATACGGACTTTTTAGAAATGGAAAAGACGAAAGAACTTATTGAGAAGGCGGAAGTTCAAAAAGAGAAAAAAGTAGTAGAAGAAGCTCCGAAACAACAACGTAAACGTAAACTTTCATACAAAGAGCAGCGTGAATGGGAAACAATTGAAGATACAATTGCCGAACTAGAAGAGAAAATTGAGTCAATTGGAGAAGAACTTGCGAAAGTTGGATCTGACTTCACAAAGGCACAAGAATTATCTGAAGCACAGCAGAAAACAGAAGAAGAGCTAGAAAAAACGATGGAAAGATGGAGTGAACTATCAGACATCGTTGAAGGATTAAAATAAAAACAAGCTGCATATATTGAAAAGTAAAGAGAAAAACTTTACACTATTGGTAGAACCTATTTTAGGAGGGAAAAAATGAGAACATCTAATCCAATGTTGAAAAAAGAGGCATTCCGTAAAGAGGGAGCAAGCGCTTCTGCGATGACGATTGGCGGAACAGTAGGCAAAACGTTTATTATGCTTATCTTGCTACTTGCAACGTCTGTCTATTCATACATACAGATGATGCAGGGGACGATGAAGATGCCGGTATTAATTGGTGCTTTAATCGTTGCGGCAATCATCGCATTTGCGTCTATGTTCTTTCCGCGTATTTCACCTTTTGGTGCACCAATCTATGCGGCGGTAGAAGGGGTTGTATTAGGTAGTATTTCAGCGGTTTATACAATGAAATTTGGCGATTCTATCGTTTTAAATGCTGTATTACTAACAATCTCAATTCTATTTGCAATGTTAGTGTTATATGCAACGCGTGTAGTAAAGGTAACGGATAAATTCCGTACAGGCGTGATGGCAGCAACACTTGGAATTATGGTTATGTATTTAGTCGTATTTCTACTAAACATGTTTGGTGTAACTGTTCCGTACATTCACCAAGGCGGTACGATTGGTATTATTATTAGTGCAGTTGTTATCGTAGTTGCTGCATTAAACTTATTACTAGATTTCGATTTAATCGAAAATGGTGTACGTAGTCAAGCTCCGAAATATATGGAGTGGTACACTGCGATGGGACTAATGCTTACATTAGTTTGGTTATATTTAGAAATTCTTCGTTTCGTTTCTTACTTTACGAAAAATGACTAATAAAAAATCCTGCATGAAAAATGCAGGATTTTTTTATTTTCAAAGATAGAGTGAAATTTTAATCAGTGAGGCTTATACTGCCTGTTAATGCAGGGTAATTTCGGTAATGGTATAATATGGTTGTTGGTAATTCAAATTGAAGGGGGATGGAATATGATGAAAGAGAAGAAAGGGATTATGAAAAAACTATTTTCTAAAAGTTTTTTCATAGAACTAGAAGATGCTTTAACGTATCCATCATCAGAAGTTATTATTTCCGCTATTGAAAGGTATGCGGTTGAATGTCAGGAACAATTGAATTTTGAGAGTAAAGTTAAACCGATTACTTTTTACTTAGAAAATGTAATGTATCGTGTTGAGATAAAGATGGCTCGCGGTGGATATTACATTTCCTGTAGTGAAGTATAAATTTTGAAACCTTACATGTTTAATATATGTAAGGTTTCTTTTTTTCTTTTACAGCATATAAAATAATATTTTTTACTTTAAAATATATTATTTTACGCTTTTTACCCTTCATACATTTTTCTTTACAATGAAGAAAAATATGTGAGGTGGTATAACATATGATGAATCGAGTTGTATTAATCGGTAGATTGACAAAGGAGCCAGAATTATACTACACAAAGCAAGGTGTCGCTTATGCACGAGTATGTGTTGCGGTGAATAGAGGTTTTCGAAATAGTTTAGGTGAGCAACAAGTAGATTTTATTAATTGTGTCGTTTGGAGAAAATCGGCTGAGAATGTAACTGAATATTGTAAGAAGGGGTCACTTGTTGGAATTACCGGACGTATTCATACGAGGAATTACGAAGATGATCAAGGAAAGAGAATATATATAACGGAAGTTCTGATTGAGAGCATTACATTTTTGGAGAAAAGGCGGGAGGGGGCATCACAATAAGAGGGCTTAGTAGTATAGCCCTCTATCACTTTTGATTGATACCCTCCCAAACAACATCTAATTGTTGATTGAGTATATTTTTCGCGTTTATTTCATTAGCATGTAATAGTGAATGGGACATTAATGTATAAAAATAAGTACTCATAATTGTAGAGGTGATAATATGTATATCCCATTTACTGTTTAATTTTCCTGTCGCTTTTGCTTCTGCAATAATTGAAGACAAACCTTCTTGTAGTTGTTGTATGCTTTTTACTTCATCTTCTACTAAGTAGTTAGACTTAATAATCTCAAAGACGGCATGCTGCATTAAATCACCATGTCCAGTAAAACGGTCTAGTAAGTCTCCTAGAACAAGTTGGATTCTTTCTTTTGGATGTTCCACATTTTCATATGCTTTTAAACTTTCATTCCATAGCTCAATTTGAGAATCACCTAAAAATAATAATATGTTTTCTTTTTTCGGAAAGTAGTTGAAGAAAGTTCCTTTTGCAATCCCGCATGCAGTAGTAATATCTTGAACCGTTACATTTTCGTACCCGCGTTCTTGGAAGAGTTGTACTGCTTTTAGGAATATAAGTTCTTTTAATTCTTTCTTTCTCGTTTCTCTAAGCATTTTATCTACTCCTAACACAAACAATTATATCTGTTTAATAGATAATCTTAAATAAAATCTTACTTCATGATTAAGTTTAATGTAATTGAAAGAAGGGTAGAGAATGCTGTTTCTCATTTTTGTTATAAATGAAAGTTGTATAGTTCATGTGCTTGTCTTTCAGAAATCCATTTCGGAATACGTTTCATTACTTCGTTTCTCACTATAGTTAAAGGTGTACTTTTTATTTGCGCCATTTTTCCAACTTTCCAAGCAGTATTTGAGATTTTTTCAATTTTATCTCGTCTTTTTTGTTCGTATTCTATGAATGCTTGACGATAATGGGCATTATTCTTAATACATTCAGCCAAAATAATCGCATCTTCAATCGCCTGACAAGCTCCTTGACCTAAATTAGGAGTAAGTGCATGAGCTGCATCCCCAATAAATACGATGCGCTTTTCAAAAAACTGTTTCATTGGTGTAATGTCTACAATGTCACGATGAATCATAGTAACGTCCGATGCATTATTTAAAATAGATGGGATGGGATTGTGGTAAGTTTTGAAATGATTATATAAATCTGCTGTTGTGTAAGCTTTGTATTTTGGATCTCTAGCTTTAGCGTTTATGAGCGCATACCAGTATACTTCGTTATTGGGAAGAGGGATGATACCAAATCTACCGTTAGTTCCCCAAGTTTCAATAAAATCGTTTGTTAAAGAAAGGTTATTAGTAGGAGTTACGCCGCGCCAACACGTATATCCTGCATAACGATAATTATCGCTTTGTGTTACTTGTTTTCGAACGACAGAATGAATACCATCAGCAGCAATGAGTATATTACCAAGTGCTTCACTACCATCTTGGAATAATATTTTTAAGGCGTTTTCTTCATTTTGTTCTATTTTTGCGCATTCTTTTCCCCATTCGACAGTATCTTCTTTTAGTTCAGAAAGTAGTAATTGATGTAAATTTTTTCTATGAATGGAGTACATTTTTGGATAACATGCTGGAATGGTCAATTTATTAAAAATAGTTCCTTTTTCGGATACAAGGTTAAAGCCGTCACTTTCGTTGCCAATTTTTTTTTATTCTCTCAGAAATTCCGTATGGTTCAAGTGCTTGCATCGCATTTGGGGCGATGATAATACCTGCACCAGCAACAGTAGATTCAGTATTTTGGTCATATACTTTTACATCTAATCCTATTTTTTGTAAGGAAATTGCTGCGCAAAGTCCAGCAATACCGCCACCAATAATTATGACATTATTCATTTGATATCCCTCCAACTTAGAGTGACTTTGACCATAAAATGACCGTAGTCATTTTATGAGTTAAGGTTAATCCCTTTTTCTGGTATTGTCAATTATACTTTTAACTTTAGTTTTCGAACGATTAGGTGAAAATAGAATGAATGAAACTTCTAAGAAATGTAGAAAAGGAATTAGCAAAATTAAGCATCCGAGTAGGAGTATAGAGTGATAACATGTTACAATACAGCTAAGAACACGCAATAAAGGAGAGTTTTTTACGTGAAGATTAAAGCAATTGAACCGACGCCAAGTCCAAATACAATGAAAGTTATTTTGAATGAAGTATTACCATCAGGAGCGCGAAATAATTATACAAATGAAAATAAAGAACAAGCACCAATGCAAGTGCAAGAAATTTTGAAAATTGAAGGCATTAAAGGTGTATATCATGTAGCCGACTTTTTAGCAGTGGAGCGAAATGCGAAGTTTGACTGGAAAGTTTTATTACAACAAGTTCGTGCTGTTTTCGGCGAACAGGTAGTAGAAGAAAGTGAAGAACAACAACTTGCTCATTTTGGGGAAGTGAAAGTGTTTGTTCAAATGTTCTTTACAATTCCAATGCAAGTAAAGTTAACAGATGGAACATCGGAAGAACGTGTTGGTTTACCAGATCGTTTTAAAGAATCAATTATGAAAGTTCAAATGTCTGCACCAAACGTTGTGAAAGAGCGCAAATGGGTAGAACAAGGTACACGTTACGGTAATTTTGAAGAAATCGGGAAAGAAGTAGTAGAAGAGATTGTTGCTGCTTATTCAGAAGAACGTGTAAATGAAACAGTTAAAGAATTATTAAACCAGGCAGGTGCTGTTGAAGTAACGATTCAAAAGCGTGAGCCATATAAAGTAACAGTAGAGATGATGAAAGATGCTGACTGGAAAAATCGTTTTGCAGCATTAGAGCAAATGGATCCTACTGAAGAGGATATGCCAGTGTTGAAGATGGCGTTAGATGATGAAAAAGTTTCAATCCGCCGTTTAGCAACAGCGTATTTAGGTATGGTAAAAGGTGATGGGGTATTGCCGTTATTATATAAAGCGTTATTAGATCGTTCAGTAAGTGTTCGCCGTACAGCGGGCGATTGCTTATCAGACGTAGGTGATCCAGCAGCGATGTTCGTTATGATTAAATCTCTGAAAGATTCAAGTAAATTAGTACGCTGGCGTGCAGCTATGTTCTTATTTGAACTTGGAGATGAAAGTGCGATTCCTGCATTAAAAGCAGCGCAAGATGATCCGGAGTTTGAAGTAGCGATGCAAGCGCGTCTAGCATTAGAGCGTATTGAAGGTGGAGAAGAAGCAAAAGGTTCTGTATGGAAACAAATGACGGAGTCTCGTAAAGGGGAGTAATGTATGATTGTTTTCTATGATAGTTGGTGTCCGATGTGTACGGCGGTTGCAGAACGTACGAAAAAACTAGATAAAAAGGGTAAGATGCAATTTGTTTCATTTCGAGATGAAGATGTAGTTGAGAAGTATGAACTTTCTCAAGAACTACAAAGTAAGATGGAACAAAGATTGTATATTTTAAAAAATAATAAGTGGTATGCCGGAATTCATAGCATACATGTATTAGCAAAGGCCGTTCCATCTTATTGGTTTGCCGTTCCTTTTATAAAACTATCTATCGTACTCGGATTTGGAAGTAAAGTATACGATTATATCGCTAACAATAGAAAACTTGTCCCAGTTGGACATTGCCGTGAAGGGGTTTGTGAAATCCCTACAAAAAAATGAAATCATCGTTATCTTTCTTTTGCACCTAGTAATAGAGCGTGATATGATGAATTTGGAATGAAAGTTGAAGGAGAGATTACACGATGTCAAATGCTTATGAAGAATACATGCGCCAAATGGTAATCCCAATGCGTCAAGAATTAGTGCGTTCTGGGTTTGAAGAGTTAACTACAGAAGAAGCTGTAACAGAATTTATGGAAAACACGGCAGGTACAACTTTAGTAGTTGTAAACTCAGTTTGTGGTTGTGCAGCTGGTTTAGCACGTCCATCAGCAGGTCAAGCAGTTGTTCGTGCTGAAAAACAACCAGATCATCTTGTAACTGTATTCGCAGGTCAAGATAAAGATGCTACTGCAAAAATGCGTGAATACTTCGGAGAAATTCCTCCATCTTCACCATCTATGGCATTATTAAAAGGAAAAGAAGTTGTTCACTTCATTCACCGTCATGAAATTGAAGGTGCAACTATGGACGAAATTATTACGAACTTAGAACAAGCTTTCGAAAAGAATTGCTAAAGAAGGGGGAGAGTAAATCTCCCTCTTTTCTTTATATAGAGGTGAAACAATGATCGTAACAACAGCAGGAAGAACAAACAAAGAAATGACAGATTATGCAAACAAGGTAGCGGCAGAATTAAATCGTTCTTTCGTTAAACGTAATGACGTACCAGTACATAGACTGCATGAGCAGTATGAACAAGATGTACTTGTTGTAGGGAAAAACCGATTAGCTATTTATCCGAGAGGAACGGAAGAGTCATTTTTCTTTCATCCAAACTCAGCGATGTTTCGTGTGAAAAGGTTAATGCGCGGAGAACACGATCCGTTTGTACAAGCCGCGCAATTAGAGAGCGGAATGACAGTATTAGATTGTACGCTCGGTATGGCATCAGATAGTATTGTAGCTAGTTATATTGTTGGTGAAAGCGGAAAAGTAACGGGACTTGAAGGCAATGAGTATATGGCTTATATTATGGAAAATGGTTTAAAAACATGGTCTTCAACTGTTTCTGAAATTGATGAGGCAATGCAACGAATCGATGTGAAGCAAACGGAGCATTACGCATTTTTAACACAATGTGAAGACAATAGTTATGATGTTGTGTACCTTGATCCGATGTTTGAAGAAACTGTTATAGAATCAGATGGAATAAAAGGATTAAAACACTTCGCTTTGTATCATGATATTACTAACGAAACAATTGCAGAAGCGAAGCGTGTGGCGAGAAAGCGTGTCGTTCTGAAAGATCATTTCCGTAGTTCTAGATTTGAAAAACATAATTTTCATGTATACAAAAGAAGAAGTGCTAAGTTTCACTTTGGTGTAATTGACCCTTGCTAATTGTTTGAAAAGATGTATAATAAGCAATAATTAATTAAATATACTGTCGGTGATGAAGAGAGTAGTCTTTTTTAGAAGGAAAGCGAGCTAGGGATGGTGTGAGCCTAGTGCGGAAGGAAAAGATGAAGCGCACTTCGGAGATGCTTCTTGAACGAATAGTAGAGTAAGCCGAGGCCCCCTGTCCTCGTTATAAACGGGAAAGTGGTTCGTAATGAACAACAAGGGTGGTACCACGGGTTTAAACTCGTCTCTTTTTAGAGACGAGTTTTTTGTGTTTAAAAAAATAAGGAGGTTATATAGTATGGATTATAAAACGCAGTTTGCGGAAAGTTTATCCGATATTTTTACGAATGAATTAACGCAAAATCAAATTTTAGATTTAATCGAAACGCCGAAACAAGATGAATTCGGAGATGCGGCATTTCCATGTTTTTCACTTGCGAAGCAATATAAAAAATCACCAGCTATTATCGCAAAGGAAGTTGCAGGAAAATTAAGTGATCCATTTTTTACGAAAGTAGAGGCTGTTGGTCCTTATGTAAATGTCTTTTTTAATCGTGAGACGGTAAGTGATGATGTATTAAAAACGGTTTTAGCGGAGAAAGAAGAGTACGGTCAAAATCACTTTGGTTGTGAAAAAACGGTAGTTATCGATTATTCCTCTCCTAATATCGCGAAACCTTTTTCAATGGGGCATTTACGTTCTACAATGATTGGAAATTCACTGAAACATATTGCTGAAAAATGTGGTTATGAAGTTGTAGGAATTAATTATATTGGAGACTGGGGCACACAGTTTGGAAAGTTAATTACCGCTTATAAAAAATGGGGAAATGAAGCAGTAGTTAAAGAGGATCCAATACGTGAACTATTTAAGTTATATGTTCAATTTCATGAAGAGGTAAAAGACGATGAAGAATTAGAAGAAGATGGACGCGCTTGGTTTAAGAAATTAGAAGAAGGTGATGAAGAAGCTGTTGAGCTTTGGAATTGGTTCCGTCACGAATCCTTAAAAGAATTTTCTCGTATTTATGAACTTCTCGGTGTTGAGTTTACTAATTTTCAAGGAGAAGCCTTTTATAATAACTTAATGGAAGATTTTATTGGGATTTTAGAAGAACATGATTTGCTTGAAGAGTCAGAAGGTGCGTTAGTCGTTAATTTAGAAGAAGAGGGAATGCCGCCTTGCTTAATTAGAAAATCCGATGGTGCAACGATTTACGCAACACGTGACTTAACAGCAGCGTTATACCGTCAAAACACATATGCATTTGATAAAGCGTTATATGTAGTTGGCCCAGAACAAAGTTTACATTTTAATCAATTTTTCACTGTATTAAAAAAGCTTGGTTACAATTGGGTTGACGGCATGGAACATGTACCGTTTGGGTTCATTTTAAAAGATGGTAAGAAAATGTCGACACGTAAAGGAAGAGTTATTTTACTTGAAGAAGTACTTGAAGAAGCAATTGACCTTGCAAAACAAAATATTGAAGAGAAAAATCCAAACTTAAAACAGAAAGAAGAAGTAGCGAAGCAAGTCGGTGTTGGCGCAGTTATCTTTCACGATTTAAAAAACGAGCGTATGCATAATATCGAATTCTCATTAGAAAACATGCTGAAATTTGAAGGTGAAACAGGACCGTACGTACAGTACACACATGCACGTGCGTGCTCTATTTTAAGAAAAGAAAGTGTAGAATTTGAAACGTGTACGTTTGCATTAAAAGATGATCATAGCTGGAGCGTTGTAAAATTACTGAATAAATTCCCTCAAATAATTGAAGCAGCTTTCAACAAAAATGAGCCATCAATCATTTCAAAATATGTATTGGATGTAGCACAATCGTTTAATAAATATTACGGTAATGTTCGTATATTAGAAGAGAGCGAAGAGAAAGACAGCAGACTCGCATTAGTGTATGCTGTGACGGTTGTATTAAAAGAGGGATTACGTTTACTTGGGGTGGAGGCACCTGAGGAGATGTGAAACAAATAGGTATACGTATCATAGTAGATATGTATGCCTATTTATTTTTATAGAAAATGTGAAAGCAGAAGTTTTATTTTATTAAATCTAAATTTTTCTAGAATTGTTTCAAGTGTAGGAATGTCCTTATTAAATGGAGAATTGTAATGTCATATATAAAAAGGAGGCGTTAAACTTGGAAACATACGATTGGAACAGTAAACTAGCATATTTAAAAAACACAAGAGATTTATATTACAACGACGATTATGTAAGCTTTTTAGTAAATATGGTTTGGAAGATTACTAAGCCAGTACATATTGTTGATTATGGTTGTGGATATGGTTATTTAGGCTTAGTATTAATGCCTTTACTTCCAGAAGGATCAAAGTATACAGGCATTGATAGTAGAGAAACATTATTATCTGAAGCGAGAGAGTTGTTTCGTTTACTTCCGTATGAGACAGAATTTCTTGAGGGAGATGCTACAGAAATTGAATTGAAAGATACATACGATATAGCAATTTGTCATGCTTTCTTATTACATATGAGTTCGCCAAAAATGATGCTAAAAAAATGATACATTCAATTAAAAAGGGCGGAAAAATAATCTGTTTTGAACCACATTGGATATCAAATATGTCTTCATACTCTTTAGATGGAGAGAATCAATCGGAATTTATTAGGCTAGGTGCTTTGCAGAAGTTATTTGAAAATGACATGCAGAGAAGCGGAAAAGATGGAAATATTGGTATGAAAATACCGATGTGTTTAAGTGAACTAGGCGTAAAAAATATTGAATGTAGAGTAAGTGATAAAGTGAACTTTTTAGATTCTAATATGCACTATAATGATAAACAAAGGTTGTATCATTCATTAAAAGAAGAGGGGATTGCAGGGGATCCGGGTGATAAACAGCATTTTATAGAACGTTTAATGGCTAGAGGATTAACATATGATGATGCGCTAGCTCAATATGAAGCTGAACTCCGATTCTTTAAGGCATTTCATCTACATTCTTCTTTAGTATATGCTCCGAATATGAAAATTACATTTGGTGAAATAGTATGTTGAAAGATAGCGATTTATTGAGGATTGTCATTTTTTGTCGGTAAGTCGATATCCACCGTATAATCGCTGATATATTTTGAAAATCGTCGATATATTTAAATTATCGCCGATATAATTTCATGTACGGATTTCAGCTTCCAAAAGATAAAATCCTCATGTTACGTTATTCCATTTAATTAAACAAAATATGGAGAAAAACAATCATTTTTACTATATTTTGTTATAAATTTGAATAATATTAATTAATACCATCCATTATAAGAGATTTTAGTTGAATACCTACAATATGATGTGTAAAATCTAAGCAAGTAGCAGTACAAATAAATATTCGAGGTGAATACATGCTAGATTTTAAGCAGTTAGATGCTTGTTTGAAAGACAAGAGATTTATAGATGGATTACAGGAAATAAATAATGAAATTTCATATATAAAAGAAAAGAATACTTTATCTTATTTGAAGAGTTGGCTTGCTAGTGTTCCTTCACATAAGGAGTTTGACATATTAATACGTCTTACTGATGAAGGGCTTATGCACCAATACAGTTCATTCCTCATTCGCTACGCCTACAAAAAATTCCCAAATATGAGAACGCTCTCTTTATATTGTGATGAGTTAATTGATGAGCGGAAAATACTTGAAGTAGAACAGTTGTTAAAAGACTCATTAGAAGAGGTAAGCAAAGAAGAAATAGAAGCTGATCTTTTAGCGAAAACATATTTTACGTTAGTACGATGTTTGTTGGAAATGAAACGAAATGAAGAAGCCCTAATCTATATGCAAAAGGCAGAGGAGTACAGTTCACGTGCCGTATTTGATAAATGGGGCTACGTCTATATGCATACAGGTGAATGGGAGAAAGCAGAAGAACAATTTATAGCCGGCATGCAGCATAAAGATTGTGAAGAGCTATCTACCTATTTATTATCACAATTATATGCGAATCAAGGAGAACAAAAACGTGCATTACAGCTAATTGATGATGCGATTGTAAAGTTCCCGCAAGTACCATATTTTCATTTTGAAAAGGTAAAATATTTATTAGATTTAAGGAAGTATGAAGAAATGTTAGCGGTAATAGATAACATAAATAATCAGCTTCCTTATCATGCGTATAAAGCTTACTTTGTACATTTACGTGCAGAAGCGCTTTACAAAATGAATAAACTTGTAGATTTACAACAGTTATTAAAAGAAGAAAAAAGTTTAAAAGAGTCTTTATATCATAATTTAGAAAAAAATCCAGATGGAAAAAAGGTGCATTTACCGATAGTTCCTATTGTACAAAAGGATAATTATTGTGTTCCGACAAGTTTAGAAATGATGTTGCAGTTATGGGGAGAAAAACGTACACAAGATGAAATAGCAGAGTTTATTTTTGATATGACAGGCTCAAAGTTTTCAGATACTGTTTCTTATTTAGAAGAATTAGGTTATGAATATCGTTATTTTAAAGGGAATGAGGAAAATTATAAGAGACTGCTGGATGAAGGGATTCCGGTTTTATTAAGTATAGATATTGAGCATGCTTCACATGTACAAGTGCTATCTGGATATGATGATATGTTACAAGCTTTTTATGTTCAAGATCCGAACTTTATAGAACCAGTTATTGTGGAATATAGTAAGTTACAAGAAAAATATCGTTACACAGGTTGTTTAGCGATTACGTTTGTTCCGAAAGAAAAGAAGGAGCAATTAGCATTTTTAAATGAAGAAGAAAATCATTATTTTAAATCTATTTTTTCTCTTACGGATCATCTAGATGAACATGATAAAGAGGGGATTCATAACTTAGTACAATTTTTAAAAGAGACGAGTGATAATCCGAATACGTGGTTATATACAGTTAAGCATTTAGATGTTGAAGTAGATAATGAGTTTATTATATGTTGTATTGAAAAGTTAATGGAGAAGTTTCCGAACTCAGATTTTGTTAAATTGCATGGTGCGCAGTGCTTTATTCGCCTTCAAGAATTAGAAAAAGCCGGGCAAATGCTGACAAGTGTTGAGAAGAAAAATAATCGTGCTTTATATCATTTAATAAACGGAAGATATGCTTTTGAACAGGAAAGTTATATAGAAGCGATTTCAAGTTTTCGTTCATCATTACAATTAGACGCAGATCAGCCGATTGCTTGGAGTTTTCTCGCTCTATCATACATGTATATCGATCAATCTGAAAAGGCGTTGCAGTTTTCTCAAGTTGCTTTAGAACGTAGTCCAGAAAGATTCACTTTAACGAATCACGGATTAATATTAATAGATTTGGAAAGATATGAAGAAGCGTATGAAATTTTTAATGACCTATTAAGAGAGAATAAAAATGAGGCACATGTATGGTATGAGCGCGCGAGATGTGCGCATCATTTAGGGAAATTACATTTAGCGATAAAAGGGCTTAAAGTAGCGATTTATTTGGATAGTAATGCACCCTACATCTATACGAAACTTTCGGAAATATACGAGTCTGATTTGAAGGATGAGGAAAGTACGAAAGAAATTTTATTAAAAGGTATTGAGAATTGTGACGATAAGGCACCTCTATACGTAAAACTCGGTGACTATCATTTTCAAAATGATAGTCTGGAAGAAGCAGAAACATTGTATAATCGTGCTTTAGAAGAAAATCATGATGATGTTTATTCTCACTTTGGACTTACGCAAGTTTATATGGCGAAAGAACAATACAAGGAAGCGAAACAATATATTCTCGGTATTGAAAAACAAATTGAAAAGAGCCAAGATTTTCTTATGAATGCGGGAATGGTTCTATGGGATGCTGAGGTTGAACTTGGTGGAAATGAAGAAGGGTTTAAATTAGCTTTGTCTAAGTTAGAGAGTGGTATAAAGCAGAGTGAATATAATGTGGCAAGTGCGTTAGATGAATATGTGAATCGAATTAAAGGAACGGTATTTGTACAAAGAGGTATAGCATTCTTAAGAACGTTACACAAAGAAAGAAAAGAAATAAGCGAATACGGTTGTTATACAGGTATTTTATATGAATCTATTGGGCAGTACGGCCAAGCGATGAAAAGGTATAATAAGGCGACAGAACAAAAGGAAACGGCATTACCGTATTACCGAATTGGTGAAATACTTATGGCATTAGGGCAATTGACGGAAGCAAAACAAGCATATGAAACATGTTTAGAGCTTGATGAGAATTTCGTAGGTGTGCATTTACAGCTTGCAGAAATATATGAAAAAGAAGAAAATCGTTCTAAAGAACAAAGTCATATGGTTCAGGCTATGAAAGAAGAGCCGATGCATATTAATATGGAATATTTGGCACAGCTTTCAGTAGAAATGAGTCTTCAGGAAGAGTTATTGACAGAACTAGAACAATTAGCGGACGAAGCACCTGAAATATGGCGATTAGATGCGATTGCATATGTGTATGGAGCGATGGATGAAATAGATAAAGAACAAGCACAGATTGAAGAGGCACTTCAATTAGATAGTGAGCATATAGAAGTTCTATATCATTATGCCAAAGTGTTAGTGAAAAAAAGAAACGCAAAAGCAATTGAAATTGCAATGAAAGTTATACAAAAAGATGCAAATAATGAACGAATATTTGATGTGTATGTAAAAGCGATAGAACAACATAAGAAATTGTCTAACATACGAGATTTTCTTCATACATTAAAGGTGAAGAAGGCAGAAAGAAGTATGGCATTTATGTATGCTGCATCTGCGGTGACGGAAAGATGGATTGAACGACAACAAAATGAACAGCCGAAAAAATCCATAATTACGAGAGCTTTTTATCGTATGAAAAACCGTGCGAAAGAAATTTCGATTATTACTACAATCATTGATTTGTATGAAATTTCGTTAAAGTTAAATCAAAAAAATAGTATGGCAGCGCAGCGATTTTCACTATTTTACGAGAATGTGGAGATGTATAAAGAGGCGATAGATGTATTGCAAACATCGTTAGAAAATAAATGGGATTACGATATAGCGAAGCAACTTGTAAATCTTTTCATGGCGTGTGAGGATGAAGATATGTTACGGGATGCTTCAGAATTAACGAAGCAAATGGTTCGAGAGTTACCAGATGATTATGATACGCTTCTTTTACAAGCACAAGTATTCTTTAAAATAGGAGAAGAAAGAAAAGCAGAAAAGATTACCTTACAATTAACGGAGCAAACACCGTTTGTAAGTAGAGCGTTTCTTGCTTTAGGAGAAATGTATCAAAGTCAAGAAAGGTTTGAAGAGGCAATTCATGTATTAGAAAATGCTTCTATACATCATCCAAATGAAGCAGCAATTCTTCTTTCTTTAGCATCTTCGTATCATGGTGCCGGACAAACACTAAAGGCAGAAAAAATAACAAATGATGTATTAACAATAGATGCGAGTGATTTGTTAGCAAGATACGATCGCGCTTGTTATTTAGCACAGTTAAATAGAATTGAAGAGGCGAAGCAAGAGCTTGAAATTGTTCTTCGTGAGGATGAATCAGGATTCTTTGCTGAGCTTATTGAAGAAGATGAAGATTTAGCTGGAATACAAGAATTTAAGAAATAATTGTATAGGAATTGTGAAAAAAGGGTATAATTAAATATATATTTAGAATTAGTTGACAATTTATTGCCCAATGGCATAAAATAGCTTTTAATAAAGTATACAAATCTGAAGACGAGAACGAGTAAAATAATGAATTGTTCCCCAGAGAGCCGGTGTATAGCTGAAAGCCGGTGTGCAGACGTTATTTGAAAATCATCTCCGAGGAGCCGAGGCTGAAATAAGTAAGCCCGGACGGATGTCTACCGTTACAAAGAACACGTATGATAGTACGTTGCTAAGTGCTATTAGCGAAGAGCTAATAGAATTAGGGTGGTAACGCGGTTAAACCCGTCCCTACTTCATGGGGACGGGTTTTTTGTGTGCTTTAAAATATTCAAAAGGAGTGATTGTAGATGAAGAAAGTAGATGTAAAAGAGTCAGCTGTAGGGAGAGAAACACGTATTCGTAAGCAGTGGAACGAGCAAAGTATTTTCGAGCAATCAATTCAGAATCGAGAAGGCGCACAGTCTTTCGTATTTTATGAAGGACCACCAACGGCGAACGGTTTACCACACGTCGGACATGCACTTGGACGGACAATTAAAGATGTAGTAGCGAGATATAAAACGATGGCTGGTTATAAAGTGCTACGAAAAGCGGGATGGGATACACACGGTTTACCTGTAGAATTAGGTGTTGAGAAGCAACTCGGTATTTCTGGTAAACATGAAATTGAAGAGTATGGAATTGAGCCATTTATTCAGAAGTGTAAAGAGAGTGTATTCACATATGAGAAGCAGTGGCGTGAATTCACTGAAAGCATCGGTTATTGGGTAGATATGGATGATCCATACGTTACGCTAGAGAATCCATATATCGAAAGTGTATGGCATATTTTAGGGACGATTCATGAAAAAGGATTATTGTACAAAGGGCATAGAGTCTCACCATACTGCCCAAGTTGTCAAACTTCACTAAGTTCACATGAGGTTGCACAAGGGTATAAAACAGTAAAAGACTTAAGTGCAACAGTTAAGTTTCAAGTGAAAGATAGTGAAAATGAATATTTCCTAGGGTGGACAACAACACCTTGGACACTTCCAGCAAATGTTGCGCTCGCTGTACATCCAAATATGGAATACGTGAAAGCGAAACAAGAAGGTCATGTATACATTGTTGCGAAAGAACGTGTACAAGATGTATTAAAAGAAGACTATGAAGTATTATCTGTTCATAAAGGTGAAGAATTAGTAAACACATCTTATATGCCGCCATTTCCAATGAAAGAAGTTACAAATGGCTATCACGTTATCGCAGCAGATTTTGTCACGGCAGATAGTGGTACAGGACTCGTTC
Source organism: Bacillus sp. AY18-3 (assembly GCF_008042305.1). Taxonomy (NCBI): domain Bacteria; kingdom Bacillati; phylum Bacillota; class Bacilli; order Caryophanales; family Bacillaceae; genus Bacillus; species Bacillus sp. AY18-3. Next base: position 122,674 of record NZ_QKQR01000002.1, on the reverse strand, counting down.
ATATCGCTCCAGCATATGGGGAGGACGATTATAGAGTCGTTCAAAGTGAAGGATTGTCATTCTTGCATGTTGTAGATGAGAAAGGTGAGTATACAGAAGCAGTACCATTTTTGAAAGGGAAATTTGTAAAAGGTTGTGACGTGGATATTGTTCGTCATTTAGCGAAGGAAGGCTTACTATATCATAAAGAAAAGTATGAACATAGCTACCCACATTGCTGGCGTTGTGATTCACCACTTCTTTATTATGCAGGAGAGAGTTGGTTAATCCGAACAACTGCAATTAAAGATACATTTTTGCAAAATAACGATTCTGTTACTTGGTATCCAGATCATATGAAACATGGACGCTTTGGTAAGTTTTTAGAAAATATGGTGGACTGGAATATTAGCCGAAATAGATATTGGGGAACACCATTAAACGTATGGGAATGTGAAAGTTGCGATCATCAATTCGCACCGAAAAGCATTGCTGATTTAAGAAAGCATAGTACAAAAGAAACACCGGAAGATTTGGAATTGCATAAGCCATATGTAGATGAAGTGCAAGTTTGCTGTGAAAAATGCGGAAGTACAATGAATCGTACACCAGAAGTAATTGATGTTTGGTTTGATAGTGGTTCCATGCCATTTGCGCAATATCATTATCCATTTGAAAATAAAGAGTTATTTGAAGAACAGTTTCCAGCGGATGTTATTGCAGAAGGCATTGATCAAACACGTGGATGGTTTTATAGTTTATTAGCAGTATCAGCACTATATACAGGAAAAGTGCCTTATAAACGAGTGTTATCACTAGGGCATGTATTAGACGAAGAAGGACAGAAAATGTCTAAAAGTAAAGGGAATGCACTAGATCCAGTTGATTTAGTAAATCAGTTTGGTGCAGATGCATTAAGATGGGCGCTACTCGTTGACAGTGCTCCGTGGAATGCGAAACGTTTCTCGGAAAGAACAGTACTGGAAGCAAAGTCTAAATTTGTAGATACATTAGTCAATGTGTATAGCTTCTACGTTTTATATGCAAATTTAGATGAGTATAATCCGAAAGAAACGTATGACGCAAAGCGGACGAAATTGGATGAATGGGTATTATCAAGATTGCATAGCACAACGAAAAAAGTGAGAACAGCACTTGATGATTATCAATTTACGAATGCAGCTCGTGAAATCGCGGCGCTTGTAGATGAAGTAAGTAACTGGTATGTAAGACGATCACGTAATCGTTTCTGGGAATCTGGTATGAATGCTGAAAAAGCAGCTGCGTATGAGACACTTCATGAAGTGCTTGTGACAATTAGTAAATTAATTGCACCATTTACACCGTTTGTCGCTGAAGATATTCATTTAAATTTAAGTGGAAGTAGCGTTCATTTAGAGGATTATCCAGTTGTAAATGAATCACTACTTCAGCCGAAACTAGAAGCGGAAATGGATGCTGTTTTACAAGTTGTTGAACTAGGAAGAAGTAACCGTAATCAACATTCTTTAAAAGTAAAACAGCCGTTAGCGGAACTTGTATTACTAGCGCATAATGAAAATGATATGGATTGGGAATCTTATCGTGATATCGTCATGGATGAGCTAAATGTCAAAGCGTTTCATGTTGAACTCGATGAAACGAAATACACGTCCTATCAATTAAAGTTGAACTTTAAAACAGCTGGGCCGAAGTTTGGTAAAAATGTGAATGCAATAAATGGATGGTTAAAACAATTATCAAAAGAAGAAGTACAACACTTTGTATCTACAGAAAGAGCAGTTTACGAAACTGCACCAGGAGAAGAAGTAGTTGTAACGGCTGAAGATGTAGTAGTAGAGAAAGTTGCGAAATCAGGGTTCTCTAATACGACTAACGGACAATATACAGTTATGTTAGATACGAATGTAACAGAAGAGTTGTTACAAGAAGGAGTGGCGCGTGAATTTATTCGAGCGGTTCAAGAATATCGTAAGCAGTTAAATTTACCGGTTAATTTACGAGTAGATGTTATTCTTGATACAGAGGAAGAGCTACAACGAACATTAACGAACCATAAAGATTTATTGGAAGAAAATTTACTCGTTAAGCAATTTACATTTGATCACTTAACGAATGAAGACGATGAACTATCTTTAGGTGAAGCGAAAGTTCGAATCAAATTAAGCGCGGCTCAATAAAGAAAAAGGAAGTTGGAATGATTCCAACTTCCTTTTTGTATGATGAACATTTATCCGTCTATTTTCCGCATAATCCATTCAATAGGACCTCTAGAAAATTTATTTCTAAAGTATTGTTTTCACTTTACACATAAATATTGAGAAAATTTCGCTCCCCCTAAATGGAGAGGTAATAGAATTGTTCGTAGAGAATTACTCGTAGATTCAATTTTTATCCCCCCATTTTGTGGGGAATGATTGCCTAGTGGTAATGGGATAAGGTTGAGCTACTTTATTAGGGGGAGTGGTTCTATGTTTAATAAAAAAATGGTGGCAATGGCAATGACTGTGCCGTTAGTAATGGGGACGATTTCTACGGTTTCGGCATTGGAAAAACAGCAGCAAGTAAAGCTAGAAGCTTATTCGCCGCAGAAAAAAGCAACTGAATATTTAAAAGAAAATGCTGCGCAGTATGGATTAAAAACAGACCTTTCAGACTTGCAATATATTTCTACAACAGAAACGTCAGTAGCTTCATATGTTAGGTTCCAGCAAGTTGTTAATGGTGCACCTGTATTTTCAAAACAAATTACAGTTACTCTTAACGGAGAGGGAAAGGGCGTACTTGCTGTTTCTGATTATCAATCCGTCAAAGGTGTGAAGGAAGTAACGACAAAAATTAGTGAAAAAGATGCAATACAAAAATCAATGGCGTATGTTGGAGAAGCAAGTGAGCAAAACTTATGGGCTCCTACAGAGAAAGAATTCGGATATATTGTGGAAGAGGGAATTGCTCGTCCAGTATATAAAGTGGTAGTCCATTCTAATAATCCATTTGGCGCATGGGAAACATTTATTGATGCGGAAAATGGGAAGTTAATTAAAAAGGTTGATATAAACCGAAAAGCTGAAGGGACAGGAAAAGTATTTTTACCTAACCCAGTCGTATCTAGCGGTAGTAAAGTAGGCTTAAAAGATAATAACGATGCGGATTCAACAGCGTTAACGGATCAATTGAAGACTGTTACGTTAAAAGGTTTAGATGGGACAGGATTTTTAATTGGAGAGTATGTAACGATTTCTTCAAAAGCAAAAACAAAATCTACAAATTTACAATTTAACTATACACGTGCAAATGATAGCTTTGAAGATGTTATGTCGTATTATCATATCGATACATTACAGCGTTACATTCAAGGGTTAGGATTTAAAAATATTAATAATCGCTCTATTAAAGTGAATGTGAATGGAACGACGGCGGATAACTCATTTTATTCTCCGACAACGAAAGCTTTAACTTTTGGTACTGGCGGAGTAGATGATGCAGAAGATGCTGGTATTATCGCACATGAATACGGGCATTCGATTCAAGATAACCAAGTGCCTGGCTTTGGTAGTTCTGCAGAAGGCGGAGCGATGGGAGAAGGATTTGGTGACTTCTTAGGTGCTACGTATGAAGATGCAGTATCGACAACAGGCTACGGAAAAGCATGTGTTGGAGAATGGGATGCGACTGCTTATTCTAGTTCAGATCCGACGTGCTTGCGCCGATTAGATACGAATAAAGTGTATCCGAAAGATGTTACAAATGAGGTACATGATGATGGGGAAATTTGGGCACAAGGTCAATATGAGATGGCACAAGCTTTTGGACGTGATGTAGCAACGAAAATTATTTTACAATCACACTGGTCATTAACACCAAACTCTAAATTCAGTGATGGAGCAAAAGCGATTAAGCAAGCGGATGCTCTTTTATATGGCGGACAACATGCTGCTGATATCGATCGTATTTGGGCAGCAAGAGGAATTAGTACGAATTAATATAAAAAGTCGTGGCGTTTATAAGCCACGACTTTTTAATTTGCTTAAGAACTGGTACTAGTAAAGTAAGCTATATGAATGCTAATGTAAATTCATCCGCATTCTAGTTGTTTTTTTCGTCTTTAAAAACAAAATGCTCTTTAAATTTTCTAGACTCAACTTTTTGACCGTTTCTCATGGAGCGGAAAGGGTGTTCTTGCCAAGTAATGATTACATCAACTTCATCTGCTTTTGTAGCAACTGGAAAATTAGCATGTTCAAATCCAGTTTTTCCACTTGCTAAGCGACTTTCCTTTCGTGAGAAAAGTTCATATTTCGTTTTCGTTTTTGGCTCGTTGCGGAATACTTCGACTTGTACGTTATATACTTCACTGTTACCAACATTTTTTACTGAAAATTGATATGTTTTAAATTCATCTTCTTTAGCTTGAAGCATATTGTTACCTATGTTCTTCGGTTCATCAATATTCACTTTCCATTGATCAGAGTTTTGGGAGATTGGTAAAGATTTTGGTGAATAGGCGTATGTTTCATTCACTGCAATTAGGCATAACAAAAGAAGAAAGAAACTAATCGCTTTTTTCATATAAACACCTCGCTATAAAATTTTTATCCCGCTATTTGCCGGGCAGTAAGACCCTCCACCTCAAAATTCAGGGAAAGCAAAGAAGTTAGGTGGGGGGCGGGCTTACCGTAAAAGCCCGATTGGTGAGGGCTGATAATCAGTGGGGAGGAACAAAATCCCCACTGATTAAAGTTTCACTTTATCAATATGCGTAAATAAAACGGAAATTATGTAATAAAATGGAAATGGTGATACTTTGACTCAAATGAATTTGAAAAAACTTGAAGAGGTAGTAGGCGGTGAAGGGTTACAAGAATCGTTTCATCACATAGAGATACATGGTGTCTGCATAGATTCCAAAAGCATTAAAGAAGGAAATGTATTTGTTCCAATCATTAGGGTGAAAGATGGACATGATTATGTGAAAGAGGCATTCGATAATGGAGCTGTCGCTTCCTTATGGAAAAAGTCTTACAGCACTCCGCCAAAAGGGATGCCAATTATATTTGTAGATGACACTTTGTTTGCTTTGCAACAATTGGCACAATTTTATCGGAAAGAGCTAAATGTAAAAGTAATTGGAATTACAGGTAGTAATGGCAAGACAACGGTAAAAGATATAATAAGCACGATTTTAAGTACAACTCATCGTGTGCATAAAACAAAGGGAAACTTTAATAGTCAAATCGGTTTGCCATTAACTATTTTAGAAATGAAACGAGATACAGAGTTTTTAATTCTTGAAATGGGGATGAGTGAAAAAGGACAAATTCGAAACTTATCAATAATAGCACAGCCAGATGTAGTGATCATTACAATGATTGGCCATTCTCACTTAGAGACGCTTGGATCAAAAGAAGAAATTGCGAAGGCTAAATTAGAAATTATTGATGGATTAAAAGATGAAGGATTATGTTTGTATAATGGTGATGAACCGTTGCTTTTGAAAAATAAGAATTTATCGAGTATAAATTGTAAGGCATTTGGTGAAAAGTATACAAATGATTTGTTTCCAACAAACGTGCAATTAGATGAATATGGTGTTCATTTTAAATTAAATGATTCAAAAATACAGTACGATGTTCCCTTGCATGGAAAACATAATATTTTAAATGCGATTGTCGGAATCGCCGTAGGTCAATATTATAATGTCCCTACAGAAAAAATACAGGAAGCACTACGGCAAGTAAATATTACTCATATGCGCTTTCAATTTTTAACTGCTAAAACAGGTTTTACAATTATTAACGATGCATGGAATGCCAGTCCCTCTTCAATGAAGGCCGCAATTGAAACGTTACAGACATTAAATGCCTATAAGAAAAAAATGATAGTAATTGGGGATATGTTGGAGTTAGGGAAGAATGCTGAAACATATCATAGAGAAATTGGTAAAATGTTAAATCAAGAGAGCATTCAATATGTATTCACTTTTGGAGAGTTAGCTGAAATTGTAGCGGAAGAAGCGAGAAAGAAATATGATATAGGAAAAGTACAGTCATTTAATAGTAAAGCCAAGATAGCAGAGGAAGTATTAAAAGTTATTACGAATAAGGATATCATATTATTGAAAGGCTCACGTGGAATGGCTTTAGAGGAGATTGTACAAAATTGGATATGAAAGATCAAAATATATTTAAAAAGGCTTGCGTTTTATAAAACAAAGAGATAGAATACTCTGTAAATATAAAAAGTGAGGATCAGGAAAAGTACATAATGCAAAGGTCTACAGAGAGCAATCGGTTGCTGAGAAGATTGCGATACCGCATGATGGAAAGACACCTGTGAGTGTTGCTTTGAACGTGATAATTAGTAAAAGCAAACGGTACCTACCGTTATCAGGGCTAAGATGGTCATTATGACAATTTGGGTGGTACCGCGGAAAAATCCGTCCCTATTTATAGGGGCGGATTTTTGTATTCTTTGAAAGGAGGTGAGTGACCGTGGATGATGACGATGACAACAACAATAACGTAAATAAATATAAAATTACTGGAGGGAAATGTAATGAAGCGTTCACTCACAAAAGAATGTACGGAGCAAGGCGGCAAGGTTGTATTACTTCAAGGATGGGTAAAAAAAATTCGTCATCTAGGTAATATTAGTTTTTTATTAATAAGGGATCGATCAGGAGTTATGCAATGTGTACTAGAAAATGAGTTAGCTGGATTTAAAGTAGATGTGGAAAGTGTTGTGCAAGTAGTTGGTCAAATAGTAGAGACTTCGAAAACAGAATTAGGGGTGGAAGTGCTTGCTCATGAAGTGAAAATATTAAACGGCGCAGAACCACTTCCATTTGAAATAAATAAAAAGAAATTGCAAGTTGGCTTAGATCAACTTCTAAATGAGAGAGTATTATCATTAAGACATGAGCGAACCGACGCGATATTTAAAGTAAAATCTACGCTCGTTCAGAGCTTTAGTGAATTTCTTATAGAGAACGATTTCACACGTGTATTTACTCCGAAAATTGTTTCACAAGGGGCAGAAGGAGGAGCAAATGTTTTTAAGCTTCCATACTTTCAAAAAGAAGCTTATTTAGCACAATCACCTCAGTTTTATAAACAAATGATGGTAGCTGGAGGGTTAGAACGTGTTTTTGAAGTTGCACCTGTTTACAGAGCGGAGCATCATAATTCTTCCCGTCATTTGAATGAATATATATCGTTAGACGTAGAACTTGGATTTATTCATGATTTTTATGAAGTGATGCAACTAGAAACGGATGTTTTACGATATATGTTTCAACAAGTAGCAAAAAACTGTGAAAAAGAACTAAAACTATTACAAATAGAAGTACCTGTTATTACAGAAATACCGAAAATTACATTGTTACAAGCGCAAGAAATTTTGAAAAGTAAGTACCAGAAAGAATTGCCAATTGGGGATTTAGATACAGAAGGTGAGAAGCTATTAGGGAAATATGTGAAGGAAACATATAAGAGTGAGTTTGTTTTCATTACACATTATCCGAAAGAAGCTAGGCCGATGTATACGATGCCAAATAAAGAGAATCCATCTATTACTGATTCGTTCGACTTACTATATAAAGGACTAGAAATAACTTCAGGGGCGCAGCGAATTCATGATTACGAAATGTTACTCACTTCTTTTAAAGAAAAAGGATTACATCCAGATACGTTTCAATCTTATTTAAATACATTCCGATATGGTTGTCCCTCGCACGGTGGCTTTGGAATTGGATTAGAGAGAGTTGTATACAAACTATTGGAATTAACAAATGTACGAGAGGCGAGTGCTTTTCCGAGAGATTGTACGCGTCTTATACCGTAAGAATAACCCCCTTCTATAGTGTAGAAGGGGGTTATTCCTTTCAACACATGTTAAAAGGAATAATTTTTTGTGTGAAAATATGTAAATTATATTAAGAACATTTTATAATGAATTGAGAAAAAGAAAATTCATAAGTTATAATGAAATATGAATATAAAAAAAGTTCATATAATAATGTATGGAAGGGTATGAAACATGTTATATCAAACTCAAGCAACACAACAAACACCAGCTTATATAATTTATCTTCTTGATGTAAGCGCATCAATGAACCAAATGATGGATGCAGGCGGAGAAGAAAAAAGAAGAATTGATATTGTAACGGATGCTCTTTCTTTAGCGATTCGCCAAATGGTATTTCGTTCAACAAAAGGTAGTCGCTTGCTTCCAAGGTATAAGTTATCTATTTTAGCCTATAGCGATCATGTTTTTGATTTATTGGGTGGTGTGAAAACAATAGACGAGGTAGCAAGACTGCGTCCATTAGAAAAAATTCAAACGCATCGTTTAACTGATACAGCAAAAGCTTTCTCTGTAGTGGAGAAGTTATTGCAAAAGGAATTACCAAATTTACAAGATGGACCAGCTCCTGTTGTTTGTCATATGACAGATGGGGCATCAACTGGTGAAGATCCAGAATTAATTGTACGAAGAATTATGAATATGTCTGTACCTGATGGAAACGTACTAATTGAAAATATTTTTATTTCAGATGAAATTATGCAAGAACAAATTTCTAATATAAAGAAGTGGGAAGGGATTATGCCAAATACAGAGATTACAGATGAATATGGTGCAAAGTTGCAAAGACTTTCATCGCCTATACCTCAAAGCTATCGTGAGATGATGACGGAACATGGGTTTCATATTGCAGATGGTGCTGTGATGATGTTTCCTGGGACAAATGCGGACTTAGTATCACTTGGATTTCAAATGTCTGCTGCAACGCCGGTTCGATAGGAGGGGGGAGTAAGGTGAAATATACCCTATCGCAAAAGGAAGAAACGGTATTGCAAGAAAAGGAAACGAAACATTTTACTTATAGATATAGTTATGTAAGAGCAAAAGAAACGCAGGATTTAAACGAGAGTGGACAAGACTTTCTAGTATTTCTAGATAATGGAACTAGTTTCGTATTTGCCTTATGTGATGGTGTAGGGCTATCTTTTCATGGTGAAATTGCTGCGGAATTTCTTGGTATGAAGTTAGTAAACTTGTTTGATACATGTCAAGAAAGTGGACTGGATATTGCTATATTATTAAATGAACAGTTAAATAATTGGATAGAAGAAGCTTCAGAGGAAGTGAGTGCATTTCGATTGCCAGAAGAAACACCGTGGTTACTACGCGATGTTTTGGAAGAAAAGCGAAAAAAAGGTAGTGAAGCGATGTTTACTGGCGGGAAAATAGAACTCATTCCAAATCAAGATAAAGTACAAATAACGATAGTTACACATGGCGATTCATTTGTACAATTGTTTCAAGATAAGGAGAATTGTTCGAATGTAATGAAGTTTAATAGAAATATAAAGAAAAGATGGTCTACACAGCGAGGCATTATTGGTGGGGAATTGGCGGTTTTTTCAAAGGTATTATCTAGACAAGAAGCTAATCGGATAGTTATTCACTCAGACGGACTTTTGCCACTTAAGCAGTATAACTTTGAGGAAGTGTTAAAAGAAATTGAGAGGGCACAGAACTCTCCGACAAGCGATGATATTTCATTTTTAGATGTTTCTTGGTAACAAACATGATGGAAAAAAGGTGAATAAACGTGGAAGAGATTATTGTGACATACATAAAACAGTCAAATGAAGAAATTGATATTGCAATTCCAAATGACGTAAAAGTGGTGCAAATTATTGAAGCGATTTTACATCATGAAAAAATAGATGAAGCATTAAGCGGAATCTATGAAATTAGAGTAGCAAAAGATAAAGAAGAGTGGCATTCTATTCGAAATGATGAAACGTTGCGCGATAATGATGTGTGGGATGGACAATATGTAATGCTACATAAAAAAGGAGCAATTATCCCTTCTTTTGAAATGATGCCAGCAGAAGAAGTTTATAATGAACCTGTTAAACAAGATATGTCTTCTAGTGAAGAAGATTATGTATGGAAAATCATTGAGTAATAGTTTTGGGATGGGGAAGGAGAAATGTTTTGTGCAAAAATCACCGTATTTTCAACGCTCTCCGCGTGTGAAAGTAGATATACCGACAGGGGATGTTATTATTCATGATCCACCGAATATACCGGAGGAGCCGAAGTTTTCAATTGAAACAATGTTACTGCCTGCAATGATGACGGTTTTAACATTGGTATTATATTTTGTAATGATGAAATTTATGAAGATGAATTCAAGTTATATGCCATTAATGATGGTTTCAAGTATTCCGATGTTGGGATCATATATAATTACAACGATGGGGCATTTCCGTAAAAAGAAAGAACATCGTCAAATGGTTGAACAATTACAAACAAGATATTTAGAGCAAATTCAAAAGCATCGAGTGGAATTAGATACGTTAAAGGTTGAACAAGCAAAATATTTAATTACACAAAATCCAAGCCCATTAAAAAGTGTACAAAGAATTGAAAATCGGGAAAGTAATTTATGGGAGAGAACACCTGAAAGTCCAGATTTTTTAGATATTCGTATTGGTACAGGAGAAAGACCATTTCTTGTAAAATTGAAGGTGCCTGAACAGAAAGGTTATGAAGAAAATCCATTAGTTACAGAAGCGCAAAATGTGAAAAGGGATTTCAATACGATACCAAATGGACACATTTCTATTTCTTTGAAAAAAAACGATGTAATTGGTGTAGTTGGAAATAAAGAAGATAGACTAAACTTTATTCGAATTGTAACGACGCAAATTATGACGCATCATGCACCAAATGAAGTGAAAATAGCAGCCTTTTATCATGAGAAAGAGAAAAAACAATGGGATTGGATGAGGTGGCTTCCTCACGTATGGGATGAACAGAGAAGTATGCGCTTTTTATCTGAAAATCAACAAGATGCACAGAAACTAGCTGAAGTACTATTTACCCCACTTAACATGCGTAGAATCTATAATTCCTCTGCGCAAGCGGATGCAAAAGTTCCTTTAATTCCGATGTATGTCTTTTTCTTATCAGCGAGAGAATTTTTAGAAGATGATCCTTTAACTCCAATGTTACTTAGAGAAGGTGAAAGTGTAGGAGCTTCTACATTTATTTTTGCGGAACAAAAGGAACGGTTACCGATGGAATGTGATCTTGTAATAAGTTTAAATGAGGAAAATGGTGAGTTAGTAGAAACGTTTTCAAGTTCAGCTGAAAATAGTGGGACAACGCGTGCTAGTTTTAAAGTAGATCGACTTTCATTCGAACGATGTGAACTAGGAGCGCGAAGCATTGCTCCAATTCGAATGAAAAGTTCTACAGCAGCCAACATTCCGAAAGTATTAACATTTTTAGACTTGTTTCAAGCTAAAAATATGGAAGAGTTACAAGTGCTAGAGAGATGGAAAGAAAATCGATATCCGACTTCATTACCGGTTCCAATTGGTGTAAGAGAAGGAAGTAAACCTGTTTTTCTAAATATTCACGATAAAATAGAGAAAAAGGGGCATGGTCCGCACGGTCTAATGGCTGGTACAACTGGATCCGGAAAAAGTGAAGTAATTCAGTCTATAATAGCCGCGTTAGCGGCAACCTATCATCCTCATGAGATGGCATTTATGCTTATCGACTATAAAGGTGGTGGAATGTCAAACACATTTGCGGGATTACCGCATATTATTGCATCTATTACGAACTTAGAAGATCCAAACTTAATTGAGCGTGCCAGAATTTCATTAAAGGCAGAATTAGAGCGTAGACAAAAATTATTCATTCAGGCTGGAAATGTTCAGCATCTAGATGAATATTATGAAACAAGCTGGCGTGAAAAAGAACCTTTACCACATTTATTTATTGTTATTGATGAGTTTGCTCAAATGAAAAAGGAACAACCAGAATTTATGGACGAGCTAATTAGTGTCGCTGCAATAGGAAGGACGTTAGGAGTTCACTTATTATTAGCAACTCAAAAACCTTCAGGGGTTGTAAATGACAAGATTTGGAGTAACTCGCGTTTTCGAATTTGTTTACGTGTACAAGATGATGCGGATAGTCGTGAAATGTTAAAGATTCCAGATGCATCAAAAATCAATGTACCAGGACGAGGGTATCTCCAAGTTGGTAGCAATGAAGTATTGGAATTATTCCAATCAGCATGGAGCGGAGCACCTTATAATCCAGATGAAGAGAAAGTTCTTGATATTGTTGATTTTACAGAAGTTAAGCTCTCGGGTGAAAGAATAAAAGTGAAAAAGCGTCCAAAACCAATGACAAATAGCCCAAAACAATTACAGGCTTTTATTCAATATGTACAGAGCATATCAGAAAAAGAAAATATTAAAGCATTACCAGGACCTTGGCTGGATCCATTACCGGAAAAATTATTGTTAAAAGAATTTTATGCTATGGAAGATTGGACAATTGCTGAGTGGAATAAATCAAAAGAATATTTACAAGTAACAGTAGGATTAATTGATGATGTTGCAAATCAAGCTCAATTTCCTCTGAAGTTAGATTTACAAGAAGGGCATTTAAATATTTATGGTATGCCTGGTACAGGAAAAACGACGATGTTGCAAACAATTATTATGTCTCTAGCCGTATCTCATACACCAGCAGAAGTGAATTTCTATGTTATTGATTTTGGTCGAATGTTCTTAGATTTTAGAGATTTACCTCACATTGGCGGGATTATACAAGAAGGCGAAAATGAGAAAATGAAACGTCTATTCGGATTTTTAAAGAAGGAAATCACGATTAGAAAAGAGAGCTTTTCTAATATCGGTGCAAAATCATTCTCTATGTATAACCGAATGGTAGAAAAGAAAATACCAGCAATAGTAGTGATGGTAGATGGTTATATAAGATTCAAAAATGAATTCGAGAAAGAAAATGAAGTATTAGAATTATTATTGCGTGAATCAAGCACATACGGAGTATATTTCTATTTTTCTCTGAATCAAACAATAGATATGTTCGATCGTGTTCGTAATAATATACCGATGGCACTTACATTTGAATTGCAAGATGGAACAGAATATCATAACTTAGTTGGCAGACCTAAATTCCCATTAATTGAAGTTCCTGTTGGCCGTGGATTAATGAAAGGGCAACCGCCGGAATTATTCCAAGCAGCATTGCCGTTTATTGGGGAAAGTGAAATTGAGTACTCTCAACAATTAAAAACAATTATTCAAAAAATGAATGGAGAATGGAATGGTGAAAAAGCAAAAGCTATTCCAATGGTACCTAAAGAAATATTTGTAGAACATATGATTGAAAAATTAGAAAGAGCTCATATTTCAGCAGGTATAGAAACAGAGGATATTCGTTTGCAAAGTTTTTCTTTAGATGAAATGAGTCATATATTTATTGGGGGAAGAATAGAAGGTGGAAAAACATCGCTATTACAAACACTTCTATTCACTACTACATACCAATACTCTCCTGAAAAGGTTGAGCTATACTTAGTAGACCTTGGTGAAAGACCTACAGGCTTATTAGCTCTTGGAGATTTACCTCATGTGAAGAAGAAAGTTACAGATGGTATGCAATTAAAAGAAATGTTAGATGAATTGTTAGAGCTAATAAATAATAGAGAACCAATAATGCCTTCGATAGATCCAAACGCAACAGTGGAGATTTCATATAAGCGAATAATCATTGCGATTGATGATATCGATCAAATGTTAACTATATTATCTACTGATTATGAGGCAAAAAATAAAATGGAACTAATAGTCCAAAACTGTAAAAATAAAGGGATTCACTTTATGACAGCCGCTACTACGTCTAGCCTAAATAGCTATTCTCATGAAAAATGGTTTGCAGAAATTAGAAAGAGAAGTATTGGTTATTTATTGGGAACGACACAAAATAACGATGTGTATTTCTTTAATATGAAACTGCCACATACTGAAATGGATCAAGAATTATTAAGTGGGAATGGATATTGCATACGTAGAAAGCCAATCAAAATAAAATGTGCATATACACCATTACATTTACTTCGCACGATGACAGATAAAATTAGTGTGAAATGGTCAGAATTAAAAGTGAAATAATATTAAAATAGGGTTAAATTACTAGAAAATAGAATATTTTTGTAATTTAACTCTTTTAAAATTGTATGAATATAGTTTATAATCTAATTGTTGTATCATTTATGATTTGAAAGGGGAAATTATTACGATGGCAGAAATTAAAATCACACCAGAAGAACTTGAAAGAATCTCAGGAAATTTTAAAAACGCAGCAGGAGAAGCTCAAAGCCAAATTAATAGACTTGAGGGCGACATTAATAGTTTAGAAGGTCAATGGGCTGGGGCAACACAAGCGAAATTCCGTGGAGAATTTATTCAATCTAAACAAGCAATGCAACAATATATTCCAATTTTAGAGGGGATTTCTACAGATTTAAAACGTATTGCTGATAAATTCCGTAACACAGATAACGCATACTAAGAATAGAACAATCGCAAAAGACCGGGAGCTATTGTTCCTGGTCTTTTTTTGAAAAATTGCTATACGAGAGTAAGGGGATAAAATGGGATTCCGACCAGAAGTAGGAGAAAAAATTAACCTTAATAAAGATGTGTATCGTTTTGAGAAACACCCAGCTGTAATTGGTATTGAAATGCCCTATGGTCAAGAAGGAAGACAAGGAACAGTATATCAATTACAACAAGAAAATGGTGTGGACCGAATTGCATTAAAGGTTTTTAAGGAACGCTATCGTGAGGAAAAACATCAACTAGCATTTCTGAAACCACTTTCTTCTTTAGCGGGTCTGAAAGTATGTTCACGCTATATCGTTACTACAGAAGAACATATATCTGCTATCGAAAAATCAGAAGATCTTGCTAATAGTATTGTAATGCCTTGGATTGAAGGTCCAACTTGGGCTGATATTTTACAAGAACAACGAGTGTTATCAAAAGAACAATGTTTCTTTATTGCAGAAGCATTTCTTACAACACTTAAAATGATGGAGGAAAAAGAAGTTGCTCATAATGATTTATCGTCTAGCAACGTACTCGTACCTTTCTTAAGTGAAAATGCAATTGAAGGTCAACACTATATCGAACTTGTTGATGTTGAGCAAATGTATGGCCCAAAAACGAAAAGACCTTCGTTATTGCCAGCAGGTTCAGCGGGTTACGCACCAATGTATTTAAAAAGTGGAGTATGGCAAAAAGAAGCCGATCGATTTGCAGGCGCTATTTTATTGGGAGAAATATTAAGTTGGTGTAGTGAAGAAGTTCGAAATAAAAAATGGACGGATGCAAGCTACTTTAAAACGGAAGAAATGCAGACAGAATGTGGAAGGTATACGTTACTTCAGCAAGTATTACATAATCAATGGAACGGGGAAATTGCAAAATTATTTAAGCAGGCATGGAGTAGTAATTCTTTCGCAGAATGCCCAAGCTTTGCACAGTGGTACGATGTATTTAATAGCGCGAGAGAAAGAATAAAAATTGATGCGGAAAGGCAGTCAGCAGAAGAACACTCTCTTTTTGTATCAAAATGTTTGGAAATTGCAAGATTATTAGAAGAGAGAGGATTTAAACAAGCGGCATTATATGAATATAAAATAATTTTCAATTCACTCAATCCATCAACAGCTCTGCAAAAAGAACTCGCATATATCATTCAAACTATGGAGAGTCAAGAGCCTGAAATAAATAATAAAATGGTCCTACAACATTATTTGGAATTAGCTACTGAATTGGAACGAGAAAACAATGCAGCATTTGCTTGTTTCGTCTATTCACGAATCGTACAATTTCCAAACATTGATCAGGCGTTAAAACAGGAAATTGAAAGCATTATTAAAGAGATAGAAGAAGAGCAAGGAACACAGTCGCAGCAAGAAGTAGCAGCTACAATTACAGTGCCAAATAGCATTCTACAGAGCCGAAAACAAACAAAAAAACAAGTGGAATATGATATAGATGATGAGATTTTAAATGCAAAAGCATCCAATCAACCACTTACAGTAGCGCATGAACAAAGTGAACCGTCACCTTTTTCTAAATGGTGGAAAAAGAATAAAAAACGGATTTTGATTATTGGCTCAACTGTAGTAGTTGTAATAGGTGGTTCGACGTTGTTTTATTTCTACACAACAAATGCTAAATATCAAAAGTTTATGGAACAAGCACGACAAGCTTATGATGATAAAAAATATACAAAAGCTGAAGAAGCTGTTGGACAGGCAATTGCTGTGAAAGGTAAGGACGAGGCTTATCTCCAATTAGCAACGATTTACATTGCTGAAGGAAAAAATAAAATTGCAATCGATTATATTACAAAACTAATAAAAGATAGAGAAATCGATAAAGAAAATAATGAAGCTGCTTATCTATTAGCTTCAGCAAATTTCCGAATTGGAAAATATCAAGAAGCAGTGCAAAATTTTGAACAAGCGTTAGCGAATAATGCAAAAGGAATTGAACCATACAAAAAAGATGCGATGCGAGATTTAGCTGTAAGTCATATGAAAATGAAAGAATTTGAAAAAGCGGAAGATGTTATTGTCAAAATGAGCACGAAGACAAATGAGGATAAGGCAATTGTTTCGTATTTAAAAGGTCAATTATCAACCGCAACGGTACAGTTAGACAAAGCAGAATCTTTCTTTAAAGAAGCTATTATGCAAGATTCAAAGAATGCCATATATACAATTGAACTTTCAAATTTATATGTGCTTTGGAATAAAACAAATCTAATTGATAGTGCAAAGAAAGAAATGAATTATCAACAAGCATCTCACATTTTACAAGTAGCGATTCGAAAAGATATGAAAAATATTGAGTTGTTAAATCAACTAGGAATTGTGTATTATGAAGCGGGTCAATTTTATGAAACGCGAGATGGTGCAAAGAGTACTGCTGCATATCAGCAAGCGTTAGAAGCTTACAATAGAGTTGTCAGCAGTGGAACACGCGACATAAATACGCTTGTAAATATAGGGATTTTATACGATAAAGTGGGAAAAGGGAATGAAGCAGAGAAGCTTTTCACAGAAGCATACGCACAAAATGATGAAAATCCACATGTGAATTTTGCATTCGGGATGTTTAAAATTAAACAGAAAAAATACGAGGAAGCAAGTCGTTTCTTAAGAAAAACAGTGCAAGCAAATGAAAATGAATCCGAAGTAAGAGCTGCGCAAGAAAAACTAACAGAAATGAAAACAAACGGTTGGATTCAATAAAGATAGGAAAAGGGGAAAAGGACATGGAGGAAAACAATAATAACTTAGGGAAAAAAGTCGCTATATCCGTAATGTCGGTAGCATTACTAGGAACATCAGGATATCTTGTGTATGACAAAGGCTTTAAGACAGCAGGAAAAGAACAAGTAAAACTAGCTAGTAATACAGAAGAGAAAAAAGATGATCGTATTACAGGGGGCGATTTACAGTCTATGTTCCCAAATTTAGTCGCTGATCCTGCAAAAAAAGATGAAAAACCCGGCGAAAAACCAACTATTAATTTAGCAGACTTAATTGGGAATAATAAATCACCAATTACGCCAGTAACATATAAACCAGATGAAGTATCGGTGGAAAAGAAAGATCCACAAATCAAATTATCGGATGCACCAACTCCACAGAAACTAGATTTACCAACTAATATGGTTGGACCTGTGGCAGAGCCAAGTAAAAAATCGCTAGATAATTTAGTGGATCAAGGGAAAACACCGGGTGATGGAAAAACAGCAGGTGGTGGAGAGACACCAGGTGATGGGAAAATGCCAAGTGGTGAAAAAGAACCAGAGAAACAACCAAAACCAGGTGATGATAAAGAACCAGAGAAACAACCAAAACCAGGTGATGATAAAGAACCAGAGAAACAACCAAAACCAGGTGATGATAAAGAACCAGAGAAACCAAAACCAGGTGATGATAAAGAACCAGAGAAACCAAAACCAGGTGATGATAAAGAACCAGAGAAACCAAAAACAGGAAAAGCAAAAGAACAAAAAGAACCAGAGAAACCAAAACAAGGTGATGATAAAGAACCAGAGAAACCAAAACCAGGTGATGATAAAGAACCGGAGAAACCAAAACCAGGTGATGATAAAGAACCAGAGAAGCCAAAACCACCTGTACCACATGATCAAATTATTGTATCCCCAATAACTGGAGATATTTTAGTAGAGTGGTATGCTGGAAATGGAGAGAAATATTCATCTGTATTCTTTAATGAGTATTACGGGAAAAAGCAAGACTCTAATAAATTAGATATGTTAGCTGAATATTCCGAGGAACTGAAAGATTTGACACTTATATCTCAATTAAATAAGGAGTCAAATGCAAAAACGCTGGCTAATCATAGACTAACATTGGACAATTTGGGAGAAATTTTAGCTAATAAAAAGAATTATTCGAATCAAAGTGAATTATTTTATTTGCGTAATCAAATGAATACACTTAAGGAAAAAGTTACAACACAACAAGAGTTACAAAAGTATTTAAATGAAAAACAGAAAGAGTATGTTCAATTTGTTGGAAAGTTAATATATGATAAAGCTGTATATGAGGAAGGGCTTTGGTTGGAAGATCCGTATAATCCGGAGAATCTAGTCTATTTAGAACAAGCTTTAAGTAAATATTATTTAGTCACATCAGTGCTCGAAAGTGTGGATCCAAAAATAGTAGAAGCTGCAAATCAACATGTAGAGAAGATTTTTTACAAACTTTTAGAAGAAGAATTAAAGAATATTAACATCGATAAACCGGTAGTGACATCTAATAATGGTACTAAGGAAAACGTAGGTACAGAGGAAGAACCTGTAACTAGCAGTAATGGAGAAAAAGCGGTTAAAGAAGATAATAAGGTTGAGATTGAAGCGTCAGAAATAGCTAGTGAGAAAGATAAAAAAGATCAATTAATTGAAAGTGAAAAAAGCAATATAGAAAACAAGGAAAAGATAGAGCATAAAAATAAAGATAGCAAAGATACAGTTGATCAAATGAAACCAGAAAAATCAGAAAAAGAAAAAAGAATTGATCAAGCAATTGAGCAAATCGAAACATATTTAAATTCTGAAAATCCACAATATGAAAAGACATTAAAATTAGTAAATGAATCGATTGCTGATGCAAACAATCAACAAAAAGAAAAACTAGATCAGCAATTTAGTGTGGCTGTAGAGGGACTTCAAGGACAAATAAAAGCTCCTACTACTTCAGTGGAAGTTGCTCTAAATAAAGCAAATTTATTAGCAAATACAGCAGGGGTTGAAAAATCCGTTCAAGATGAAGCTAAGAAATTATTAATGCCACTTATGTTTGAAAGAAAAGCAATAGAGGCTGCGAATATGGGAGAGTATTATACAGCTGTATTGAATATTGCGAATGCAATTCGCACAAAACACCCATTAGAACGTTCAAGAGAAGAAATGGTTAATTATGCGAATAAATTATGGGTAAAGACAGAAAATGAATGGAATGAAATGAATGGAACAACAGGGTGGCAAAATAAGGTAGAAAAAACAGTGCTACCATCATACACATTACTGGCACAATTAAAGGATATCGATAAGACTATTGGCCAAATTAACGGAATGAGTATGATTGATAGTGCATCAAGAAAGATGGAAGGGATTCAGCTAATACAAATAGCGAGTGCAAAAGCGAATGAGCCAGGAAAACTTTTTGATGCTTTACATTACTTCGGACAAGCTTCAAATCGCGGGGTAAATGATGTAAAAGGATTCACTAAAGTTGTAAATGAAGTATTATATGAAGCGGAGCAAGCGGAAAAAAGTAATTATTTATCAGCATTAGAAATTTATCAAATTCTTTATAAGACGCCAGGCATTGAACTGACTGGAATGAAAGATAAAGCCAAAGCTGCCATTGAATATTTAAGTGCATTTGATGCTGCAAATAAAAGGGCTAATCATGTAAGCACTATTGAAGATTTAGCATCAGTAATTGAATTAACACATCAATCAATCATGCTAGGGTATCAGCAGGAGCCTGTAAATAAATTTATGAAGGCTGTTTCTGAAGAAATGTTAGAGACAGGTGAAAAGTATTTAAAGAAAAATGATAGTAATAATGCATATAAATGTTTCGAGTTTTTAACTCGACCAATATATTCAGCTACAATTGATGGAGAATTGCGCCAAAAAGCAATGAAACAATTAAACGAAATTAAAGCTATAAACGTTCAAAAATAATTAGATTTAACATTCGCCATCTTACTTTGCGTAAGATGGCGAAATTATTTCGCATAAGGAGTGAAGTTCAATGAGTTTACTAGAAATTTGTCCATTAGATGAGGCGTTAGTGGAAGCTTTACAGAATGAAGAAAAAAGAGCTCGTTTTTATGAGATATTACAGAAATCAAATTTGTACGTTGTTGCTTCGGTAGAGGGAGATACAACTATAGATGAAGAAGGAAATTTGATTTCAACTGAAAATACACAATTGCAAATTCATTATTTTGAAATGGTAGAAGGATTAATGTTACCACTGTATTCTGATTTGAAACATTTAGAAATGGTTATTCCAGAAGAATGTCCGTATGTCTCTATGAATGCAGTTGAATTATTAAAGACGATAGATTTAGAGGCAAATGTAATATTAAACCCAGGAACAAAATTTCAAAAATTATTTGTAAAGGAAGAAATTGAAGCGATTTGTGATAACAGTATTTTTGATGTTTTTTCTAAAGAGAATAAGTAAAAATTGATGCAGTTCTATTTCTTTTTGGTATAAAATAGAGGAAGGTGGGAGAAGGCTTGGAAATTAAGGTCAAACCTGAACAACTCGAACAAATTGCCAAAAACATATCAGAGATGCAAACACACAGCCAGAATATACAACAAAATCTCAATCAATCTATGTTTAGTATTCAAATGCAATGGCAAGGGGCAACGAGTCAGCATTTTTATGGGGAATATATGAGATCAATGAGTCTCATGGAATCGTACATACGTAACTTACAAGTTACAGAAAAAGAATTACGGCGTATCGCTCAAAAGTTTCGTCAAGCAGATGAAGAATATCAAAAGAAACAAAATGAAAAATTGAAAGAAACCCATAAAACAGAAAAGAAAAATGAAAAATCATGGTGGGAAAAGACAGTAGAAGGAGCAGCTGAATTCATTGGAGTAAATGATGCAATTCGTGCAGTTACCGGTAAAGACCCTATTACAGGAAAAGAATTATCATCAAAAGAAAGACTCATCGCCGCAGGATGGACACTCCTAAACTTTGTTCCTGTTGGAAAAGTGGCAAGTCTTGCTGGAAAAGGAATAAAGTATGTCGCTTCTAGCTTTGGGAAGACAATTGTAAAAGCAGGAAAAAGACTAGGTGAAGGCGTAACAATGGTAGCCGGAAAAGCTGGAAAAGCAGCCGTCGATGGTATAAAAACAGCCAGCCACAAAGTAAAAGAGGGTGTAAACTTTGTAGCCTCCACAGCAAAAGGATTTGCCGATAAAATCGGAAGTCTATGGAACAAAGGTGCCACAACCGTAAAAACAACCTTCTTGCAAGGGAATGAAAAGATCCAGCACGCAGTAAAAACATTACTGGAATACAAATGGATCCCAGGCGAGGGAAAAGGCTTCGCCATGGCTGGAGTAGGAAAGGTCTCAGGAGGAGGACAGTATTCTCTGAAAGAGGCTTATCAGTATATGGAGAGTAAGGTTGTTAAGGGTACGGGTAAAGGCGGCAGTACTGTAAGTGAAGTTAAAACATTTGTGGACAAAGGGAAACATTTTACAAATGGAAGAAAAAATAGATTAAAGCCTAATATTAGATATAAAACGGGAGAGTATGATTACTTTTATGAAACAGATAATCTTGGAAGAATTGAAAAATTTGAAACAGATAAGTTACAATTAACTGAGAGAGAGAAGAGATTATCACATAGCAAAAATACACTAGGAAAAGTAAAAGGGCAAGATCATGCAGGACATTTGGCTGGTGATAGATTTGGAGGGTCACCTAAAATTGATAATTTAGTTTCGCAATTATCTGATGTTAATATGAAGCAGTATAAGAAAATTGAAAATGAATGGGCTACAGCTTTGAAAGAAAAACCCCCTAAAGAAGTAACAGTTGATGTTGAAATAATTTATCATGGCAATGATATGCGTCCAAAGGAATTTATAGTTAATTACTCGATTGATGGTAAGGCAGACTTCAGAGTTATTAAAAATTGATTTAAGGAGTGAAAAAGTAGTATGAAAGAATTTGAAGATAAATTTAGTGAATTGCAAGCAGATATGATATCTATATGTATGGAATATGTTGAAGATAGGGCGGATAAAGTGTACGTTTATGCTTCGCGTGAGGAAGGAATTATTTCGGGAAGTTTCTTTTATTGCATTAACAATAAATATGTAGAACGTCATAAAGTAAATGATGCATTGGAAGATGAAGACGAAAGATATGATGTTTCTACTAAAAGACAGTCTATGGTATTACGCATTATATGTGAAGATATTGAGAAAATTGAAGAATTATGCAAAGAATATGAGCGTGACATGCCAACTGAGATGAAATTGATATATGATGTTCATAGTGGCAAGTTTAAAGCTCAATATAAGTATGATTTAGTATATACGAATGATGAAGTTAAAACAGCTAGCCATATTGCTGATGAGTGGTTTGAGGAAGTGAAAAATAATAAACTTTAAAAAATTTATAGTAATAGATATATTTAAACTGAATTAATAACTCATGAAAGTTTTAGCATCTATTTGTATAATAGCATTTGCATACAGGAGTGACAAAGTATTGCTGTAATTAATTTAAAACATGTTATGTAGTGTACAGAAAAATAGTAGGCTGTTAAAAAGTATATACTTCATGATGGTTGTACCATCATAGTGTATTATGTGCAATGATAGAATAGGAAAAGAAGTACGAGCTTAGGCGAGATGACATTTTACTGTGCGACGAATATAAAGACATTGAATGGACATAAAACTAACCAAATCGTACAAACTCGTAAGTTTTAACGTAGTAGTTGTTATGACATATAAAAGGTGTCATACTGTTACTATAAAACTTACAAATTTATGCTACTTAAAAACATATGAACTTAAAGCACTTGATTGTCAATTAAAGGCAACAAGTGCTTTTTGTGTTTTAGCGTAGAAATAAGTTGGTACACGTATAATTTTATAAGTGTATTAAGTGTTAAATTTTATAGACTGTAATGGATTTGTACAGTGTATGACGATAGTAGAGGAAAAACTAAAGGGTTGTATTATGTTTTGAAGTCATCGTAAAGTACGTTTTAACGGTTGATGTAAGAGTACATCCAATAACAGGTGGAGTCGTCTACTACAGCGGTAAATAACGCTATTCAACAAAAGGAGTCATCGCAACAACAAGATAACGATGATCCAGAAGAAGGTACTGCTGATAGTGGTGATGATGACGAAGGATAATAAAAAGGTTTCTCAACAAATTTTAATATAACCCTTGACAGTTACAAATATAACCGATATACTTCATATTAATTTCAAAAGAAAATATATTCTAAATATTTAATTGTGTTGAATAGGAGTAGTAAGGTCGTATATTTGTACAGAGAGCTATGGGTTGGTGTGACATAGTCAAATGACATCCTGAACTCGCCTAGGAGCAGTAAGGTGGAACGGAATCACATTCTTAGTAAATCTTAACGGTTAACCTTCGATATTAGGTTTGTAATCAAACGATTACTACTAAGGTGGATTCATAATGGAATCAATAAGGGTGGTACCGCGTTAAGTAAATGGCTTAGCGTCTCTTTATATAGAGACGTTGAGCCATTTTTTTATTTTATGGAAATAGAAATGGAGGGTTTATTCGGATTGGTTTACAAAATTTAATTATTTATATAAAGTAATTTAATTAGGAGGAAAATAAGATGAAACAGACGGAGCAATGGACTTCGAAATTAGGTTTTATAATGGCTGCAGCAGGATCAGCAATTGGACTTGGCGCAATATGGAAGTTTCCTTATATCGCTGGGAAAAGCGGGGGAGGAGCATTCTTTTTAATCTTTATATTATTTACTGTATTAATTGGATTACCACTACTTATAGCTGAATTTATGATTGGGCGCAGTACACAGAAACAAGCAGTTGGAGCATTTAAAAGCATCGCACCTAATACAGGATGGCACTGGATTGGACGTCTTGGCGTCGGAACGTGTTTTATATTACTTTCGTTTTATAGTGTTGTAGGTGGATGGGTATTCATTTATTTGTTCAGAGGACTAACAGGACAACTTATTATTCCAGGACAAAATTACGGAGCATTATTTACTGAAACAATTGGAAATCCGACTTGGGCAATTATGGGACATTTCGCTTTTATGTTCATTACGATTTGGGTTGTATCAAAAGGTGTACAAAATGGAATTGAAAAAGCAAGTAAATATATGTTGCCAGCGTTGTTCGTTTTATTTGTCGCTCTTATTGTTCGCTCACTAACACTAGATAACGCAATGAAAGGTGTGAAGTTTTTCTTACAACCAGACTTCTCAAAGATTACTTCAGAAAGTATTTTGTTCGCAATGGGTCAATCTTTCTTTGCAATTAGTATCGGGATTTCTATTATGGTTACCTATAGCTCGTATTTAAATAAAAAAGAAAGTTTACCAAAATCAGCAGTTACAATTGTTGGATTGAATTTATTTGTTTCATTATTTGCAGGTCTTGCTATCTTTCCGGCCGTATTTTCATTAGGAATGGAGCCGACAGAAGGACCTGGATTACTATTTATCGTATTACCATCTGTATTTAGTCAAATTCCATTCGGTGGGTTGTTCTTAACAGTATTTCTTGCACTATTTACATTTGCAACATTAACATCGGCATTTTCTCTATTAGAGACAGTTGTTTCAGCATTAGCAAATGGTGAACAAGAAAAAAGAACGAAATTATCATGGATAATCGGTTTCGGCATTTTCTTAGTAGGTATACCATCCGCGTTATCATTTGGAGTATGGAGTGATATTACGATTTTCGGAAAGAATATTTTTGATGCAGTAGACTTCTTATCTAGTAATATACTAATGCCACTTGGTGCACTATTTATTAGTATTTTCGTTTCATTCAAAATGGAAAAGAAGGTACTAGAAGCAGAGTTTTTTGTAGGTGGAAATTATGGAAAGAAAGTATTTATTTGTTGGGCGTTTTTACTTCGATTTATAGCACCACTTGCAATAATCATCGTCTTTTTAAATGTAATAGGGATTATTTAAAATTAAATGTTATAATATTCAGTAAAAAAGAAGGTGATGGTCATAAAAGCGAATTTGATAGAAGTAGGAAAATATATGAATATTAGAGGGGAAAAACTATACGTTGAAACGCATGGAAATCCTAAAAATAAACCAGTCCTATACTTGCATGGTGGACCAGGAGAAAGTTGCTATGATTTTTCATTTCATCAAGCGGAACGTTTAAAAGATTCTTTATATGTAATAATGATAGATCAAAGAGGTGTTTGTCGCTCAGAAGAAATTACTGAGGACGAAGCTTTTGGATTAAATGATTTGATTGAAGACTGTGAGGAACTAAAAAAAGTATTACAAATTGAGAAATGGTCTGTCATTGGACATTCTTTCGGTGGATATTTAGCATTGTTATATGCGTCGATATATCCAAGTTCAATAGAGAAAATCATATTTGAAGCGCCAACTTTCGATTTTGCATTAACAAGTAGAGCTTTGTTACAAAAGACAGGGCATTTATTAAAAAAGTATGGAAAAGAAGAAGTAGCAGAAGAGTCTATCGCTTATTCATCTAGCAATGCTACTTCAGAAGAGTTGCTAGAAGCTTATATAAGAATAAGCAATGAATTAGAAGAAAATAGAATGGAGATTTACAATTATAAGGAAGATGTGACAGACGAGAGTTTGTATAGTGATGAAGAGTGGGAAGTATTTTCAAATCGCTCCAAAATTCATTTTGATAGATTAAAAATAGAAGGAGCAGTTCATACTTCATTATTACAAAAAATAAAAGATATACAAAATCCAATGTTATTAATTGTAGGAAAACATGATGCAGTAACGTGTGAAAAACAAATTGAAATATTTAATAAAGATGCTCAAAATGGGGATTGTATTGTATTCGAAGAGAGTGGTCATACACCGCATTATGAAGAAGCAGATCGATTTGCGGAAATAGTCATTCAGTTTTTGAAATAAAATAGAAAGGGAGCTTCGTATAATGAGAAGCTCCTTTTTTAGATTTTAGGATAAGTGATTGCAATGTTAGGCCATATGTTTTGCCATTTCTTTTTATTAACTCTAGTGTTGTACATATGTAATCGCTCTTTTGTTTCAAGAAAATGAGCTGTTGGCCTCACTTGTAAGGAAAGTACATCTTCAATACCGCATGGGGCCGTTAATATGACGTTGTTTAATTCATCAAGTGTAACTCCTAAAGCAGTTGCTGTTTCAGGAAATTTAGAAATAGCATCAACAGAAGAAGAATACGGTGGCATATTATTCACTACATGCATACGAGCTTGATTTTTTACCGACCAAGGTATAGAAGCATCCATATTTACCAGTGCTTTCTCTAGTGATTGCTCATATACCTCATCTGTATGTAATTGATCAAAATAAATGACATCAATATCTGGTGTAGCCGTTCGTATTTCGTAGTCATGTAAAGTATCCCAAATTTTAGAGCGAACAAATCCGGCGCAAATCCACCAATCTGGTAGCTCTAGTGATTTTGCCATTTGTAATATATCCATCATCCATTCGTCGTTTTCTATTAAGCGAATTATATCTTGCTCTGTTTTTATATTCATTGATAAATCTACCTTTCTAGTAAATTAATGCATCAGTTCAATAATCCATAAAATCCAGTAAGCACCTGGTACAAATAGTAGCTGTGCTAATAATGTACCGAGAAGTCTAGATATCATTAGCCAACCATACATTTTACTCATAGATTCAACGCCATTTTCTGATTGTAAAGCACGTTCTGTTAAAAGTGCAATACGTGGATCGAGTAACACTGTTAATAAAATAGTAGCGAAACCATTCACAAGTCCAGAAGCTGTACTTGCATTTGTTGCATAATCTGGATTTAAAAAAGAAGCGTAAAGGGCTGAAAGAACACCAGCTGTATAAATTGCAGTAGCAAACATGTTAATAAGCATAATACGTTTTGGAATACCACCAATACGTAGTCTATGAATCATTTCTAATTTTGGAAATCGTACATATTTTTTTGTATACTTTAATTTTTGAATGTTATTTGTTTTCATCATTCGAATGAAAGAACCGTCTGTTTCAAAGTTTCGAATGACATATCCAAATAGTTTTGTCAAAGTTGGATACAGAATAATCGCAAGCAGTGTACCGACAGAGGCAGATAATAGAACGAGCCGTATAATATGCTCTAAATCAATAGAAGAATCTAGTTTTGCTTCATCGACAATCCCACCAATTAAAAAGGCTTGTAGTAAGTTAGATGTTCTTGAAATAAGCAGTACCATCCCTACGACGGATAAGGCAACGACAATCTTTTTTAAACGAACACCGGCTAATCGAATACTATAAGAACTTGTTTCGACTGCGTGGATAATAATTGTGAAAGCCAGAATAAATATTAAGGTAATTGACATTTAGTTCACCAGTTTCTATTTAGTTAATTGTAACTTTTTTACTTTATCATATCTATTACATTTTGTAACTGAACGTATGTGGCATAGAAGAAATTTCCGAAAAGATAAATAATGGTAGTATAGTAAAAGGTAGGCATAAAAAAGCCTTCTATATAATATGTAAATTAAATAGGAGCGGGGGATTAAATTTGTACACAACATTTCTATTTGACCTAGATGGAACATTGACGGATCCGAAAGAAGGAATTATAAATTCAGTATTATATGCATTAAAAAAGGTTGGAATTGAAGAATTACATGTAAGCGAGTTAGATTCATTTATTGGTCCACCCATCCAGCAATCATTCGTAGAGAGATATAATATGAATGAAGGAGAAGTTGAACGAGCTGTTTTTTATTTTAGAGAGTATTTAAAGCAGCGTGGATTGTTAGAAAATAATGTTTACGAGGGTATTCCAAATCTTTTAAAACAATTAAAAGATACCGGAAATCGATTATTTATAGCAACTTCAAAACCTATTGTATTTGCAAAACAAGTACTAGATCATTTTCAATTAACGGTTTATTTTGAAGATATCATTGGAAGTAATTTAGATGGTACGAGAATAAAAAAAGAAGAAATCATTGCTCATATTTTACAAACAAATGAAGGCCTAAATAAAGAAGAAATTGTTATGATTGGAGATAGAAAGCACGATATAATCGGTGCGAATAATAATGAAATTGCTTCAATCGGCGTTTTATATGGTTATGGTAGTAAAACGGAATTGACTGGAGTTGGTGCAACTCATATAGTAAATGATGTAAAAGAACTACATCATTTTTGTGTAGACAATAGTTTGATAAAGCAGTAAATATAGAGACTAGCAATCCCTTTATAACGTATGACGATGAATTTGTTTATCCCGCGTTAACGGACAGTAAAACTCCCACCTCAAAATTCAGTTGGAGCAAAGAAGTTAGGTGGGGATCAACTGTCCGTAAACGTCCGATTGGTTCAACTAATAATCAGTGGGGGATGAACAAAACCCCCACTGATTAAAGTTTCACTTTATGTTTAAAGGGATTTTTCATATGTAATCGAATACTTATAATTAGACATTTTTAGCATGAAAAATTTGTATGAATAAGAGGAGGGATGTCAGAAATAAAAGATTAGTAGAAGTTTATCAATAAAATTTTGAATTTTCAGTTTAAAGGAGGGGTATGATTGGAGCTAGTTATTATATTATTAGCACTTAGTTTACTTATGTTTGTAGCATATAGAGGGTTTTCTGTTATTTTATTTGCACCGATATTTGCATTATTTGCCGTATTTTTGACAGAGCCTAGTTTTGTATTACCTTTCTTTTCGAATATCTTTATGGAGAAAATGGTAGGGTTTATTAAACTATATTTCCCTGTATTTTTACTTGGGGCAATATTTGGGAAAGTAGTAGAAATGTCAGGAATTGCAGACTCGATTGCAAAGACAATTATAGAGTTAGTTGGTGAAAAACGTACAATTTTAGCGATTGTATTAATGGGTGCTATTTTAACGTATAGTGGCGTTAGTGTGTACGTAGTAGTGTTTGCTGTATATCCGTTCGCAGCTAAGCTGTTTCGACAAGCGAATATTCCGAAGCGTTTAATCCCTGGAACGATTGTACTTGGAGCGGTCACGTTTACGATGGATGCGCTACCTGGATCACCACAAATTCAAAACGTAATACCTACAACATTTTTTAAAACGGACATTTATGCTGCACCGATACTGGGTATTGTAGGGGCAATTTTTGTACTGACGTTAGGATTACTATATTTAGAGAGTAGACGTAAGAAGGCGAAGGCGGCAGGAGAAGGGTATTTTGGTTTTAACGATGGGGATACTGAAATGGCAGCTTCTTTGCAAGTAGAACAAAAAGATATGCCGGTGCTTAAAAGCATTGAAATTACAAGAGTTCAGCAAGTGATTGCTTTTATACCACTTATTTTTGTAGGTGTAATGAATAAAGTTTTTACTATTATGATACCGAAGTGGTATCCAGATGGTTTTGATTTTTCTGAAATTGGTATGAAAGCATTTGGAAAAGTAGAATTAAGTGCAGTAGTTGGAATCTGGTCAGTAGAATTAGCACTTAT
Source organism: Bacillus sp. AY18-3 (assembly GCF_008042305.1). Taxonomy (NCBI): domain Bacteria; kingdom Bacillati; phylum Bacillota; class Bacilli; order Caryophanales; family Bacillaceae; genus Bacillus; species Bacillus sp. AY18-3. The sequence goes on along the minus strand of NZ_QKQR01000002.1, from coordinate 93,000 downwards.
TATAGGTATTGTAACAACGTTATTATTATATTGGAAACGAGTAGTAACAGGATTTCAAGCTGGATTGAATACAAGTATTGGTGGAGCGTTACTTGCAACGATGAATACAGGTGCTGAGTTTGGATTCGGTGGTGTCATCGCAGCACTTCCAGGTTTCGCGATTATGAGAGACGGCATTTCTGCCACATTCACAAATCCTCTAGTGAATGGAGCTGTAACGACGAATATTTTAGCTGGAATTACAGGCTCTGCATCAGGAGGAATGGGAATTGTTTTAAGCGCGATGGGAGATAAGTTTATTGCAGCGGCCAATCAATTTGATATTCCATTAGAAGTAATGCACCGTATCGTGTCAATGGCATCGGGAGGAATGGATACATTACCACATAACGGAGCTATTATTACTATTCTTACAGTAACAGGTTTAACACATAAACAGTCATATAAAGATATTTTTGCCATTACAGTTTTGAAAACGGTTGCCGTATTTTTAGTAATTGCATTCTATACTGCAACAGGAATTTATTAAGTCGATATTTTATAAACTAAAACATTAATTAGGGTAAGAAGGGGTGGAGTACTTGCAAGAAGTTGCTGAGTTTCGTATGCCGAAGTCCGTATTATATGGAAGAAATTCGCTTGAAAAGCTGGGGGAACAATCTAAGAAGTTGGGGAAAAGAGCGTTTATAGTTACGGATACAATTATGGAGAATTTAGGATATGTTGAGAGGTGTATACAACAATTAAATACGAAAGGTATTACTGTTAGTACATATAATAAAGTAAATGCTGAGCCTACAAATATACACGTGTTAGAAGCGTTGACACTTTGTAAAGAAGGAAAGTGTGATTTTATTATTGGTATTGGTGGTGGAAGTTGTATTGATGCAGCGAAAGCAGTTGCGGTGTTATATACAAATGGTGGAGAAGTGGAAGATTATGTCCAAAAAGATATGGAAATAGACAACGATCCGCTACCACTAATTGCAATCCCAACAACTTCTGGTACTGGATCGGAAGTAACAAGTGTAGCAGTAATTACGAATAAACGAACAGATGTAAAAATGATGATGAAGCATCCAAATTTCACACCGCAAGTAGCGATTATTGACCCAATATTAACGCGTTCGGTACCACCTCATATTACAGCAGCAACAGGGATAGATGCATTATGTCATGCAGTCGAAGCATATATTTCTAAAGTTTCACAATCACTTACCGATGTACTTGCACTTTCCGCTATTGAAAGTATTATGAAATATTTACGTATTGCATATGAGGATGGAGAGAATATGGAGGCAAGAGAAGCGATGATGATTGCTTCCTTACAAGCTGGAATCGCATTTTCCAATGCATCTGTTACGTTAGTTCATGGAATGTCAAGGCCGGTAGGAGCGTTATTTCATGTACCACATGGTATATCGAATGCAATACTATTACCTACAGTTTTACAATATACAAAAATTAGTGCAGTAAAAAGACTAGCGGATATTGGACGTTGTTTAAATAAAGATTTGTATTCCTATTGTGATGAAGAAGTAGCCGACTACACGCTGAGGGAAATAAAAAAACTTTGTTTTGATCTTCGTATTCCAAATTTAAAAGAATACGGAATTGGTGAAGTTGAATTTGAAACAGCTATTTCTAAAATGGCATCAGATGCAATTGAAAGTGGAAGTCCAGCAAATAATCCACGTGTGCCATCATATGATGAAATTAAACAGTTGTATCGAGAATGTTTTCATTATCAATATGAAGATTTTATAAAAACATCAAAAAAATAATTTCAGAATATTCTTATAAAATTTCCTTGGAAATAGTTAAAACAAGACTTTATATTATAAACGTAAAGTCTTGTTTTATTGTGTATAATATACATAATAAAATGTTGTGATTAGTTTTAAAAAACAGTATAGGTGGGTGTGTGTAATGAAAACAATAGGTTTAATTGGTGGTATGAGTTGGGAATCAACTTCTGAATATTATCGAATCATAAATGAAGAAATAAAAGAGAGATTGGGAGGATTACATTCAGCAAAATGTATGATTAATAGTGTGGACTTTGAAGAGATTGAACGATTCCAATCTAACGGAGATTGGAATGGAGCAGGAGAAATATTAGGAAATGCGGCATATTCGTTACAGAGGGGAGGAGCAGATTTTATAATTATTTGCACAAATACAATGCATAAAGTAGTTGAGAAAATAAAGGAGAATATTCATATTCCAGTCTTACATATCGCTGATGCAACTGCGAAAGAAATTAAAAGGAAAGATATTCAAAGGGTTGGTTTGCTTGGAACTAAATATACAATGGAGCAAGACTTTTATAAATTACGCATAGAAGAGAATCGTATAAAAGTAATAGTTCCATCAGAAAAGGATAGAGAAAAGATAAACGAAGTAATATATACAGAATTATGTTTAGGAAAGATAACATCTCAATCTAGAGAGTATTATAAAAGAGTTATAGAAGAGCTAGTACAAGAAGGGGCCCAAGGAATTATATTAGGTTGTACAGAAATAGGATTATTAATAAAGCAGGAAGACGTATCAGTTCCGATATTCGACACAACTTATATACATGCAGTTGAAGCAGTTAATTTCGCTTTACGAAATAGATCATAATTATATTATGTAACCTAGTTCGTGTTTGTGGAAAACATTCTGAAAATACTTTATAATGTAAGTGGTTACATTTAAGGGGGAATGCGTATGTTTTCAGTTCAACCAATCGCATTTGTACATAATGAAAGAAAGGAAATAAAAGATGATGAGTGGGGAGAAGTAAGATCCTATATTACTTTAACTGAAATATATACTGAGGAAAGTATACAAGGGATTGAAGATTTTTCTCATATTGAAGTTGTTTTTTATTTTCATAAAGTAACTGATGAACAAATTCAATATTTTGCTAGACATCCTAGAAATAATAATGATTATCCTAAAGTAGGCATTTTTGCACAGCGCGGGAAAAATCGTCCGAATCGCATAGGAGCAACAATTGTAAAGGTGATCAAAAGAGAAGGTAAATCAATTATTGTTGAGGGGTTAGATGCTATTGATGGCACACCTATATTGGATATAAAGCCGATAATGAAAGAGTTTATGCCGAAAGAAGAAATTGTACAGCCTAAATGGGCAACGGATATAATGAGACAGTATTGGAAGGGGAATGGAGTAAAATGAGAATATATGAGGCAACAATTGCAGATTTAGATGGACTAGCATCAGTTTTTAATAACTATCGTATGTTTTATAGACAAGATTCCGATTTAGAAGGAGCAAAAGTATTTTTGCGAAGTCGAATCGAGAGAAAAGAATCCGTTATTTTTGTGGCAGTTGAAGACGGCGAATATATTGGCTTCACACAATTATATCCATCATTTTCTTCCATTTCGATGAAAGAATTATGGATTTTAAATGATTTATTTGTACAAGCAACTAAGCGCGGAGCAGGAACAGGTAAAAAATTATTAGAAGCTGCTAAAGAATTTGCATTAGAAAATGGTGCAAAAGGTGTAAAATTACAAACGGAGATTGATAATTTATCAGCACAGCGATTATATGCTGAAAATGGTTATTTGAGAGATAATCGTTATTTCCATTATGAATTAACGTTTTAAAAAAATATAAGATTAAAAGAGACGTTTTCATTGTGAAAACGTCTCTTTTAATTTGTATTATTGTTGATTTAAAATCCAATTTGTAGCATCTTCAAAGTTTTCTGCAATGTAGTTTGGTTCAATATGTGCCCATTTGTCTCGGTACGTATGTAAAGCATCATATCCAGCGCCTGTTCGAACTAATATCGTTGTCGCATGTACTGTTGCGCCTGCAACGATATCAGTCCAGCGATCACCAATTACAGCGCATTTTTTTAAATTAAGCCCATGTTTTTCAGCTGCTTGCAGCAGCATACCTGTACCTGGTTTACGGCATTCACAACCATCACCGTGTTTATGAGGACATACGTATATATCATCAAAACCGAAGTCTTCTAATTCTTGTGCAAAATCAGCTACAGTTGCTATCCCATCTGCGATACCTGGTTGATTTGTGAAAGAGAAAATTTTTATATTTTGAGCTTTTAGTTTTTGCAGAGCTGCTTTTGTGAAAGGAAATAATGTAAAAGAGCCTGGATAATGTATGGTAGTGTCACCACCAATTGTACCGTCACGATCAATAAAAATAGCTTCGATGTTTGTCATAGTTATAGTCCTTTCCATTTATAAGTAGTTTAAAAATGTTTCACAAATCGATATCCATTCACTTCATATCCTAATTTTTTGTAAAAAGGATGTGCTTCTAATCTTTTTGTTCCACTGACTAGCCATGTGCCTATACAATTATGTGTCTTTGCTAATTGCTCAGCATAATCCATTAATACTTGCCCAATGCCTTTTCGTCGTATTGTAGAATCAATGCTAATAATTGAAATTTCCCCATAACGAGTTACATCTTCTAAATTTTCACGAATACGAAACCCAAGTAATCCACATATGGTTTCTTCTTCCTCATAAACATATAAAAAATCAAAGGGACTCATTTGTACGAATTGCAATCGGTTGTTCATATCTTCATACGAAATAGAGGAACCTTTTAATTCTGTTGTTAAAGAACAAAGTGCATCTATATCGTCTATCGTAGCTTCACGAATCTGAAAAGACATATTATCCACTCCAATTAAATGTAATCAAACATTAAATATTCTGTTAAAAAGTATGTATTCCTGCTATGAAAATAAATATTTTATAATGATATATAGATGGTTATATGTTATTCTTTTCCTTGATTGTATTGGAAATGGAAAGAAGGGGAATGTATGTTAGAAGTGAATATTCGCTCTGCCGGATATGATATAGGGGAAAAGACAATTCATGATATTGCCTTTTCAATTGAAAAAGGTGAATTAGTTGCACTTATTGGTGCGAATGGTGCCGGGAAGAGTACGACGATTAAAACGATGCTCGGTTTACTTGTAAATATGAATGGTGAAATATCATTTGGTGAAAAGAAAAATCCTTATGCATACGTGCCGGAACACCCGACATATTATGATTATTTGACGCTTTGGGAACATATCGAACTATTAATGGCTGCTCGCGAGAACGAAGTAGGAAGCTGGGAAAGAAAAGCAGAAGAGTTATTACATATGTTTCGAATGGATAAACATAAACATGAGTATTTATCAAAGTTTTCAAAAGGTATGAAACAAAAATCGATGCTCATTTTGGCATTTTTAACTGAACCAGATTTTTATATCATTGATGAACCTTTTATCGGTTTAGATCCAGTAGCTACGAAAGAGTTTTTAAGTTATTTATATAAAGAAAAAGAACGTGGCGCAGGTATATTACTTTGTACGCACGTATTAGACACAGCTGAAAGAATTTGTGAGAGATTTTTACTCATTTCACAAGGTACATTAGTCGCAGATGGAAATCTAGAATCTATCCAAGCGTTAGCAGAAATGCCAGGGAGTTCATTATTAGACTGCTTTGATGTAATCGTAAGGCGTGAACAGCATGATTAAACAACAATTTTATAAAAGATTGCGTCATGAACTGAGGCGTAAATGGAAGTCCATACGTTCTATAACTGATTGGACAGTTGCGCTATATATTATTATTCCAGCACTTATATTTATGGGGATTTATTATCGTTCACTATGGATAGAAGAATTATCGATGGGAGAGACAGTTTATTTCGGATTAGGTCTATTCGCATTTTATGTGATTACATATTCAAGAGGAGTTCGTTCATTTTTTGAACAAGCAGATAGTTTATTTTTAATTTCGTATCCCGCTCACATGCAAAAGTTAATCCAGTATGGTATGACATATACGTTTATTCGAATAGCTATAACGAATGTAATAGTAGTAGTTACTATGTTACCAGTGTTGATGAAAAGTATCGGAGTGACGAAAATACAAGTCGTATTATTTTGGATATTTTTTACTGTATTTCGATTTCTGTTGTCGTTATTAACGAGATTTATTCATGTACGTGTGGGGAAACGATGGCTACTATGGATTATAAAAAATGTAATTTTTTCTATAAGTTTAACCTTTTTTGGATTGAGTCTGTTTCTTATTTATACAAATCCAGTTTATTCTATACTAAGTATCGGTCTAGCAGTTTTTCTAATTATCGGGTTGAGAAAAGAAAAATTGAATTATAAAAATTGCTTTTTTAAAGAAGTTGAGAAAGAGAAAGAAGAAAGTATGCGCTGGACGAGTGGGATTATGCAAGTTGGTGGTCATACAGCTAAACCGAGTAGTTCGAATAAAAAACCGTGGATGTTTCCGCGTTCTAAAAAGTTTTTAGGGAAGAAAAAGGAATCTCGTATTGTTGAATCCTTTTTAAAAGAATTTTTCCGTACAAGTAGTGCACGAATATTTTATATTCAAATTGTATGTATAAGCACCGTCAGTATTATTATGAGTCCGAGGTGGATTGCAGCTATTATTCTTGCATTTGCTTTAGTTGGAATTTCTCGTTATGCGCGCGATTATTGGAATGAATTTACGAAAAAAATGTTTCTCCATCTATATTGTGATGAAGGAAAATTATTATTGTTAAGATGGAAGGCCGATCGCTATTTATTACTTCCAGTACTGCTTTTGTATGGAATAGTTATACTTTCTCATTTTTATTTATTACTAGCTGTAATTGCCGGGATTATTTTTATAGTATGGATTGGTTGGATTGTATTTTTACCATAGAAAAAGAGCCGAAAAATGGCTCTTTTTTTAATCTGTTACGCATTGATAAAGAAAATATACCAAAACGAGTATGCTTGCGGCGGAATACATGACATCTAAAGTCATCGGATTGCCTCCTCATTGTTGTTGTATTTATATTGTATGAAATCTTACAATTTCATATTCAAGTGAAAAATATGTGAACGTTAACAAAATTGTAAAGTGCAAAAATTACAATCATTTTGTATAATAGAAGGAACAACCGTTATATAAAATATAATGAGTGAAAGGGGAGGGAACATACATGCCAAATTGGTTTAGAAAAACCTTAGTCGCATTAATTACCGTATTTACATTTGGTTTAGTGACGCCTCCTTCCATATTGCTTGATAATGCCAAAGCTGCGGACAAGCCTACGAGCACAGCTGGGCAACAAAATTTGGAGAGTACGTCCTATACATATGAAGAAACGAATGACAGGTTAACCACTGATACTTTTATTACGTACGCAATGCAAGAAGCAGAGAAGCAGTCAATGCAAAAGTTTGGCACTAAAATTGGTCCAGTAATTGAAGATGAGTTTAAAGATGTAATATTACCGAAAATTGAAGAGGCAATTGCTGAGCTTGCAAGTGATGTGCCAGAGGAGTCATTGCAATCATTAGCGATTTCTCAAAGACCAGCTGGCGGAAATAATGAAAAGATTTTTCATGTGTATGACACGAAATCAGGAAATGACTTATTGCGATTTCATGTAAGAAGAGATCATCCACCGCAAGATGGTTATTATTTTAATTTCCACTATCACCGTTTTGATGATGGGTACTCAGGACACCATGAATTAGGGAATATTTATTGGAATACGAATATACCGCCAAAGTGGCTTTCTTAAAAAGAACAAGAGAAAATCTTGTTCTTTTTTATGTATATAGAAGGTTTAGACAACTACGGTGTTGAATAAGATAGGTTTAGAAAAAGAAGCAAAGGGAGTATGGGGATGCAAAAATATATTGTTTTTGACTTTGATGGCACATTAGTAGATTCACAAAATATATTTGTACCAATTTATAATCAAATTGCTGAAAAGCATGGATATAAAACGGTAAGGGAAGAAGAAATTGAGTATTTACGTAAATTAACGATGCCAGAGAGATGTAAACAACTTGATGTACCATTGTATAAACTACCGATATTAGCGCTGGAGTTTTATAAATTGTATCAACCCGCTATAAAAGATCTTATTTTGTTTCATGGGATGAAGGATGTATTAGATGAACTGCATAAAAAAGGATACGGAATTGCCGTTATATCTTCTAACTCAGAAGAGCATATTCGGGCATTTTTACACAATAATGATATAGAAAATATACAAGAGGTATATTGTTCTAAAAATTTGTTCGGTAAAGATAAAATGATAAAAAGATTTTTAAAATCGAAAAAAATAACAGAGAAAGATATGTTATACGTCGGTGACGAACAGCGAGACGTAGCAGCGTGTAAAAAGGCTGGGGTGAATGTAATATGGGTATCTTGGGGATATGATGTTATTGAAACAGTGAAAAAAGATGCACCAGATTACATGGTCAATACACCAATGGAAATTGTGCAAATAGTACAAGGGGCATATTCTTAATATGAATACACTTCAATCAGCTATTCATCATATTGAATTTTGGGTATCGGATTTAGAGGAGTCCATTTCTTTTTAAGATCCGAATGGGTTTATTGTAGAAGTAGCGTATACACCAAATGTAGAAATGTAAGGGGAATAAAAATGAAAACAATTACAGCATGGCAAAACAATATACAGATAGTAAAAGATGCAGTTAATATTGAAGAAATTTCTAAAGGTTTCTCACCTGATAAGAAATATATCATTACGAAAGCGAATAATGAAAAATATTTATTACGGACAGGCGATATAAAAGAGTATGAAAGAAAGAAAATAGAGTTTCAAATTTTAAATGAAATGCAAAAACGTAGTGTGCAAGCTCAAAAACCAATTGAAATGGGTTTATTGGCAGAGGAAGACTTATGCTATGGTATTTTTTCATATTTAGAAGGGGAAGATGCGAAGAAACTATTGCCTACATATACACCAAAAGAACAATATGATATTGGTATAGAAGCAGGAAAAGATTTAGCAAAAATGCATACATATGAAGCTCCTAAGGATATCCTTCCATGGTATGAAAGAGCAATGGAAAAACATCGAAAATATGTAGAGGCATATAAAACATGTGGAATAAAAATAAAAAATGATGATAAAATCATAAAGTTTATAGACGAAAATGGAATATATTTAAAGAACCGCCCAAATCGATTTCAACACGATGATTTTCATTTAGAAAATATAATTGTACGTGATGCGAAATATGTAGGTGTTGTTGATTTTAATGGTTATGATTGGGGTGACCCACTTCATGATTTCGTAAAAATTGCACTATTTGCAAGAGACATTAGTATTCCGTATTCAATCGGACAAATAGAAGGCTACTTTAATGGGGGAATACCAGAGGAGTTCTGGAACTTATATGCGGTGTACGTTGGCATGACAGTTTTCTCATCAGTTGTGTGGTCCTTACGAGCAGCACCACATATGTTAGAGGATACGTTAGAGCGTCTTACTATCGTTTTAGAAGATCATAAAGACTTTGAGTCATTAAAGCCAATTTGGTTTCAACCAGAGAAGATTAAGATGAAATAGAAAAGGTAGGTGTGATTCACATCTACCTTTATTTTTACCATTCTTCGTTTTGAAGCAGTTGTAATGCTAATTTTAAATCAACATCTTCTTGTATATGTTCCGGAGTCCACGGGATATGTATATGCGGCTGTATACCAATTCCGGACATTCCTTCGCCTTTATCTATAATAGAGAGCCGTGAAGTAGGGTAGTAAAGTGCGAATGTATCAGCCCATTCCATTACCGCTAAATTAGAATAATCATTTAAACCAGCAGTAGGACGACCTATTACTTTTACTTTCAATGATTTTTTTGCAACTTCTACAAAAGAATCACCAGAACTTCCACATGTAACATCTGTTAATATAACTAATCTATTAGGTGATTTTCTCCCGTGTATTTTTAATGATTGAAGTTCTTTTGGTAACTCAGAAGTATCAAATGTAACGAATCCTTTTTTATAATTCTTTTTTAAATCTTGAATAAATATATCAGTGAATAATTTGGAAATTTCGTCTAAAGAATCGTAATCTTCCATTTTGATGTCTTTCATACGTAAATGAAAGTTTCGTTCTGTATGATTTAATTGCATTGTATCTGAAGAATCTAAAAGGGAGATCTCTTTGTCTTCGAATAAGTAAGGAAGTAATTTAAAAAATGCATCATCACTTCCACCACGATTCAAACGCACATCAATAATTAAGTTCGGAAAAGAATTAAGCTCATTTTTGTGTGAGTCTAATAATTTATTAATCGCTTCAGTATTTGCGAAATCAGTCAAAGTAATTAAGAGTGTGTCTTTATTATGCTGTTTAAATGAATAAATAGGCGTGTATTCATTTTGTTTATACTTTTGTAAAGTAATGGTTTCGATTACGCCATCTTCATTTATAAGTGTACAAGTTGATGATTGTAATAAAACATAATCCCATTTTTCACGTTCATATGTATTCGCATTTAAATATTTCCTATATTTTATTATTAACTCAGGGATTTTCATATTATCTAATGCTAGAATAGACTGCCCTTTTTTCACTCTTATTTCTTGTGAAGTGGATGTAATATATAGGCGGTCTTCGTATCTTTTCACTTGGAAGCCAGCACTGTTAAGTGGTTGATTGTTAGAGTTCATTTTGAAAAACATATGATTATCTTTAAAGTCTAGTAAGTAATCACGTACAATTTCAGTAAATTGTATTGGTGTTAGTTCTCCTTGTTTCTCTAGTTTCTCGACTGTCTGTAAATATGTAGTAGGATCGTCCCATCCTTTCTTATCTATACAACCTGAATAATCGTGATGAGTGATCGAAACAATTTCTTTGAAAATTTCTGTATACACAGCTTTTCCTCCTGATAATTTAATTAGTTGAATAATAGAATTCTGTATCCTTTACGTATTATCCTTTTTTTGCATAGAGAAAAGGGGAATAGAGGGAAGTGTTATCTTCCCTCTATTAAAATATTTATTTAATTTTCTTAAATACAAGCGGCTGCGTACTTAACATAGCTGGTACATGTAACTGAAGGGATGGGAATTCACCACTTACATTCATTTCATAAGCGAATAATAAACTCATTTTCATTTGGAATAAATCAACTTTTGCAGAGAAGATGTCGTAATGATGATGAGCTAATTGAATATCCATCTCCATAAATTGTACAAATAACGAATCATCTCGTTTGTATACTTGTAATGTTCCATATGCAGGATGCTCGAAAGTACCGGTATAATCCTCTAACTTGTGAGAAGGTGTAGTCCCTTCAATTTGTTCAGGAATGGATTCAGTTGCTTCTTTCATCATTTCCTTCATTTTTTCAGTATCTTCTACAGCACGTTTATGCCAATCAATGGATTCTAATTCAAGTAGTTCGTCATAAATTTGATTAGCGAGATAAGTAGGTAGTAATGTGCCTCCAGCATTCGTTAAAATAACAAGGCCTATGTTTTCTGTTGGTATGAATGAAACAAGTGCTGAAAACCCATCAATATTACCGCCATGATGAATTACCTTATTACCACGGTAAGCGCTAATAAACCAACCAAGACCGTAACTATTTAATGGAGATTCCGGAAGTGATAAAACTGGTTGATCTGGAATGGAATTATGTGGTGTATACATTTGTTGTAATAATTCAGAGGAGATTAATTCATGATCTCCAAATTTCCCTTCGTTTAAGTGAAGAAGGACCCAATTTGCCATATCTTCAATTGTAGAATTAATACACCCAGCAGCGCCGACTGTATCGATGTTATGGAATGGAACTTCTTTTATTTTACCGTCATTTTCAACGTAAGGTAATGCATAATCATCTGTATTTTGTGAGTCTGTAACAGAGAAGTTTGTTTGATCCATATTTAAAGGCTCTAAAATATGTTCTGCAACATATTGTTCCCATGTTTGATTCGTAATGTTTTCTACAATATAACTAATTGTCGCATACATTAAGTTGTTATAAAGAAATGCTGTACGAAACGGAGCATCAAGTGGTAAATGTTTTATTTTTTCAACGAGATCTTTTCGAGATAAGGAAGAGCTATACCAAAGAGCCTCATGACGGCTTACACCAGTTCGATGAGAAGCTAAATCTCGTCCGGTAACTTGTGAGCTAGCAAGTAGTTCAGATAAAGAGAAGTTAGGTATATAAGTCTGGACAGGAGTATCCCAGTTAAACTTATTTTGTTGTGCTAACAAGCTTAATGAAAGTGTACCAAAAGCTTTCGTTGAGGAACCGATTGCGAACCGAGTATTCGGTGTAACAGCCTCTTTTGTCTCTATATTACGATAGCCAAATCCTTCTGAAATAATGACTTCACCATCTTTTATAACAGCTATAGCAGTGCCAGGAACATTTAAATCCTTCATCATTTTTTCAACCGTTGTTTGTAAAGAAGTCATAACAGGAGTTTCAATTTTAGACATACTTCTAACCTCCAAATATAAATTTTATCCTACCGCACTATACTTTCGGTAATAGAAAATGAAAACCTTTATAAATTTGGAAAGTTAATAATTTTGTAAGAATGAATAAAGTTATTATTTATTTAGAATTTTAATTTTATTATAATTAATTTAAATTAAGATATAGAAAAGATGGTGAAGAAGTGTGCTAACAATAAAGAGAGTGCTTTGCGACAATAAAAAAAATCCGATAGGTATAGATTCAAAAGTTGTTAAAATGAGTTGGCTGCTTGAGTCGAGTAACCGAAATGTAAAACAACTTGCTTATCAATTGCAGGTTGCGAAAGATAGAGATTTTGAAATTATAATGTTTGATTCGCGAAAAGTAGAAACAGATCAAAGTTTACATATACCAATCAATTCATTTTCATACAGAGCGGAAACGCGTTATTTTTATCGGGTAAAGGTATGGGATAATTACGGAGAAGAATCATCGTGGTCAGAAGTAGTATTTTGGGAGACTGGATTACAAGGGCAAGATAACTGGAGCGGGAACTGGATTGCCGCGAAAAAAGAACGAGCGCAAGTTATGTCCTTTAATAAAAATTTTACTATTAAAAAAGTAGTTAAAAAAGCGCGTTTATATATCACAAGTTTAGGATTATACGAGGCTTCTATAAATGGAGAGCGCATTGGAGATTGTTATTTTACCCCTGGATGGACAAGTTATGATAAGAGAGTACTGTATCAAACGTATGATATAACGCATTTATTAAAGGGTGAGCACAATACTATTTCGGTTCTGCTAGGTAATGGATGGTATAAGGGACCACTTACCATGCATCATGTACGTAATTATTACGGTAGAAGACGTGTGATAATTGCTCAAGTACATATAACGTATGAAGATGGAACGAAAGAAAAAATTGTAACAGACGAAACATGGAAGGTAACTCCAAGCCCAATTTTGTATTCAGAAATTTATGAAGGGGAGGTTTACGACGCTAGGATAGAAGAAAGTAGGCAAGGGCTAGAAGATGTTGAAGTAATTGAGCATTCCAAACAAATAATTGTTGCGCAAGAAAACGAAGCAATTCGTAAAATGAAAATTATTAAACCGATTTCTATTTCAAAACTACCGAATCACGAATGGCTCATTGATATGGGGCAAAATATGGTAGGTTGGGTTCAATTTACAGTCCGTCATGTTTATATTGGCCAAAAGATAGAATTGCATCATGCTGAAATATTGAATAAAGACGGTAGTTTTTACACCGGAAATCTCCGAAAGGCAAAACAAAAAATAGTGTATATAGCAAAAGGAGAAGAAGAGGAAAGGTTTGAACCTCATTTTACATATCAAGGCTTTAGGTATGTGAAAATAAGTGGATTAACCCAGCCGCCTCAAATAGCAGATTTTGAAGGGGTTGTATTACATACGGATATGGAAAAAGCGACTGAATTTAAAACGTCTAATCCATTAATCAATCAACTTCATCATAATGTGGAATGGTCTCAAAGAGGGAACTTTTTTGATGTGCCAACAGATTGTCCGCAGCGAGATGATCGACTTGGATGGACCGGGGATGCACAAATGTTCATTGGGACAGCTACGCAAATTATGAATGTACAATTATTCTTTAAAAAGTGGCTCCAAGATTTATCATTAGATCAAAATGTTAATGGAGCTGTGCCTTTAGTTATTCCAGATGCTTTTGGGAAAAGAGCGGATTTTGATTTACATACTTCTGGTGGTTGGGGCGATGCAGCAATTATATGCCCGTGGGTTCATTATTTACATTACGGAGATGTATCGATTTTAAAAGAACAATATGACAGTATGAAGAAGTATATAGATTACATACGTTCACAAGGTGAGAACGAGTATTTATGGGATACAGGCTATCATTTAGGGGATTGGCTCGCATTAGATACGAAACCAGATGTATATGAAGGCGGAACAGACAAGCATTTTATTGCGACAGCTTATTATGCCTATTCTACATCGCTTTTACGAAGGATTGCTGAGATTTTAGGTGAAAATACAGATGCTAAATTATATGCAGAGTTACATGGGAATATTGTTCAAGCATTTCAAAATGAATTCGTTACACCAAATGGTAGGTTAATTTCAAATACACAAACAGCTCACATATTAGTACTTCTTTTTGAACTAGTGAAAGATGATGTGAATGAGAAAGTATTTAATCGCTTAATTGAGCTATTAAAAGAAAATAAAAATCATTTAACAACAGGTTTTATAGGAACACCGTATTTGAATTTAATATTAAGTAAGTTTAACCGGCATGACCTTGCTTGTAAGCTTCTATTTTATGAAGATTATCCATCATGGTTATACCAAGTGAAAAAAGGTGCCACAACGATTTGGGAACATTGGGATGGCGTGAAAGAGGATGGAACACTTTGGAATGATAGCATGAATTCTTATAATCATTACGCATATGGCTCTATTGTTGAATGGATATACCGATATATTATTGGATTAGAAATGGATGAGACAAAACCTGCATATAAACATTTTTATGTACAACCACATTTTGATTCGAATATAGAATGGGTTAAAGTAAAACGTGAGACAGCTTATGGAGAAATTAAGATTGAGTGGCGTGTAGAAAAGGAACAAGCCTTTTTATATATTTCTGTACCAGCTAATACAAGCGCTACATTACGGATAGACGAAACAAAATGGAAAGCAGAACATGACGTTGGAAGGGATTTAGGATCAGGTGATTATAAATTTACATTTTGTAAAAATATATTGAAGTAGAATTCTGTTTATATAGAAATATATTTTTATTCATTAGGATTATTTAATTCACTGTTTTTCATGTTATGATAAATTTCATATAAGATTGAAAGAAGGTTTTACTACATATGAAACATGCTGAATATGAATACTTAAATTTATGCCGCCATGTAATGGAGCATGGTACGAAGAAAGAAGATCGTACAGGGACAGGCACTGTATCTGTATTTGGATATCAAATGCGTTTTGATCTAAGTAAAGGTTTTCCTTTATTAACGACAAAGAGAGTGCCGTTTCGCCTTGTAGCAAGTGAACTGCTTTGGTTTATGAAAGGTGATACAAATATTCGTTATTTATTGCAGCATAATAATAATATTTGGAATGAATGGGCATTTAAGAGCTGGGTAGAAAGCGATGAGTATACTGGTCCTGATATGACTGATTTCGGTCTTCGCTCACAACAAGATGAGGAATTTAAAGTGCAGTACGATGAGCAAATGGAATTGTTTAAAAAGAACGTTTTAGAAGATGATGATTTCTCGAATAAATATGGTTATTTAGGAGATGTATACGGAAAGCAGTGGCGTGCCTGGAAAACGACAGCTGGTGAGACGCTTGATCAATTAAAAGATGTAATTGAAATGATTAAAAAAACGCCAGACTCCCGTCGCCTAATTGTTTCTGCCTGGAATCCTGAAGATGTACCAAGTATGGCATTACCACCTTGTCATACGCTATTCCAGTTTTATGTAGCGGATGGCAAACTTTCTTGTCAGTTATATCAAAGAAGTGGTGACATATTCCTTGGAATTCCATTTAACATTGCAAGTTACTCACTACTAACACATTTAATTGCACATGAATGCGGACTTGAAGTGGGAGAATTTGTTCATACAATTGGAGATGCACACATTTATACGAATCATTTTGAGCAAGTGGAAAAGCAATTGGCACGTGAACCACGTCCGTTCCCAAAACTTACATTAAATCCAGATGTGAAATCTGTGTTTGAATTTGAAATGGAAGATTTAACGATTGAAGGATATGATCCACACCCAGCAATTAAAGCACCGGTTGCAGTGTAATTGTAGAGGAGATGAAAAGATGATAGTTTCATTTATGGTCGCAATGGACGAGAATAGAGTAATTGGTAAAGATAATAATTTACCTTGGCGTTTACCGAGTGAATTACAATATGTAAAGAAAACAACGATGGGTCATTCGCTTATTATGGGAAGAAAAAACTATGAAGCGATTGGTAGACCACTGCCTGGAAGACGTAATATCATTGTAACTCGTAATGAAGGGTATCATGTTGAAGGCTGTGAAGTAGCACATTCTGTAGAAGAAGTGTTTGAGCTATGCAAAAATGAAGAAGAGATTTTTATTTTTGGCGGAGCGCAAATTTATGATCTCTTTTTACCATACGTAGACAAGTTATATATAACAAAAATTCATCATGCATTTGAAGGAGATACATTCTTCCCAGAAATCGATATGGCAAATTGGAAAGAAATTTTTGTTGAAAAAGGGTTAACGGATGAAAAAAATCCGTATACGTACTATTATCATGTATATGAAAAGCAACAATAATAATAGAGGTTGATGTGAATATTCGCATCAATCTTTTTATCTGTATCCATCAATATAGGTTTATAGATGAGATTCGATAGTGCTATAATGAATGGTAGCATGTAAAAATGCTAATATTTTCTAAAGTATTGGTGTAGAAAGAGGAGGAGAATCGATTGAGAAAGATATGGGGGATTCTTTTTCTTTGCTTAACATTCATGTTAGTTGGATGTGGTAAAGAAGAAAAACCACAAGAAGCGTTTGATACATATGCAAAAGCATGGAATAAACAAAAATTTGCAGAAATGTATGATCAATTATCAGAAAAGGCAAAAAAAGATATTTCAAAGAAAGATTTCACTGAGAAATATGAAAAAATTTATGCTGGCATTGAAGTGAAAGATTTAAAAGTAGAAACAGGGGAAGTAAAAGAAGATAAAAAAGATGAAGGTCCTGTTCCTTTTAAAGTAAGTATGGATACAGTTGGCGGTAAAATCACTTTTGGTCATGAAGCAAAAATGGTGAAAGAAAAAGATGGAGATAAAGAATCTTGGAAAATAGATTGGACTCCTGATTTTATCTTCCCAGGTATGACAAAAGATAGTAAAGTGCGTATGCAAACGACGCAGCCAAAACGTGGAGAAATATATGATCGTAATGGAAAAGGTCTTGCAACGAATGGGAAAGCTTCTGAAATTGGAATAGTTCCAGAAAAATTAGACGATACTGCTCCGCAAACGAAAGAGACAGTAGCGAAGTTATTAAATATGTCTGTAGAAGAAATTGATCAAAAACTAGCTGCTAAATGGGTAAAACCAGGGTATCTCGTACCAATTGGAATTTTGCCTGAAGGGGCAACGCAAAATACGTACATTGATTTAGCAGGTGTTTCAACAAAACCAGTAAATGTTCGTACATATCCGTTAGGGGAAGCAGCAGCACATCTTACTGGTTATATTGGAAAAGTGAATGCTGAAGATTTAAAAACGCTACAAAAGAAAGGCTATCAAGCAGATGATCCAGTAGGTAAAGCTGGTTTAGAGCAAGTACTGGAAGAAAAGCTACGTGGTAAAAAAGGTGGCCGTGTCTTTGTAGAAGATGCACAAGGGAAAGAAATTAAAAATTTAGCAAAAACAGATGCTGTTGATGGGGAAAATGTAACTTTAACGATTGATAGTGCTGTTCAAGAAAAAACTTATAATGAAATGAAAGGCGAGGCTGGTTCAAGTGCGGCAATTAATCCGAAAAGCGGAGAAACACTTGCACTTGTAAGTAGCCCAGCATATAATCCTAACATAATTGCAAGAGGGACATCAAAAGCACAACGCGATGCATGGAATAACGATCCGAAAAAGCCGATGACGAACCGATTTACACAATTATCAGTTCCAGGATCTGTATTTAAGCCTATTACAGCTGCAATCGGTCTTGAAACGAAAACAATCGATCCAAAAGAAGAATTGAAAATTGAAGGATTAAAATGGACAAAAGATTCTTCTTGGGGTAATTATTATGTAACGCGTGTAAAAGATGCAAATCCGATTGATTTTGATAAGGCAATGAAATACTCGGATAATATTTATTTCGCACAAGAAGCTTTGAAAATCGGAAAAGATAAATTTATGAGTGAAGCGAAAAAATTCGGATTCGATGAGAAATTACCAATTGAATATGGATTCCCAGCTTCTAAAATCGCAAATGGTGGTATTAAAAATGATATTCAAATGGCAGACACAGGTTATGGACAAGGGCAAGTATTAATGACGCCACTCCATCTAGCGTTAACGTACGCACCAATTGTTAATGATGGAAACATACCTTCTCCATATATTATTAAAACAGATAAGCAACCAAAAGTTTGGAAAGAGAATGTCATTTCAAAAGGCAATCAGGATATATTAAGAACTGCTATGACGAAAGTAATTAATGATCCAGATGGTACTGGGAAAATTGCTAAAATTGATGGAATGACTCTTGCTGGAAAAACAGGTACAGCGGAATTAAAAGTATCAAAAGAGGCCGAAGGAAAAGAACTAGGCTGGTTCGCTGCATTTGATTTAAATTCACCAGATATGGTCATTACAATGATGATTGAAGATGTAAAAGGTAGAGGCGGAAGTAATATTCCAGCTGAAAAAGTGAAACATGTGTTTCAAAAATAGAAAATGATGAAGACTATCTCCATGGAATGTGGAGGTAGTTTTTTGTTTCACCAAAAACATATTGAAAAGATAGTGTTTATTAACTTACGAAAAAAAAGTAGCTATTTTTTATTGACATTGAACATAACTTTTTGTATTATACTTACATAAGGTAAGTTATTTACTTTCGAATTATAAATCTCAAATTAAAGATAAGATGTGTAAAAGGGAGAGAATACAATGACAAAAGTACTATTTATTACAGCAAATCCAAATTCAGCAGAAGGTTCTTTCG
Organism: Bacillus sp. AY18-3; assembly: GCF_008042305.1. NCBI lineage: Bacteria > Bacillati > Bacillota > Bacilli > Caryophanales > Bacillaceae > Bacillus > Bacillus sp. AY18-3. The sequence goes on along the minus strand of NZ_QKQR01000002.1, from coordinate 73,932 downwards.
GAATGGCAGTAGGAGAAGCTTTCATCGAAGCTTATAAAAACGAACATCCACAAGACGAAGTTGTAACAATTGATTTATTCAACACTACAGTACCAGCAATCGATGCGGATGTATTTGCTGCTTGGGGTAAATTTGCAGCAGGTGAAGGCTTTGAAACTTTAACTGAAGTTCAACAACAAAAAGTTGCAGCAATGAACACAAACTTAGAAACATTTATGCATGCGGATCGTTATGTATTCGTAACTCCAATGTGGAACTTTAGCTATCCACCAGTAGTAAAAGCATACTTAGATAACTTAGCAATCGCAGGTAAAACATTCAAGTATACTGAAAATGGCCCAGTTGGCTTATTAGAAGGCAAAAAAGCACTTCACATTCAAGCAACAGGTGGCGTTTATTCTGAAGGAGCATACGCAGCTGTAGACTTCGGCCGCAATCACTTAAAAACAGTATTAGGATTCATTGGTGTAAATGAAACTGAATACATTGCAGTTGAAGGTATGAATGCAAACCCTGAAAAAGCACCAGAAATTAAAGAAGCAGCAATTGCTAATGCTCGTGAATTAGCAAAACGTTTCTAATATAGAATACTTGAAAATGTCCAAGCACTTGCTGTTTGGACATTTTTTCTTCTTTTTCCTTCGTTTGTCTAGTATAATGAAGGTCGGAATGATAATAGGTGGGGGTTCTGTATGATTCAAACGTTTTTTAAAATCTTTTATTTAATTTTAATCGTAATTGCGATTACACCGAGAATGTGGCGTCTGAAAAGACAAGTAAATACGATGTCGCCACAAGAAAAAGATAATGTTGTGTATAAAACGACAAATTGGTTTGGTAAGAAAATGGTACGTGTAGCTGGTGGGACAGTTGAAGTAAAGGGACTGGAAAATGTTCCAAAAGATAAGCCGGTACTAGTTGTAAGTAATCATCAGAGTAATATGGATATTCCTGTTTTACTAGGTTACTTAAATAAACCAATTGGATTTGTTTCAAAAGCAGAGATTAAGAAGTTTCCAGTTGTACCAACTTGGATGGAACTTATGAATTGTGTATTTATGGTTCGTAATGATCGTCGTCAATCTCTTCAAGCGATTAAAGATGGAATTGGGCTGTTAAAGAACGGGCATTCAATCGTAATCTTCCCAGAAGGGACGAGAAGTAAGGGTGGCGAAATTGGAGAGTTTAAGGCTGGGAGTTTTCACCTTGCAGTAAAATCTGGTGTAGCAATCTTACCTGTAACATTAGATGGGACATATAAAATGTTTGAAGCGAATGGAAACCGTATGAAACCAGCTCATGCAACAGTAACAATTTCTAAGCCGATTACAGCTGAAGAGTATGCGAATATGGATATTAAAGAATTAACGAAGCATACACAGGATGTTATCGCATCACAATTACATAAGTAATAAAAAAAGGTTTCAGCTTAATATAAGCTGAAACCTTTTTTTATGCTGTAGGTAAGACATAAAAGAGTACGCAGAAGAACATCATCGCACTACCACCTAAAACGAAAAGATGCCAAATGGCATGATTGAAAGGTAACTTTTCCCAAAGGAAGAATATAGCCCCTACAGAATATAAAATTCCGCCTGCTAAAAGTAGTGAAAAACCATGTCCAGTTAGATTTTCATAAAGTGGTTTAATAGCAACGATTATGAGCCATCCCATTATGATATAACATAATGTTGATGCCTTAATAAAGCGACGTACAAAGAAAATTTTGAAGATGATACCTCCGAGTGCTAGTGTCCATATAATAGCGAGTAACGTCCAGCCTAATGGTCCGCGAAGCGTAATAAGTAAAAAAGGAGTATATGTGCCAGCGATTAATAAATAAATGGCTGAGTGATCTAGTATAGTAAATAATTTTTCTACTTTTGGATGATGAATGCTATGTAACAAGGTCGAAAACAAGTACAGTAAAAACATGCTTACACCATAAACCGTAAATGCAACTACAGCAGATGTGGTACCATGCTTAGAGGCATGAATAATTAATATAATTAAGGCAGGGATGCTTAAAATGGCACCGATACCATGTGTAATTGCATTTGCAATTTCTTCTTTCACAAAATGTGTCATTCGCGTCATTTTTTCAGTCATAATGCAAATCCTTTCTACTATCATAAAATAATATGTCACTTCCCTTACCATATCATACACAAGGGCAATAGAAAATGAAATTTGTATAATTGATTATATTTTTGAATTTTTTTGACAAAAGGCAATGGATTTGTTGACGTTTTCAAACTTTTTTGACAAAATAAAATTATGCAATAGTAGGACAAGGAATCTACTAATAAAGGGGATGGAGAAATGTTTTCAAATATTGGCTTTCCAGGATTAATTTTAATTTTAGTAGCTGTACTCATTTTGTTTGGGCCGAAAAAATTGCCGGAAATCGGAAAGGCTTTAGGGGAAACGTTAAAAGAATTCAAAAAATCAACGAAAGAATTGACTGATGATGCATTTCAAGAGAAGGAAAAGAAAGAAAAAATGTAATGAATTTTCCTCGAAATGGATAAATAAAGTGTGGTGAACGAGATGGAAGATCGGGAAATGAGCGTAGTAGAACATATTGTTGAGCTTCGCAAACGAGTAATATATACAGTACTATCCTTTGTCCTATTTTTAATTATCGGATTTACTTTTACGAAGGATATTTATTTTTGGCTAGTAAAAGATTTACCAATGAAATTAACTGTTCTCGGTCCAAGTGATGTATTATGGATTTTTTTCTCGATTGCTACAGTATTTGCTATCGTTTGTACAATTCCTTTTGCTGCTATACAAATTTGGTTATTTGTAAAACCGGGTTTACATCCAAATGAACAAAAAATGACAGTAATGTATATACCGGTATTGTCTATATTATTTATTGCAGGTTTATGTTTTGGATATTTCGTTGTAATGCCGTTTTTATTTCATTTTTTAAATACGATAGGTAATGAAATGTTTAATACGATGTTTACGACAGAAAAGTATTTTCATTTTGTTCTTAATTTAACAGTTCCATTTGCTGTAATTTTTGAATTACCTGTAGTTGTCATGTTTTTAACGAGTATTGGACTGTTAACGGCGGAATTGCTAATAAAAATAAGAAGGTATGCTTACGTAGCATTGATTATCATTGCATCGTGTATATCACCGCCGGATTTTTTATCACATAGTTTAGTAGCGGTACCGCTTATTTGTATTTATGAAATTAGTATCGCTTTATCAAAGATTGTCAGTAAGCGGAAAAAGAAAAGAGAAGAAGAAATACAGTCGAAAAGTGCCTCGTTATAAAGGCACTTTTTTTATTTATTTGTTATACTTTAGACATAAACGTATACAATATATAGAAGAAAAAAATTATAGAATCTCCAAAATTTAGACAAACTTTGCGCTTTGCTAAGTTTATACTAAAATTATTAAGCAATATACGGATAGCGGGATTCCTGTCTGATCGGATATTTAGGATGGAGGATGAATAGAGTATAAATCTTCTAACCAAAAGGACTACAGGGATTGACTAAGGATACTTTTGTATTCATAGAAGTCTCCACTTTAAACAACGTGTTACAGGGTAAAGTAGAGGAAGTTCAAAAATCCAATGAAAAAGAGGATTGATATTGTGATTACGAAAAGTTTTTATTTCACTCATTCAACAGGGGATTGTATTAAAATATTCGAAATCCCTGTCCTACAGGCACAGCATCCATTATCGTTTCTAATTCAGTCTCGTCTTCAATTATTTATTGCAAAAATTCAAAAACAAAAGCACCCAAGATTTTCGTATTCTTTCCGTGAATATTTGCAAAATTGTTTGAAGTGGAATGATTATTTAAATGTATATAAAACAAATACCCTTGAAAAAAATGCATGATACAAAGTATGGACAGGGTTAGTAAACTCTGTCTTTTTCATTTTAGGTATAAAAATATAATTAATTTGGTGAAATTTGTTCGAAATTGTTGAAAGCACAGGGAATGCTAGTATAATAACAAGGAGAGCGTATTGGAAAGGGAAGAATATAATATGCAAAAAATTAAAATTGTAACAGATTCAACTGCAGATTTAACGCAGGATGTAATCGAAAAGTATGGCATTCATGTGCTACCATTATCAATCTCTGTAAATGGACAAACATATTTAGATCGCGTTGATTTACAACCTGATGAATTTATTGAAGAAATGATCAAATCAGAGGAATTACCAAAAACATCACAACCGGCAATGGGTACATTTGTAGAAATGTATGACAAGTTAGGTGAAGATGGAAGTGAAGTACTTTCCATTCATATGACAAGTGGAATGAGTGGTACTGTGGCAACTGCCAATAGTGCTGCATCAATGACCGACACAAAAGTAACAGTTGTTGATTCTCAATTTATTACACATGCTTTAGCATATCAAGTAATAGAAGCTGCAAAAATGGCAAATGAAGGACGCTCACTAGAAGAAATTTTAAAACGTGTAGATGAAGTGAGAAAGAATACTCGTTTATATGTAGTAGTAGATACATTAGAAAATTTAGTGAAGGGTGGGCGTATCGGTAAAGGAAAAGCGTTTATCGGTTCGCTACTCAATATAAAGCCAATTGCTAGCCTTGAAGATGGTGTTTATAACCCTGTAACGAAAGTGCGTAGCCAAGGTCAAATTGTAAAAACGTTAGCTAAGTTATTTGAGGAAGATACAGCTGGAAAAGTTGTAAAAGCTGTTGCAATTCCGCATGCGAAAGCAATTCCTTTAGCTGAAAATGTAAAAGCGGCTGTTGAAAAAGTGAGTGGATTTGCTCAATCAGAAATTTTCTTTACAACGCCTATTATTAGTACTCATACAGGTCCGGGTGCAATCGGATTTATGTATTTAGCAGAGTAATAAAAAAGCTACTTGAAATGAATTTTCAAGTAGCTTTTTTATGTGAATAGAAAGTAAGAAATAAGAAGGGTTATACAGGCACTCCCGCTAATGATATAGCGAGTCTGTAAATATTTATTCATAGAAAACACCCACTGATTAAAGTTTTACTTTATGATTTTCTATAGTATATGTTGGATATAGAAAATAAGTAGTTACGTTATACGTGTAATGTTTCAATTTTTTCATTTACTTGCTTATCGTTTGTTGCGCTATTATAAGTAAAAGTTTGGCCTAAAAAGAGTACATGCAGTTGTTCCCACGGTAACATACGTAAATTCCAATTATTTCGGAGCCTTGTTACTGCCTCGCGAGGTGTTTCATCGGCAAGGGCAAAAGCTCCGTAATGCATCGGTATAAAGTGTGTAGCGTTTAAATCTAAATAAGCTTGCACTGCCTCTTCAGGTGAAACATGAGATACTTTCATAAACCACTCTGGCTCATAAGTGCCAATTGGCATAAGGGCAATATCAATTGAAAAGCGTCTGCCAATTTCTTTGAAACCTTGGAAATAGCCACTGTCACCACAAAAATAAACGGTTTCTTTCGTTGGTTCATTATTAATAATCCATCCCCCCCAGTGAGATGTATTCATATCAAATAAGGATCTTCTCGTCCAGTGCTGGGCCGGTACGAAGTGAAAGGAAACATCATTAATGATCGTATTTTCCCACCAATTATACTCTTCTACACGAGTAAATTTTTTGCGAGTAAATAGTTTTTTCAGTCCAATAGGAACAAGGTATAAAACATCATCATTTAGCTGGCGAAGCGTTGAAAAATCTAAATGGTCATAATGACCGTGTGAAATGAGGACAATATCAATTTTAGGTAGTTCTTGTATAGAAAGACCAGGTTCAGTAAGTCTTGGAACTAATTTTAATTTAGTAGCCCATACTGGATCTGTTAATATATTCAGCCCATTCGTTTGGATAAGGAATGTGGAATGACCAATCCAAGTTACAGACGTCTTTTCAAAGTTGTTTTGTAGAAATTTACTTTGCTTAACAGGTGATTGTTCTACTAAAAAAGAAAAATCCTTTTTATTTTGTTTTCGTTCTTTTCGCCAACGTATAAAGGAACGAATTGATTTTTTTGTACTCACATTATCCATGTTTTCATAACGTTTTGTCATGAACATCACCTCATTTAAAATCGTTGTAATTGTATTGTACCGAAATGTTGTTAAGGAATACAGTGTATAACATGGATGAATGTTTAAGGAATTGTTAAAAAATAGGGGGATGCGTTTACAAAAGTAACAATAAAATTAGTTTTGCAACTTCTATTTAGAGAAATAATAGTAAAAAAATAAATTTTGTCTAGTAATTGGCTTAAAATAAAGAAGTAACATACGTAAATTCGTACGATTTCGTGAACAAATGTAGTAAACAATTTTCTCGTAGTGTTAACTTTTGTTATGATAAACATAACCTATTTAAATTTAGGATAGAGAAAAGAGGTTTATAGATGAAGCGTTATCAAAAAATAATTGGTCTTATGGTTGTATTTTGTCTCTTTGTACTTGCTGGATGTAGTGGATCGGGTTCAAAGCTTCGTAAACCATTGAATTGGGATTTAGAAACTTTCCAATTTACAAATCAAGATGGAAAGTCATTTGGTACAAAAGATTTAAAAGGGAAAGTTTGGGTTGCTGATTTTATGTTCACAAATTGCCAAACAGTTTGTCCGCCAATGACTGCCAATATGGCAAAACTGCAAAAGATGGCCAAAGAAGAGAAATTAGACGTTCAGTTTGTTTCGTTTAGTGTAGATCCAGACCTTGATAAGCCGGAGAATTTGAAGGCTTTCATTCAAAAGTTTACAGAGGATACTAGTAACTGGAATTTATTAACGGGTTATTCATTAGAAGATATTACAAAGTTTTCAAAAGATAATTTCCAATCACTTGTAGATAAACCTGAGGATGGTCAAGTTATACATGGTACATCATTTTATTTAATTGATCAAAACGGAAAAGTAATGAAAAAGTATAGTGGTATTAGTAATACGCCGTACGAAGACATTATACGTGATATGAAGAGATTAGTGGATTAAAAAGAAGGGTGCATAGCACCCTTCTTTTTTTACATTAGTCTATGGATAAAATGTCATGTTGTTGTGGAAGTTTTGGTGCCCGAATTTCTAACACGCCGTTTTGATACGAAGCTTTCGCTGCTTTTTTATTAATTGAGTACGGTAATTTAATCAATCTTGATGCTTCTGAAATGGAACGTTCTCGGCGATAATAGTTATGAGATGTTTCTTCCTCGACCTCTTCAAGTATCTCTTCTTTTACAGAGACTTTTAAGTATTCACTTTGTATTTCAATTTGAATTTGTTCTTTTTGTATACCTGGTAGTTCAGCTGTAACAACGAGTTCTTCACCAACTTCATATAAATCTACGGGGAATGTTAATAAACGATTTCCTTTTTGGAAAAAATGATTTAAATCAGCGATTACATTGCGAAGTGGTGTTTGCTCGAAGAAATCATCAATTTGCTTTAAATAATTGCGAACCGGTGGGCGAGAAGAGTCTTTTTTTTCTTCACTCATGGTATTCCCTCCTAGAAATCAATTTGCAATATCATATGACAAAAGCGGAGAAAGGTGATTGCCTAGTTTTCATGTTTTCATAAAAAATTGTTAAAAATGTGAAATGGAGTGATTTTTTTATAGTTTTTGGTCGCCATATTCAATTGATTATGCTAGTATAAATAGGGTTGATATAGTAGTATATAGACAGAATGAAAACTGAAAGAGGGTAAGAAGTATGTGTGGTTTTGTAGGATGTTTATGTGAAAACCCTAGAGAGTTTTCAGAAACAGAAAAACATCAATTTGAAAATATGAACACGATGATTTTCCACCGTGGTCCAGATGACGAAGGATATTTTCGTGATGAACATGTACAATTTGGCTTCCGCCGTTTAAGCATCATTGACTTAGAGGCAGGACATCAGCCGCTAACTTATGAAAATGATCGATATGTAATTATTTTTAATGGTGAAATTTACAACTATGTAGAATTACGTGAAATGTTACTTGAAAAAGGTGCAACGTTTGCAACACAATCTGATACAGAAGTTATCATTGCATTGTATGCACATATGAAAGAAAAATGTGTAGACTATCTTCGTGGTATGTTTGCATTTATGATTTGGGATCGTGAAGAGAAGAAACTTTTCGGTGCACGTGACCACTTCGGTATTAAACCTTTATACGTCGCACAACAAGGTGATACTACATTCTTCGCATCTGAGAAGAAAAGTATTATGCATGTGATGGAAGATAAAGGCGTTAATCCAACGTCACTACAACATTACTTTACGTACCAATATGGTCCAGAGCCAGAAACATTAACAATTGATGTTAATAAAATCGAGCCTGGTCATTATTTCGTAAAAGAAATCGGTAAAGAGATGGAAATCCATCGCTACTGGAAACCTTATTTCAATGCTTCAAGCGCAACGAAAGAGGAGCATATCCAAGCAATTCGTGATGTGTTGTATGATTCAGTAAAAGTGCATATGCGCAGTGATGTACCAGTAGGTTCATTCTTATCTGGTGGTATCGATTCATCTATTATCGCTTCTATCGCAAGAGAAATGAATCCAAATCTTTTAACATTCTCAATTGGTTTTGAACAACGTGGTTTCAGTGAAGTTGATGTTGCAAAAGAAACTGCTGAGAAATTAGGCGTTAAAAACCATAACGTATTCATTTCAGCGAAAGAGTTTATGGATGAGTTCCCAAAAATCATTTGGCATATGGATGATCCTTTAGCAGATCCAGCAGCTGTACCATTGTACTTCGTTGCAAAAGAAGCACGTAAGCATGTAACAGTTGTTCTTTCAGGTGAAGGTGCAGACGAGCTATTTGGTGGTTATAACATTTATCGTGAGCCAAACTCACTAAAAATGTTCTCTTACATTCCTAGCCCAGGTAAGAGCGTTCTAAAAGCATTAAGTGGTGCTCTTAAAGAAGGATTTAAAGGAAAGAGCTTCCTAGAGCGTGGGTGTACGCCAATTGAAGAGCGTTACTATGGAAACGCGAAAATCTTCCGTGAAGAAGAGAAAGTTGAATTAATGAAGTATTACAATGAAAGTGTTAACTATATGGATATCACGAAACCATTGTATAACGAGATTAAAGATTATGATGATGTAAGCAAAATGCAGTACATTGACATGTTCACATGGTTACGCGGTGACATTTTATTAAAAGCTGATAAAATGACAATGGCAAACTCATTAGAACTTCGTGTACCGTTCTTAGATAAAGAAGTATTTGATGTTGCATCTAAAATTCCAACTGAATTTAAGATTGCTAACGGAACTACGAAAGCTATTTTACGTGAAGCGGCACGCGGAATCGTTCCAGATCACGTATTAGATCGTAAAAAACTTGGATTCCCAGTACCAATTCGTCACTGGTTAAAAGACGAAATGCATGATTGGGCTATCAATATTATAAACGAGAGTAAAACAGAGCATTTAATCGACAAACAGTATGTATTAAACTTACTGGAAGCACATTGTGCAGATAAAGGCGATTATAGCCGTAAAATTTGGACTGTACTTGCGTTTATGGTATGGCATCAAATTTATGTTGAGCATAAATACGATACGAATAAGTTCCACGAAGAAACGAAACGTGCGTATAGCTTAGTTTAATTAGAAAAACCTTAAGATCGCATATGGTCTTAAGGTTTTTTTCATAAATAGGACGTATTATTGATACAATAATAGTAAAAGGATGGACAACATATGATTACGTTTGAAAAAGTAACTGTAGATAATGAAAGCGTTGTTAAAGAAATGTTTCGCTCACATAGTTTAACTGAGAATCAAGTACAGTATTGTGTGAAAGTTGATGATACATATATTGGTGTAATAGACTATAGTGTACAAGAGGAGAGTGCAATTTTATCGCAGTTAATTATTCACTTTGATTATCAAAGTTACGGTTATGGGACAAATACGTATTTTACATTTGAAACGATGATGAAAGAAAGAAACGTGAAAGAGATAAAGGTATTACAAACGGAATTAACAGAACAAGCAAAAACTTTCATAGAGAGCTTTGGTTTTAATGAAGAAGATGGAATATATGTGAAGAAAATATAACGATGAGTAGTTGTGCGAGATAAATATAAGGCAGGTGGATATATGACGATGACTTCTGGTCTTGTATTAATTGGAGGGTGTTTTATAGTAGCAGAGCTAATCCATATGTTCATTCGAAAAAGAATGAATAAGAAAAGAAAGCCGTATGAATTACAATATGCCCCTGTGTTTTTCCTTTTATTTTGTATGCTTATTACATTACAAAACATAACGAACTTTCCACCGCTTTTAAATATTTTTTTAAAGTTCGGTTTGCTGTATAGTAGCACTGGAATAGCCCTTTTATTTCTTTTATTTTGCATACGTTATATTCACTATCAATCGTATATATTTATTTTAAATTGGTTAAAGCACAATGATAGAAACCGCCTTATATAAGGCGGTTTTTTTATTTGTAATTGTAATGGTTTTGAAAGTTATATGTATGCTGATTTATTTAATAGTAGTTCCATATATCAAAAAACAACGAGGTGCAATTTGACATGGAATATAAATAAGTGGATAACAAGATACAGATGTTTTTGTATATAAAGCTCAAAATTTCATTAAAATTTATAAAAATAATTAGATGATTTAACATATTATCTATTATTAGTATGTGGTACTATATATTCTTAACCTGTAACGTAAGTAGGTGTATAAATTTGAAATGTTAATCAACTAGTTTATCTTAAGTGCTGACAAATAGCAGGATTAAATTTTGGGGAGGTTTCGTTTTTTTTTATGTTTAATTTGGATATTTTATTTCTTGAATGGATGACCAGTGTGGAGGGAAGTGTGCTTACAATACTTTTTAAACTTATATCTAGTATTGCAAATGAAACGTTGTATTTAGTCATTATTTCGATTTTATATTGGTGCGTTTCTAAAAGAAAAGCATTTCATATGATTGTTATGCTTTGTTTCTCTGGGTATATAGGGATAGTGGTAAAAGAATTCATGAAAATCCCGCGACCGTATACATACGAAGGAATTCAGGCTTTATATGAAAAATCAGCTGCAGGTTATTCTTTTCCAAGTACACACGTCCAGTTAGCGACAACATTTTGGGGCTCTTTTATGATGTTATGTAAAAAGAGAATCATTTGGATCATTGGAATTATTTTTATAATATTGGTTGCTACTTCTCGTCTATATTTACGTGTACATTGGCTCAGTGATATAATAGGTGCCGTTTTAATTAGTGTCATAGTTGTTTATTTATATACGAAAGTAACAGGGGAATTAAGTGATAGGAAATTTATATTGTTACAACGAATTGTATTGGCAGTTTCACTCATTATGTATTTTATGACTGACCAAATAGATAATTTAAAATTACTTGGAGTTTTGACAGGTTCTACGATTGGTATCATGTTAGAGAATCACTTTATTAAAATGAATGAAAATAATAATTTTAAAATACAAGTAGTAAAAACAGTTTTAGGCCTTAGTTTCATGTTAATGATACAGCTCATACTAAAAAAAGTAATACCTGATATGTATTATGTACGTTATGCATTGACTGGAATTACAATTACTTTCTTATGTCCGTTTATGTTTCACATGTTACGGTTAAAAAGTGAATAGCAAATAAGTACAAAAATATTTTGAATAAAAATGAGGTGGAAATTATATATATTGTAAAAGTTTTCTGATATATCTATTGACAATGTATGAGATATACATTAATCTTTAAATGTTAATGAAGATCATTTTCAACTAGGGGGATTTATGACACGCACTAAAAATATTCTTATACTTTGCATTATGTTATTAATGGTCATAATTGCAGGTTGCGGTAAAGAAAAAGAGAAGAAAGATAAAGATACATCAGTAAAGGCAAAAGATTCATATAGTATAAAGCATGCGATGGGCGAAACGACAGTAAATGGTACACCAAAAAGAGTTGTTGTTTTAACGAATGAGGGTGCTGAGGCACTTTTAACTGTTGGAGTAACGCCAGTTGGAACGACAAAACCACGAGCTGGGGATGAATGGTATCCTCATTTAGCGAATGAGTTAAAAGATACGAAAGTAGTAGGAACTGAGCGTGACATTAATTTAGAGGCAGTAATGAAGCTTCAGCCGGATTTAATTATTGGAAATAAAATGCGTCACGAAAAAATATACGAGCAGTTAAAAGAAATCGCGCCAACAGTATATGCTGAAACATTGCGCGGTGATTGGAAAGAAAACTTTACGCTTTATACAAAAGCTGTAAATAAAGAAAAAGAAGGGCAAAATGCTCTTAATGATTATAAAAAGCGTATTGCAGGAATAAAAGAACAATTAGGTAATAAAATTAACTCTAAAGTTTCAATTATTCGCTTCGTCCCAGGTGATGTTCGTATTTATCAAAAAAATTCATTCTCAGGCGTTGTATTAAATGATATTGGATTTAAACGACCACCATTACAAGATAAAGATGAATTTGCGATAAAAGGAATTACAAAAGAACAAATTCCAAATATGGACGGGGACTACTTATTCTATTTCACATCTGATAAAGATGCGGATAAGAATAATGAAGGAAACACGTTAGCGAAAGAATGGACAGAAGATCCGCTCTTTAAGCAGTTACAGGCTTCTAAAGATAATAAAGTATTCGAAGTAGATGAAGTGATTTGGAATACAGCAGGTGGTATTGTAGCTGCAAACCTTATGTTAGATGATATTGAAAAATATTTTTTAAAGTAAATGAATGGTCGAGTACATCACCTTAAATGGGTGATGTACTTTTTTATTTATAAAAATACAGAAAATTCCTTCTTTTGAGTGTGGATAAGTTGTACAATTAAACCAATTATGGAATAAAGGAGTGGGAATGAATGAAAGCTACTCATAAAGATTGGATTTTGTTTAACGGAAGAATTGTAAATACGAAGGAAGAACAGCCGATGATTCCATTAGAGGAGAGAGGCTTTCAATTTGGTGATGGTATATACGAGGTATTCAGACTATATGATGGGAAGCCACATTTATTAGATCTACATTTGGAACGATTCTTTAATTCTATGGAAGAAATAAAACTAATTCCACCTTTTACTAAGGAGGAGTTAGTGGAAGAGTTGCATCAAATGATTGAAAAAAATCAATTTCAAGAAGATGGGAATGTATATTTGCAAATATCAAGAGGTGCTCAAGCACGTAATCATGTATATGAGTCAAATATGCAACCAACATATTTTGCAAATATTGTTTCGTTTCCAAGACCAATTGCTGCTATGGAACTGGGAATAAAAGTTACGGTAGAAGAGGATATACGGTGGAAGTTTTGTCATATAAAATCTTTAAATCTGCTACCTAATATTATGATTAAAAATAAAATAAACGAACAAGGCTATCAAGAAGCGATATTAGTACGAGATGGAATTGTAACTGAAGGGTGTCATTCAAATTTCTTTATGGTGAAGAATAATAAATTGATTACACATCCGGCTGACAACTTCATTCTACACGGCATTACACGTCACTTCGTTATTACATTAGCGAAAGAGTTACATATTGAAGTAGAAGAACGAGAATTTTCACTACAAGAAGTATATGAGGCTGATGAGTGCTTCTTTACAGCGACACCACTTGAAATATTCCCAGTCGTTCAAATAGGTGATGAACAGTTTAGAACCGGCGAAAGAGGACCAATTACAAAGAAACTCCAAGTTGCATATGAAGAAAGTATTCGTTTATTTAAAGTTACGAACTAATATTGAAGAAAAAAGCTGGTATTCCTCCAGCTTTTTTTCATGATATAATTCAAACATAGGACAAGATTTGAAAACGTTGTAAAAAGGGGATTTAATGTATGAATTATGAAGATTTTAAAGAAGTAATTCACGGTAGACGAAGTGTTAGGAAGTTCACAGAACAAGAAGTATCCATTAGTGACATAAAAGAAATTATTGATTGTGCTCGTTATGCACCGAGTGATACGAACTCACAAACTTGGGAGTTCTTGGTCATTATGAACCGAGAGAAAATTAAAGAAATTGAGCAAATGACTTGGGATGCATTACATAAACTTGCGGCAAAAGCGGCAGAAAACGGAGAAGAGAAAGCAGGGAAATTACTTACCCGTTCATTTGGACCATATGCAACAGCTTTCTCAGAGGCACCTGTATTAATCGTGTGTTTGGCAACACCATATGAATCAAAATTTCGCGAAAAGATATTTGATCCAATTGCTTTTGTTCCAGATTCAGTTTGGGAAGAAGAAGGAATTAAGAGTAGCTGTTTAGCGGCACAAAACTTAATGTTGGCTGCACATGCGAAAGGGCTGGGTACTTGTCCAATGACAGGACCGGTATTGTTAGCTCAAGATGAACTACGACAATATTTACAAATTGAGTCTGAAAAACAAATAAATATGGTTATTTCACTCGGTTTTCCGAAAGATAAGCCGAAGAAACTTCCAAGAAAAGAAGTAGATGAGATTACAACATTTGTTTTTTAAAGCTTAAAATAAAAAGACATTGAATGAACAATGTCTTTTTATTTTGGACAGGTATGTAATTAATTTGTTGGGCTAAAATGATAGATAAGAGGGAATTACTATTTATTTCATAAAAAAAATTAATGTTCTATTAAGGAAAGTATGATACATTAATCGTGGGCAAGATTCTATTTGTTCATGAAAGTGTTGAAAATAGTCTTAAAATTTAAAAGTTATTTTTGTATAATAAATTATAATGAAATGACAGGGGGGATGAATTTTGAAAAAATTCATAATCACTGGATTGTCTGTATTGTTATTAGCCGGTTGCGGTGCTCCACAAGAAAAAGAGGATGCGCAATCAAAGCAGGAAGAACGAGTTGTAAATGCAAGTAATGAGAATATAGTAGTATTCCCTGAAGGTGCAGTACCAGTTGGTGAAGGAAAAGTAAAAGTTATTACACCAGATGGTACTTCTGAAAACGGCAATATACCAACTGTATTCATCAAAAAGGATACTTTAATTCAACATGTTGAATTAGAGCTTTCTAATTTTCAAAATGATAAAGAAACATTTATATTTGTAGATCAAGTATATGCAGATAAACATCAAGTCACTAGTACAACACAGACAACAGTACAATTAAAAGAAAAGACACTTGAGACAGGTAGTCATACGATTACTGCAGTTCAGTATGAAAACAATGATCCAAAAGGAAAGGTTATTAGTTTAAATCAAGCAACATTCGAAACAAAACCAGCGTCATAAGAAGAATAAAAAGTACATTACTCAAAAAGTAGTGTGCTTTTTTGTTTATACTAGAGGATGTAACAGTGAATAACTTGTTTCGTTTTCTAATACGATTAAGTAAGAAGAAATCACTTGTTTCTACTATGATAGAGAAAGAGGCTGAAGATGTGAATCGATGTATTCGTATCGTCTTGATTATTTTAACGATGTCAGTCATTTGGTTTATAATCCAAGAGGTGACTCAAATTACGCTCAATTAACAAATTCATGATTTGTTAATAGGAGCTATTTGTTTTACCATTGTTTATCTATCATATGATAAACAATGGTTAAGGTAAGTTTTACATGAAAAATGTAGGTATTTCATTTGAAATGTCGAATAGTACATACGATGTCGTAATAACAAATTTTCTATTGTTTACTGTGAAACAGGAGAAGGGGAGATAGTGGTTATGAAACGAGCTCTTATTAATATTGATTATACATATGATTTTGTAGCTGAAAAAGGTGCTTTAACATGCGGGAAACCAGGACAAGAAATTGAGAAGGAAATTGTCCATATAACGAAAGAATATATTGAAAATGGAGATTATGTTGTCTTTGCGATCGATAAACACGATGAAAATGATGTATATCATCCAGAATCAAAGTTATTCCCGCCTCATAATATAGCTGGTACAAATGGAAGAGATTTGTTTGGTGAATTACAAGATGTGTACGAAACATATAAAAATGCAGAGAATGTATATTATATGGATAAAACACGATATAGTGCATTTGCAGGAACAAACTTAGAGATGAAGTTAAGAGAAAGAGGAATAGAAGAAGTTCATCTTGTAGGTGTTTGTACTGATATTTGTGTTCTTCACACAGCAGTAGACGCTTATAATAAAGGATTTAAAATTGTAGTTTACGAAAAGGCAGTTGCATCTTTTAATGCGCAAGGACATGAATTTGCACTTGGACATTTTAAGTCATGCTTACATGCAGAAGTGAAGTGAAAAAAAGAGGCCTTTAAAAAGGTCTCTTTTTTCGTTTAAATTGAGACGAGGTTTCGCTCGATTAGTTTTTTTATGAACGGACTAATTTTTTCTGGTAACCCATTTAAGTCAAAAAATTGTACATGTAATGATTCTAATCCATCAGCTTTTAACGTACCACCTGTAATATCTTTGCAAAGATATGCGATTGTTATAGGGTAAAATTCATCTCCGTTCGGTAATTTTACAAAAAATTCTTTTCCGGAAAATACGCTTATTAACTGTAAAGAGCCTATTTCAATCCCTGTTTCTTCAAGCACTTCCCGTCTTCCGGCTTCTTCCGTTGATTCGCCAAGTTCAACGAATCCACCAGGGACAGCCCAAATACCACTTCGTCTCTGTTGTAGTAATATTTGTTCTTTTTCATTGAAGACAGCTACAGCAACGCCAGATAAATTGAGTGGTCTTGATCCAATAACTTCTCTTAGTTCTTCGATATAGCCCATTGTTAGTTAACCCCCGCGAGTCAAAATATTTACAAATGAACTATTCGGTATTGTGTTAATATTTTCCTTTTTTGAGATATGTAGCGCAGTCATAAAATAAAGTCGTTTATAAAAAAATTCTAATGTAATCTCCCTTTAGATAATGAAAAAGGGTATATTTATAGAAGAAAGTGTAACAAGTTTTAAGGAAATCAAAAGGTATGACAATAAATTAGTTTTTCATGAAATTTTCATTAGTTAAGGGTGTGGATGGATGAGTTTATTAACGTATACTGAAGAATTTTTTAATTATGTACGTGAGTTTTTACTTTTAAGATTTTTACTATTTGCATTAGTTTTAATCATTATCTCTTTTGTAATCAACCGTATTATTGATTGGTTTTTTAGGAAATCAAGCTTTTTTGATGAAGAGGTAGAGCAAACGATTCAAAGTGTGATTCGATCTATTTTTAGATATATCATTATCATCAGTCTAATCATATATTTAATTAGCCAATTTGTAGATATAAAAAGTATCATTGCAGGTGCAGGGATAGCGGGAGTTGTTATTGGTTTTGCTGCACAACAGATGTTAAAAGATGTTATATTAGGCTTTGCGAGATTAGCGGACAAAGAGTTTCGTGTTGGCGATTTTGTTACTTTTAACGGAACAAATTCAGGAACAATTGAGGAAATTAGTATTCGTTTTATGCAAATTCGTGAATGGTCAGGAAAACTTCTTACGATACCACACGGAGAGATTAGGACGATACAAAATTTTAATAAAGGATGGATGCGCGTAATTGAACGGATTACGGTAAGTTATCAGGAAGATCCTACAAGAGTTAAGGAATTGTTAGAAGAAGTTTGTGTTAATTGTAATGAAAGATTGGCTTCGAGTCTTTATAAAGTAGAGGATGAAGCTGTTGAGCCGTTTAAATATGTTGGTGTCACAGATTTAAACCCGAACCTTAAATATGTTGGATATGAATTTTGTATTACAGGTTTAATAAAGCCAGAAGATTATTTTGAAACTTCTAGACAAGTAAGGTTTGAATTAATGTCTATGTTCCATAAGAATCAAGTGCAAATGCCAGCAGCAAATATGGTCGTTACTACTGAAAGTTTACAGCATAACCATGGTGGACAATCTTTATCGGACAGCTAAAATAGAATAGTTTGTTAACAAAAATCTAGCTTCCAACATTGGATAGAAAAATAATAAAATGATTAATTTAAAGAAAGAACTGAAGGAATTCAGTTCTTTCTTATTTGTAGAATTTAGAAATTTCTTAATGTTATAATGATAGATGGTGATGAAAATGAACTTTGAAGAAAAAGAGATGCATCGTTTAGAAGCATTAAAAGCAATTGCAGAATTATTAAATGAAGCAACAGACTTACAAGTCATGTTAGAAAAAGTGTTACATACATTGTTACAAGTTATGAATTTACAAACAGGGTGGATATTCTTTATCGATGAAAGTGGAAAGCACCGTATGCTTGTAGATGAAAACTTACCACCGGCTCTTACATGGAAAGAGAAGAAGCCGATGTGTGAAGGGGACTGCTGGTGTGTAGAGCGTTTTGTGAATGGCAGATTGGAAAAAGCGACAAATATTATTGAATGTAAGCGAATAGAGGATGCGATTGAGTGTAATTGGGGAGAGACAGAAGATGTTACGCATCATGCGACGATTCCACTTAGGTCTGGATCGGAGAAGTTTGGTCTATTAAATGTAGCCTCACCTCAAAAAACACACTTTTCAGAGGAAGAATTGGCATTATTAGAATCGATTGCATTTCAAATAGGAACGACAATACAACGTATTCAGTTGGTAGAGAAGGAACGTAAATACGTAGTGGTAGCTGAAAGAAATCGACTTGCACGTGATTTACATGATTCAGTAAAACAATTGTTATTTTCTATTATGCTAACAGCAAAAGGTACTTTAAATATGACGCAAGATAGAGACTTGCAAGAGATGTTGAGCTATATTGGAGAATTATCACAGGAAGCATTACAAGAAATGACACTTTTAATTTGGCAATTAAGACCGGAAGGATTAGAGAAAGGTTTAGCAGAAGCAATTAAAAATTACGGAAAGTTGTTAGGGATCCACGTGGAAGTTCGAATTGATGGTATGGTTTCAATTGGAGATGAAATTGAAGAAGTTTTATGGCGTATTAGTCAAGAAGCAATACATAATTGTAAAAAACATGCTTCATGTGAAAAGGTAAATGTTCTTTTAAAAATAGAAAATAACCAGTTGTATTTTTACATAGAGGATAACGGAATAGGATTTATACAAGATCACGTAAGAGAGTCAGCCCTCGGTTTAAAAAGTATGAAGGAACGTATTCAGTTAATGAGGGGATCATTTCAAATAAAAACTGAGCTGAAAAAGGGTACAAAAATTGAAATTCAATTGCCGGTTTAAAGGGGAGAAGAAGATTGAAGATTAAATTACTACTAGTTGAGGATCATCATATCGTTCGAAGAGGACTTGTATTCTTTTTAAAAACGAGAGAAGAATTTGAAATAGTTGGGGAAGCAGAAAATGGTGAAGAGGCATTAACATTCATTCAAACGGAAAGACCAGATGTAGTATTAATGGATCTATCAATGCCGAAGATGGATGGTATAGAAGCAACAAAACGGATAAAGCAATATGATAAAACAATAAAGATACTTATATTAAGCAGTTTTTCAGAGCAAGATTATGTTTTACCAGCACTGGAAGCTGGAGCAGATGGTTATCAATTAAAAGAAGTACAACCAGAGCAACTTGTCGCTTCTATCATTGCAGTACATGAAGGAAATGCGAATTTTCATCCGAAAATAACACCAGCACTATTCGGACGATCAGCAGTTAAGAAAGAAAAAGAGAACCCTTTTTCCATGTTAACAAAAAGAGAGCAAGAAGTACTTCGTGAAATTGCGAAAGGGCGAAGTAATAAAGAAATTGCAGCAGAGCTTCATATTACAGAACAGACTGTGAAAACACACGTTTCAAATGTTTTAGCTAAATTGGAAGTAGATGATCGTACGCAAGCTGCATTATATGCGGTGAAGCACGGGGGAAATAATAAGTATGAATAATTATGTCCCATGTTACGACAGAATACATAGGAGTATTTAAAATTTATCCCGCTATTTGCGGGCTTATAATTAGTGGGAGATGTACAATACTCTCACTGATTAAAGTTTCAATTTATAGTAGTGCTAAATAAAGGTTTTTCTTCTTTCTATAATTAGGTACAATAAAACTACGATGGAAGGGGAAGATATGCTATGCCAGGTACAAGAAGTGGGATTGGAAAGATTCAGGCTTCGTTAAATGGTTTATCACCGAAATTGCGAAGTATTGCCGAACATATATTGAAACATCCACAAGATGTTGTACATAAATCTATTACAGAATTAGCTGAAGTTACGAATAGTTCTGAAGCTACGATATTCCGCTTATGTAAGCACCTCGGTTTTCAAGGGTTTCAAGATTTAAAGATTACATTAGCTCGTGAAATTGTACATACTCCTATGCAAAATATTCATGAAGAAGTATCGGCAGAAGATAGTATGGTAACTGTTGCTAAAAAAGTTTTTCATTCGCATATTACAGGACTGCAAGATACATTGCATTTGTTAAATGATACAGCGCTAGAGCAAGCCGTAAAGGTATTGCAAGATGCAAGTCGTATTGAGTTTTATGGAAATGGTGGTTCTGGTATTATAGCGATGGATGCATATCATAAATTTATGAGAACGGGTATTTCTTGTATTGCTCATACAGATTCACATTTTCAAATTATGGGTGCGGGTTTACTTACTAAAGAAGCAGTGGTAATTGCAATTTCTCATTCTGGTAGCAATAAAGGGTTACTGGAAGCGTTAGAAGTAGCAAAAGCAAGAGGAGCTCGCATTATTGCAATTACGAGCTATCAGAAATCAGCATTAAGTCAACTTGCTAATATTACATTATATACTTCAACACGTGAGACGGAATTCCGTACAGAAGCAAGTTCATCAAGATTAGCACAGTTAAGTTTGTTAGATACTTTATACGTTGGGTTATCGTTACAACGCCAAGAAGAGACATTGCAAAATTTACAAAGTATACGCGAAACAATTTCGATGAAACGAATATAAAAAGTCCTTCAGTTGAAGGGCTTTTTATATTGGTCAATAGTTTGATGATATATAATCTAGGTTTACTCGTTATAATCTTTTTTGAAAATATGATGATAATAATTTCCTATATTAAAAAATCTTTATTTATTACTTCGCATCTTGAATTCTAATAAACGATACATAGATGAAATCTCAGTTTTTCCTTCAAATATAGTAAGAAAACATTTGGTTAATAATTCAAATATTGTTCAATATTTAACAATAAGCTTTTAAAATTACATGTTATGATGAACGTGTAATGATGATTGAACATTTAAATTTGGTGCAATAATTGGCCGAAACAGTGCAGGTAGAAGTTGTGAGATGAACTCATTAAAATTCTAAAACACTAAAGGGGAGATCACATATGAAAGCGGTAGTAGTAAATAAAAATAGTAAAGCAAACATTGAAGTTATTGAAAAGGAATTGCGTCCGTTACACTCAGGTGAAGCGCTAGTGGATGTAGAGTATTGTGGAGTTTGTCATACTGATTTACACGTTGCAAATCATGATTTTGGAAATACAGATGGCCGTATTCTTGGTCATGAGGGTGTAGGTATTGTTACGAAACTTGCTGATGATGTAACTTCACTAAAGGTAGGTGACCGTGTAAGTATTGCATGGATGTTCCAATCTTGTGGACGTTGTGAATATTGCATAACTGGTAGAGAAACATTTTGCCGTGAAGTTAAGAATGCTGGTTATTCAGTAGATGGTGGTATGGCAGAACAATGTATTGTTACAGCTGATTATGCTGTGAAAGTACCAGAAGGATTAGATCCTGCTCAAGCATCATCAATCACATGTGCGGGCGTAACTACATATAAAGCAATAAAAGTATCAGACATTAAACCTGGTCAACCTATCGTCATCTATGGGTGTGGTGGATTAGGTAACCTAGCTATCCAATATGCTAAAAACGTATTTGGTGCAAAGGTAATTGCAGTAGATATTAATGACGATAAATTAGCATTAGCAAAAGAGGTTGGTGCGGATATGACTATCAATCCAATTTCTCAAGGTCCTGCTGATAAGATTGTTCAAGATGAGTTTGGTGGTGCTTATGCTGCTGTAGTAACAGCCGTTTCTAAAGTAGCATTCAATTCAGCAGTTGATGCAGTACGTGCTTGTGGTAAAGTCGTTGCAGTAGGTTTACCAGTAGAAACTATGGATTTAAACATTCCGCGACTTGTACTAGATGGAATTGAAGTAGTTGGTTCTCTAGTCGGTACTCGTAAAGACTTAGAAGAGGCATTCATGTTCGGTGCAGAAGGAAAAGTAGTGCCGGTTGTTCAAACTTGTTCTCTAGATAAAGTACAAAATGTATTCGAAGAAATGGAACAAGGTAGAATTCAAGGACGTATGGTAATCGATTTTAAACAGCATAATTGTGATTGCAAATAATTCATTTTAAATATAAAAAGCATGAGTCTAGCTAAATACATGTAAAAAAGTTAGACGGCAGAAAGAAGATGATCCCTGCATTCAACAGGAATCATCTTCTTTGCATTCCACTACTATCAATGTCGACTAACGAGAAAGGATTAAAGGTTCACTTTATCTACAAACGAAAAAGAATCTTTACTTTTAACAAATTTTTTATGATCTGGAACGGTTTGAATTGCTACAACTTGCGAATCTCTTGCTTTCAGTGCATCTTGAATCCCGATTGTCATAAGCTTAATAAATAGAATCGTAATAAAGAATGAAACGAGAGTATACAAAATAATCCACCATGAAATATTCATTTCATAACGATTTAATCCAATAAGGCCTGCCCAATCATTAGATAGAGAAACAGGTTTGAGTACTCCGTCATAGAGTTCACGCATTTGTATCCCACCAATTATAATATCAAGCAACGCTAAATGGATAACGAGTATGAGAGTTTGAACGATATGTTCCATAAATAACACAAATAAGCGGTCAAGTAATAAGACTCGTAAGTGTTTTTTGATAATATGAAAACGGCTAGCCCCTAGCAATTGGGAACTTAAAATGTAATCTTGTTTCATAAATTCATCAACTTCTGAGGATATATATAAAGAAAGTGTAGGCAGAGCGACGAAAATAAGTACGAGTACTTGATAAAACGCAAATGAAATATTTGGATCTAATCTATCAGCATTTGATACGATTACAATATTAACGGGTGTGATGAGTATAAATGCGATAAATAAAGTAGGAATGTAATAAAAAACTTCTGAGCATGACTGGAAAAATCTCTTGAATTTTGGAGCATATAAACTTAAGAGGATTCCTATACATGTTCCGAATAAAATTCGAAAGAAGCTAATTGCCACGGCTAATAAAATGGTAAATTTTGCTCCTTCTATAATTTGTAAGAAAACAGATTCTCCAAAACGATCAGATCCAAAAGGCGGTATTAACGATGGTGGAAAGGGGGCCTTTCCAAGTAATTCGTTATTGTCATTGTAAAGTAACTGAGGAGGTTTTGGGATGTTATCTTTAAAGAACCAACTATAAATAAAACTAGCTGAAACAAGTATGAATAAATAAGTAAAGCCGATTAAAAAGCGTTTTGATTTCCAAATAGATTTCATAAAGTTGCTCCTTTCAATTGCTTTTGCCATCTATTCATCATGAAAGAGGTTATTTGAAAAATGGTATAAAATGGTAAGGTAATCATGACAAGTATGATAAATGCAGCTGGAGGTGAAATAAACGCCTTTTTAAATAAAAATTGAATAATGCCTTGCATATTAAAAACAAATTCTAAAATGAATAAGTTAGAAAGTAAGAAAACAAAAATCGTTTTTAAATGGTGGAAAAAGTGGATAGATATATTTTTGAATAAATGAATGCATAGTATATAACTTGATGAAAATCCTTTTCCATATGCAACCTCTACGTAATGTTTTCCATGTTCTTCTTTTATGTATAACACCATCATCCGAAACATTTGTAATGTAGGTAAGACCGCTAAAGATAAAATAGGGAGTAAATAAGCACGATTTTCATTAAAAGAAATAATGGTGAAAGGAGCTTCCCCAAATTTCTTAAGTACCCAAATGAAAAATATTTGCAAACAAATCATCATCATCATATCAGGGACAGCTTCTAATATGAACACAATCCGGTTTATCCATTTTTTTATATAATCTTTTGCTAAAAAATAAAAAAATGCCATGCTAGATGAGATAAAGAGCGCAAGCAAAAAGGCCACAAATAATACAATAAACGAATATAGGTAAGGTTCTAAAACAGTTGGAAATAGTGGTGTTGTTTTTAAATGACCAAACTTTGGGTCTGATCCTATAACCAACAATGATTCAGGTGAGAAAACCTGTTTTAACATAGTAACGATCTGGTTAAAAAAATAAATTGGTTGAAAGGTGAATCCTTGTTGAGTGATAAATAAATAAGGTAAATTTAATAATAGTAACAGTGATAAAAGAATTGATGAAAGCTTAATTGTGAATTGAGATATTTTATGTAACATTAAATCCCTCCGACATCTTTTTACAACATTATACAATAAAGTCTAAAATATTGTTTTATTTTTCCGAAAAATAAAAATACTATTAGATTTTATAGTATGGAACATATATTTACAAGTTAATAAAGTTATAGTAGGATCCGCGCTCTAAGTTTATTAAGGTAATAGGATGAGTGAACCAAAAACAATTAATAGAGCAAAATGTACAGAATTCTTATTTGGAGAGGTAGCGGCTATGTTACGCGACTTCATCGCGATAAAGCTAAACTTATGCAAAGTTAATTTTAGACGAGATGGTTTCTTCTTTTAGGCTACGTGTAGGAAATTTAAAAAACTCCTAGGGATCAATGAATTCCTAGGAGGGCACCTGTGGTTCAACAAAGAGATAATTCTAACAAGCTCTAGATTCTTTACATGTTTAGCGTTCTGTTTAGATGTTAATTTTTCAAGTAATAAAAATGCAACATCAAAAGCTGTACCTGGATTTGAAGATGTAATAATATTTCCATCTTGAACAATTAAATCATTTTGTACTTTTGCACCGAAATTCTTTAACTGCTCTTTTCGTTTACTCGTTGGATGACTGTATGTGGTAGCTTTTTTATCTATAAGAATTCCACTTTTACCAAGCGCTAATGATGCAACACAAATACTTGCAATAGGCTTCTGTTTGACATGGAAATGTTGAATAACATGTAAGAATTCTTTACTGAATGCATCCCGATAAAAACCAGCTTCTTCAAACCCTCCTGGAATAGCTAGTGCATCAAACTCATCCAATTGAATATTATCAACCGTTTTTTCGGGTATGACAGTAAAATTCCAAGTACAGGTTAATTTATCCCGAAGACCAGCTGTTATGACCTCGGTCGATCCATCACCCTCCCACTTATTCCAACCTAGTACGTCTGTAAATACACTAGCTTCTACTGCTTCAAATCCGTCAGCTAATAATAATAAAATCTTTTTCATATCGTAAATCGCCTCCTAATATCCTTATTTTATATAAATATAAAAAGCTGATGAATAAGTTAAATAAGGATATTCAATTGTTTGGCTTTATTATATAAAGAATTTAGGTTATTCTATTTTATAAAAAAAGGTTGGATAGTTTATGGATCAAATTGATAAAAAAATCGTGGGGTTATTACAGTCAAATGCAAAAATTTCAATGAAGGATTTAGCTGAAGCAGTTCACTTATCTTCTCCGTCAGTAACTGAGCGAGTAAGGAAGTTAGAGGAGCAACAAATTATTGAAGGTTACCATGCACGTGTTTCTCTAAAAAAAATTAATCGTCCAATTTCTGCACTTATATTGTTTAAATCAACGAATTGTAAATCATTATCTAACTTTTGCTATAATCATCCAGATGTAATTGAGTGTTACAGAGTAGCAGGGGAAATTAGCTATATTGTCAAATTAGCAACGTATTCTGTAGAAAGTTTAGAAAAATTTATTGATGATTCGATGCAATATGGTACGCCATCAACAAATATCGTGTTATCTTCTCATGAAAAAAAGATAATTGCTCCCTTTATTAGTGAAGAATAAAAATACTGGCCTAATCAATTAACTATTGCCTACTTAATAATCTTTTAAAAATATCCCTTATTTTTCGGACTTGTATAAAAAGAAGGGTCACTAATCATTTTTCTTAGCTTGATGGTTATGTAAAGTGACCCTTAAAAATGAATATTGCTTCTCAACTCTTTTTCATGCAAATGAGTAGAACGTAAGGAAGAACTATGTATGTGTTGTTAATGAAAGAAAAAGAGAGTGTGTTGCGAAACGTAACGAATATAACGCAACTTTACCGCGGGGAAAATCTAAATTTAGTATGTAAGTGAAATGGAATGAGGGGGATATATTTTTTGTTATGAAAAAAATTTTCTTTTTAAAACTTGATTAACGAAAAAAATTTTTATATACTAATTCATGTAAACGGTTTACTAGATCGTATTTTGCTAGAAACGAAGGGAAGATTCGCATGGAAACAAGGGGGAGAGTAATCGGGATTGATATCGGTACCACAAGTACAAAAACGGTTGTATTTACAGAAAAAGGAAAAGTCGTTGCATCACATGCAGTTGATTATCCAATTATTCAACCGAATGTCGGATGGGCTGAGCAAGATCCTGATGTAATATGTGCTGCTGTATATAAAACTGTAAGCGTTGCCATCCGGAAGGGTAACGTGTTACCAGAGGATATTTCTTCAATCGGTATTAGTACAGCAATGCACGCATTAATTGCAGTAGATAAAAACGGTGCACCATTAACGCGTTCTATCATTTGGGCAGATAATCGAAGTACGAAACAGTCAGAAAAATTATTACAACATATGAATGGTCATGAAATTTATAGACGAACGGGTACACCAATTCATCCGATGTCGCCACTTTCTAAATTATTGTGGATGAAAGAGGAAGAGCCAGAATTATATGCGAGCGCATATAAATTTATTTCCATTAAAGAGTATGTTATGTATCAATTGTTTTCACGTTACGTAGTGGATTATTCAATAGCATCAGCTACCGGGTTATTTAATTTAGAAACATTAAACTGGGATGAAGATGTTTTAACGTTGTTACATATGTCACCAGAACAATTATCAACACCAGTGCCAACTACATATATTTTGTCGGGTATGAAACCGGAATTAGCACAAAAGATGGGTATTCGTGAAGATACGCCAGTTGTTATTGGTGCAAGTGATGGTGTTCTTGCGAATGTGGGCGTTGGGGCAATATCGCCTGGCTCAGCTGCAATTACAATTGGTACAAGTGGTGCGGTTCGAACAATTTCATCAAGTGTTAATACAGATGAAAAAGGAAGAACGTTTTGTTATGCATTAACAGACGAGCACTGGGTGATCGGCGGACCAACGAATAACGGCGGAATATTACTGAGATGGTTACGTGATGAATTTGGTAGCCCAGAGCAAGAAGTAGCAAAAAAACTTGGCATTGATCCGTATGATTTATTAATTAAGTATGCGGAAAGTGTACCAGCTGGAGCGGGTGGATTGCTATTTTTACCGTTTTTATCTGGAGAGCGTGCACCGTACTGGAATGCAAATGCTCGTGGTACATTCTTTGGAATAAACCTTCAGCATAAACGAGAACATTTTATACGTGCAGTCATGGAAGGTGTTTGTATGAGCGTATATTCTGTTGCACTCGCAATCAGGGATTGTACAGGGCCACTTACTGAAATACGCGTTTCAGGAGGTTTTGCGAAATCTGCATTTTGGAGACAAATGTTATCCGATATGATGGGAAAAGAATTGCTTGTTCCTGAAAGTCATGAAGCATCTGCGCTTGGGGCAGCGGCAGTTGCTTTATATGCTGTAGGAAAAATTGATTCTCTTGAAGAGGTAAAGGATTGGATTGATATTGTTCATCATCATGTACCGAATAAAGAAAATACGGCTATATATTTAGAAATGTTTTATATGTATGAACGACTTTACAATCGCTTGAAAGAAGAATTTGATTGTATAGCTGCTTTCCAACGTAAACAATAGGGGGATTGGGAGAAATGGTAGTTGGAATCGTACTAGCGGCAGTTGTCATACTACTTTTACTTATTACAGTAGTAAAATGGCATCCGTTTGTCGCGTTAATTTTAACAGCAATTGGTGTAGGACTTGCAATGGGAATGCCATTGATTGGAACTTCACCAAAAGATCCAGGGATTATCGATTCTATTAAACTAGGGCTTGGTAATACGTTAGGGTTTTTAGCGATAGTTTTAGCATTAGGAACCATGCTAGGAAAAATGATGGCCGAATCTGGCGGTGCTGAACGAATTGCTACCACATTAATAGATCGTTTTGGGAAGAAACGTGTTCACTGGGCGATGATGTTCGTTGCATTTTTAGTAGGGATTCCAGTATTTTTCCAAGTTGGATTTGTACTACTAATTCCATTAGTATTTACAATTGCGTTAGAAACAGGGGTATCACTTATTACAATCGGTATTCCACTAGTAGCAGGACTATCTGTTGTACACGGACTCGTGCCACCGCATCCAGCGGCGATGGCAGCAGTAGGTATTTTTAAAGCAGATGTAGGGAAGACAATTTTATATGCTTTAATCGTCGGACTTCCAACTGCAATCATTTCAGGTCCGCTTTACGGGAAATGGATCGGTGCTCGTATACATAAAGAAGTACCATTAGATATAGCGGAGCAATTTATTGAAAGAGATAAGAAGAAGGAACTTCCTAGTTTCGGAAATACATTGTTTACTATTTTACTTCCAGTATTTCTTATGCTAGGTGCATCGATTGCGGAAGTAGGGCTAAGCAAAACAAGTCAACTTGCACAAGTATTGCACTTCATTGGAGATCCAATAGTCGCGTTATTAATTGCAACGATATATTCTTTCTTTAGTCTTGGTTATGCAAAAGGTTTCTCAAAAGATAAAGTATTACAATTTACAAATGATTGTTTAGGGCCTATTGCGAACATACTGTTAGTTATCGGTGCAGGCGGTGCGTTTAATAAAGTATTATTAGATTCTGGAATTGGAACGACAATCGCAGAAATGGCGAAAGAATCTCATATTTCACCGATATTATTAGGTTGGGGAATTGCGGCACTTATCCGAATTGCGACTGGATCTGCTACAGTTTCTATGATGACAGCAGCTGGAATTGTAGCACCGATTGCAGCAAGTACACCAGGTGTAAATGTTGAACTACTAGCACTTGCAACAGGTGCAGGGTCATTAATTTTATCACATGTAAATGATTCTGGATTTTGGATGATTAAAGAGTATTTTGGAATGACTGTGAAAGAAACATTATTAACATGGACTGCAATGGAGACGATATTATCTGTTGTAGCACTTGGACTAATTTCGTTATTAAATATATTTGTATAGAATGGGAGATTGATGAATATGAAACTAGGTTTAATTGGATTAGGAAAAATGGGATTCCCATTAGCAGAACATTTATATGAAGACAAGCATGAAGTAGTTGTATATGACGTTAATAAAGAGCTTGTTGAAAAGGCAGGGGCAATAGGGATTACTGCTCGTCATACATTAAAAGAAATGATTGCTGAACTAGAAGCTCCTCGTACAATTTGGGTAATGGTACCTGCGGGAGAAGTTGTTGAATCGGTACTAAAAGATGTATATCCATTATTAGAGGAAGGCGATATCGTTATTGAAGGCGGGAATTCATTCTATAAAGATACGTTACGCCGTGCTGAAGAAGCGAAAAGTTTTGGTTTACATTACGTAGATATCGGTACATCAGGCGGTGTAGAAGGAGCTAGATACGGTGCTTGCTTAATGGTTGGTGGAGAAAAAGAAATTTATGATCAATTAGAACCTTTATTTAAAGATTTAGCAGTAGAGAATGGGTATTCTTATGCAGGCCGCGTCGGAAGTGGTCATTTCTTAAAAATGGTTCATAACGGTATTGAATACGGAATGATGCAAGCAATCGCTGAAGGCTTTGAAGTGTTAGATAAAAGTGATTTTGATTTCAATTATGAAGATGTTGCTAAAGTATGGGCAAACGGATCAGTTATCCGCGGTTGGTTAATGGACTTAACTGAAAAGGCATTTGCAGATGATCCTAAACTTGATGGCATTAAAGGTGTGATGAACTCTTCAGGAGAAGGGAAATGGACTGTGGAAACGGCACTTGAACTTCAAGCGGCAGCACCGGTAATCGCAATGTCATTATTTATGCGCTACCGTTCTCAAGAAGATGATACATTCCACGGAAAAGTAGTTTCAGCTCTTCGTAATCAGTTCGGTGGACATGAAGTTGTGAAAAAATAAGGTTGTTTTTAAAAAGAAACTTGTGCATAGGCGCAAGTTTCTTTTTTTATAGTGTAAGAAATCTCTAATTTAAAAATATCAATCAATCATTGTTTATTTGTACTGATTGTATCAAATATATAGTGAAGCATGAAAGATGTCCCAACATAAAAATAAGAATAAATAAAATGAAATTTTCATAAATAGTAAAAGGATGATTATGTCATCAGTGTAGCTATGAAGTGGTGTTACATATGAAAAGAGCGTGTTAATAAAATATGAGGTGGTTAAATGGGAAATGAGCAAGTGAAGAATGCAGGGGAAGAAAAAAAGTTATGTCTTTGTATGATTGTTAAAAACGAGTCTAGAATTATGGAAAGATGTTTAAATGCTACAAAATCAATTGTAGATTTTGTTTCTATTTGTGATACGGGATCAACTGATAATACACCTGAAATTATTGAAAATTGGTGTGAAGAAAATGAAATCCCTGGAACAGTTCATCATGAACCATTTCAAAATTTTGGCTATAACAGAAGTTTAGCAGTTTCATTAGCACAAAAAACATATCCAGAAGCAGATTATTTATTAATATTAGATGCAGATATGATATTAGAAGTTGATCCCGAGTTTGATAAGACTAGTTTAACGGAAGACCACTATCTTACAATGCAATATGATATTCATATTAAGTATTGGCTTACACGCCTTTTGAAAGCTTCTTTACCATGGAAATCTGTCGGTGTTACTCATGAGTATTGGGATATAGATCGTTCCAAAGTTGGTGCGAATTACAATACGAGGGTAGCTAGGTTAGAGACGCTTGTCGTTAACGATCCTGGGGATGGTGGTAGTAAAGCTGATAAATTTGAGAGAGATGAGCGGTTGTTGTTACAAGGATTGAGTGATCCAGAAACAACGCCAGATTTGCATATAAGATATTTATTTTACTTAGCCCAAACTTATTTTCATTTAAGTCAATTTGAAGATTCGATTAAATGGTACAAAAAAAGAGTGGAAGCAGGTGGATGGGTTGAAGAGGTGTTCTATTCGTTATTGCGAATAGGATTTTGTTATGAACAATTAGCAAACCGTTCAGCAAATAAACAATATGAGGTAACAGAAGTGGATGAAAAAGAAAATGCTAAGGCGCAAGAAGAGCAATATACAGCATTAGCTATTCTTTATTTTCAAAAAGCGTGGGAATATAGACCAACTCGGGCTGAGCCATTATACCAACTTGCAAGAATGTATCGATTAAAATCTCAAAATAATATTGCTTTGATGTATGCGTTGCAAGGGAAGGAAATTCCTTTTCCGAAAAATGATCTGCTATTTGTAGATTATCATGTGTATGATTACTTATTTGACTATGAGATTTCTATAAGTGCTTTTTATATACCGCATAAAAAACATTTAGGTGCAGTATCACAAAAATATTTGGAATCGAAAAAAGAAGAGCTACCGTTGCATATAGCAAATATGGTAGAAAGTAATGCGAAATTTTATTAAATACATTGTCGGTTAAAGGAGTAGTGGAGTAATCATGGAATTAATACGATGGGCGCTAGAACTAGGGGAATCCGTGCATGGAAATACGTATGAAGAATTGATGCCACTACTAGATTATTATTATGATCGTGATCATTTAAAAGCGTATTGTATCGCAAATCTCCTTATAGACATGGACGTAGCAGAAGAGCATCGGCAAAAAATCGAATTAAGAAGGTGCATTGCTGCTTATTATGCTGGAATGTATAAAGTAGCAAAAAAACATGCAAGTGAGCTTTTAATTAAATATCCGGATGTGGATTTATATAAAAATAATTTAAGACTAATGGAAGCCTATTTGAATAAAGAATATGATTATTGTCTTTTTATATGCCCAAAGACGTATGGTAGTTTCATAGATGTCGCGCGAGCTTTGAAATGGCGATTGGAGCAGGAGGGAAATACAGCAATCATATCAGAAACAATACTAGAAAATGTGAAAAATACAATTGTTTTTGGAGCGCATACGTACGCACATAATCCGAATCTACTACCAAAAAATGCAATTGTTTATAATTTAGAACAGCTATATGAAGGAAGTCCTTATGCGCATCCTCTTTATTTAATGTTATTAAAAGATAAGGAAATTTGGGATTATAGTAAACAAAATATAGAATGGTTAAAACAAAAAGGAGTAGGAAAAGAAATAAAACATGTGGAAATGAACTATGCCCCAACTCTAGAAATAAAAAAAGATGCATTTGATGAAGAGTTAACTGAAGACATTGATATACTGTTTATAGGTGCTCTTAACCCAAGGCGACAAGCTATTTTTAATCAATTAAAAGTAGTTGCCCCGAATTTAAATATTGTTTTTAAAAATAATGCGTGGGGAATTGTTAGAAATGAGTTGATTGCTAGGTCTAAAATTATATTAAATATTCATTTTTACTTATCGGGTATTCTTGAAACTCCTCGAGTTTCTTATGCAGTGGCAAATAAGAAATTTATTATCTCTGAAAATAGTAATCCTGAGGACGAGATAGAGTGGCCAGGAATAGTGTTTACTCCGTATGAAAAAATAATAGAAAACGTTATGAAATATATAGAATTACCAGAAGAACGTATTAAATTAGCAGAAAAAGCGTATAACCATTTTGAAGCAAAAAGAAGCATAGACATACTGAGCGATAAAGCGGAAGAAAAGTAATTGTGAAGAACTCCTACTTTCGTATGAGTTCTTTTTTTCGTCTATCATACTATTTTATCAAGCTAGTTCCCTCTTTATATTGTGTTTTGTATAGAAATTTCTGATAATATAAAAGTATAACTGAAAAACAAAGGAGAGAAATAATTATGAAACTAGTCGTTATTAACGGTACGCCAAGAAAATTCGGTAGAACTCGTGTGGTGGCAAAATATATTGCTGATCAATTTGAAGGGGAGTTATACGATTTATCAGTAGAGGAACTGCCTTTATATAACGGGGAAGAATCACAACGTGAATTAGAAGCGGTAAAAAAATTAAAGGCATTAGTGAAAACTGCAGACGGTGTAGTACTATGTACACCTGAATATCATAATGCAATGAGTGGAGCGTTGAAAAATTCGTTAGATTACTTAAGCAGTAGTGAATTTGTTCATAAACCTGTCGCATTACTTGCAGTTGCTGGAGGCGGTAAAGGTGGCATTAACGCATTAAACAGTATGCGTATTGTTGCTAGAGGGGTGTACGCAAATGCAATCCCAAAACAAGTTGTGCTTGATGGACTTCATGTACAAGACGGTGAACTGGGAGAAGATGCAAAACCGTTAATTCATGATCTAGTTAAAGAATTAAAAGCATATATGAGCGTATATAAAGAGGTGAAAAAACAACTAGGAGTGGAGTGATAAATCAATCGTATAAAAAATACTTCTGCCTTCCTATCTTTTTCTATATAATAAAAAGAAAGGGAGTGCAAACTTATTTATGAACAAATGGATCTTGCTTATAATCTTATTATTTCCACCACTGTACATTCTTTATATGACGTTTCGAATGAAGAAAGTTGCTCGTGAAAAATTGAGTAATCACTCTCCGTACGTTCTTATTTTAGGCGCAAAGTTATTTGGAGATAGACCGTCTTTATCTCTTCAAAACCGTTTGGATGTAGCGTTGGAATATTTACATTCCCATCCTGAAGCGAAAGTAATTGTTTCAGGTGGTCAAGGGGAAGATGAAGATATACCGGAAGCTCATAGTATGAGAAACTATTTAATGATTCATGGTATAGATGAGAGTCGTATTTTAATAGAAGATCAATCTACAAATACGTATGAGAATTTAAAGTTTAGTATGGATTTATATGATGTGAAACATGCGGTAGTTGTAAGTAATACGTATCATTTGTATAGGACCAAAATAATTGCAAAGCGTTTAGGCATGAAGATGGAGGCACTAGCTGCTGAAACACCAATGCGCTCTAAGAAAAAAATGTATGTACGTGAATATGCTGCAATAATGAAAACGATATTGTTCGACCGTTAGAGCTCAAATTTGAGCTCTTTTTTAATTATAAAGCGTATCATTTGAAATGAATGCCGTATTCCATCAAAATAAAGGAAACAACATTAAAGGAGTTGTATTTGTGATTCAATTTAATCATGTGTCAAAAGCGTATGAAGATGGCATGAAAGCAGTGGATTCATTGCATTTAGAAATTAAAAAGGGAGAATTTTTTGTTCTCATTGGTCCGAGTGGTTGCGGGAAAACAACGACAATGAAAATGATTAACCGTTTAATTGAAACGACTGAAGGATCTATTTTAATCGATGGAAAAGATATTCAACAATATAATATTAATGAATTGCGTTGGAATATAGGATACGTATTGCAGCAAATCGCTTTGTTTCCGCATATGACAATTGCAGAAAATATTGCAGTTGTTCCTGAAATGAGAAAATGGAGCAAAGAAAAAATAAAAGTTCGTGTCGATGAGTTGCTACAGATGGTCGGGCTAGACCCAGACGTATATCGCGATCGTATGCCTGATGAATTGTCAGGAGGGCAAAAGCAGCGCGTTGGTGTCGTAAGAGCATTAGCCGCAAACCCGAAAATCGTTCTTATGGATGAACCGTTTAGTGCGTTAGATCCATTAAGTAGGGAACAGCTTCAGAAGGATATCGTACAATTGCAAAAGAAGATTCAAAAAACAATTGTATTCGTAACACATGATATGCAAGAAGCATTATCACTTGGAGATCGTATTTGTATTATGAAAGAAGGAAAAGTAGTTCAATTAGATACACCAGAAGGTATTATACATAATCCGAAAAATGAGTTTGTAGAAGAGTTCATTGGAAATCGTGGACAACCTTGGTATGAGGGGAAAAGTATAGAAGATGTATTGCCACTTGATGAAAGTATACGGGTAGAAGGGGATGCATTATCATTGCATTCTTCTTTACAAGAAGCATTAGTTCGTGTACGAGCTGACGAAGTCGTTCCAGTTGAAGAAAATGGTCAATATGTTGGAGCTTTAACAAGTCGTCATATTGTTAATTACATTGTTGAACAAATGAAGGAAAGAGGCTAAACAGTGACTGATTTTATACAAACGTTCCAAGAGCGAAAAATAGAATTACTAACTGCATTAAGTGAGCATTTACAAATATCGCTTATTTCACTATTTTTTGCAGTAATTATTGCGGTGCCACTTGGCATTTTATTAACGAGAAAACAACGAATGGCTGAATTTATAATAGGAACTTCTGCGGTTATGCAGACAGTGCCATCACTTGCATTACTCGGACTTTTAATTCCGTTAGTAGGAATTGGAAAACTCCCAGCCATTATTGCATTAGTTGTGTATGCACTATTACCTATTTTACGAAACACATATACAGGAATAAGGGAGTTAGATGAATCTTTAATCGAAGCAGCGAGAGCTATGGGGATGAATAGCTGGAGAAGACTGTGGAAGGTAGAGCTTCCTCTTGCATTACCAATTATTATGGCCGGTATTCGTACGGCGATGGTATTAATTGTTGGAACAGCTACATTAGCAGCTCTTATAGGTGCTGGTGGGCTCGGAAAACTCATATTACTTGGTATCGATCGAAATGATCATGCGCTTATCATTTTAGGGGCCGTACCAGCCGCGTTACTCGCTTTATTCTTTGATGTAGTACTTCGAGTGCTTGAGAGTCCAAAACGCTCTTCTAAGCGTATTATATTGACGATATGTATTACTTGTATAATGATTGCTTCTCCCTTTCTTTGGAACACACAAAAGAAAGATATTGTTATTGCCGGAAAACTTGGATCAGAACCTGAAATTTTAATTCAAATGTATAAGCAGCTTATTGAACAGGATACCGATTTACACGTAGAATTAAAACCAGGTCTTGGAAAAACAGCATTTGTATTTGAAGCATTGAAATCAGGAGAAGTAGATATATACCCTGAGTTTTCGGGAACAGCTTTATCTACTTTTGTGAAAGAAGAGCCAAAAAGCACAAATCGGGATGAAGTATATGAGCAGGCTCGCATTGGAATGGAAAAGAAATATAATATGGTTATGTTGAAGCCGATGGAGTATAACAATACATATGCACTAGCTATGCCAAAAAAAATAGCAGATCAAAATAACATAAATACAATTTCTGATTTAGGAAAAATGGCACAGGATGCTAAAGTAGGATTCACATTAGAATTTGCTGATCGTGAAGACGGTTATAAAGGAATGCAAAAATTATATAACTATAAGTTTTTAAATGTGAAAACGATGGAACCGAAACTACGTTATAGTGCAATTCAATCAGGGGATGTTAACGTAATCGATGCATATTCAACTGATAGTGAACTTGAGCAGTATGGACTGAAAGTGCTAAAAGATGATAAAGGGTTATTCCCACCGTACCAAGGTGCACCATTATTAAGAAAAGAGACGTTACAGAAATATCCTGAACTTGAAAAAGTATTAAATACATTATCTGGGAAGATTACAGATGAAGAAATGCGAAAAATGAATTATGAAGTAAATGTGAATGGAAAAAGTAGTGAAGAAGTTGCGAAACAATTTTTACAAAAAGAGAATTTACTTCGTTAATTTTACAAGAAATATACAAATTTATATGTATGAAATGACCGTTCATTACAAAATGAACGGTTTTTTTGTGCATACTTATACATTTTTTCAAAAAAGTATTCCATTTTTCTTCATTTTCTTTTAGAATAAGTAATGTTTTCCTGAAAAAATATAAGAGAAACGTCTATTAGAGAAAAAGGTGACTTTAATAGTTGAACGAACATAACACCTAGAATGACAGATGGGGTGGTACAAATAGAAAAGAAGTTAGGGTTTTTTCCATTAATTGCATTAGTAGTCGGAACGATGGTTGGTGGCGGTGTTTTTAGTTTACCGCATGATTTAGCAGTAGGAGCAAATAGCGGCTCTATAATAATTGGTTGGTGTATTACAGCGATGGGAATGATTCCACTCGCGCTCGTATATCAAACGTTAGCAAGACAAAAACCGGAGCTTGAGGGCGGAATT
This sequence comes from Bacillus sp. AY18-3, assembly GCF_008042305.1. NCBI lineage: Bacteria > Bacillati > Bacillota > Bacilli > Caryophanales > Bacillaceae > Bacillus > Bacillus sp. AY18-3. The sequence goes on along the minus strand of NZ_QKQR01000002.1, from coordinate 36,820 downwards.
TATAGTTATGCACGTGCTGGTTTCGGAGAATATATCGGATTTAACAGTGCTTGGGGATATTGGCTAGCAGGAATTTTAGGAAACGTTGCAACAATCATGTTACTGTTTAGTACATTAGGTTATTTCTTCCCCATTTTTAAAGGTGGAAATAATGTTGCGTCTATCGTTGGTGCATCACTTTTATTATGGACACTTCATTTTCTAATTTTATTTGGAATTCGTGAAGCATCTATTATGAATGTTATTGCAACGATAGGGAAATTAGTTCCAATCGTATTATTTATTGTTGTAATGGTAACAGCGTTTCGCTGGGATACATTTACACATGATTTTTGGGGAGAAGGAACTATATCAGTTTCCTCTATACTTGGTCAGGTGAAAAATACAATGCTTGTAACTCTTTGGGTTTTCATTGGAGTTGAAGGAGCGGTTGTATTATCTGGTAGAGCGAAAAATAGCCGAGATGTTGGTAAAGCGACAGTACTTGGACTTATTTTAGTAATGTCTATTTATATTTTAATTTCTGTCTTGTCTATGGGAGCGATGACAAGAGGAGAGCTTTCCGTGTTAGAAACCCCGTCAATGGGACATGTATTAGAACATGTTGTTGGGACATGGGGCGCCGTTGCGATTAACATTGGGTTAGTTGCTTCACTTGTAGGTACATTAATAGGCTGGTTTTTACTTGTTTCTGAAATTTCCCACGTAGCAGGAAAAGATGGCGTGTTTCCGAAAGTCTTTACGAAAACAAATAAAAAACAAACGCCACATATGGCATTATGGATCTCAAATGGCGTTGCCCAAATTATATTTATAATCGTTCTGTTTTCAGAATCAACATATCAAATTATGTATTTTATTGCTTCAACATCAATTTTAGTACCATATTTATTATCAGCGTTATTCCAATTTAAATTAGTTATTACAAACGAACTAAAAGATGCAAAAGTAAAAAACGGTTCGTTAGCTTTAATTGCTTCTACTTATTCTGTATGGCTTCTATATGCAGCAGGTTTGAAAAATTTATTACTTGTTTCAATCGTGTATGGAATTGGGATTATTGTTTACATGTATGCAAGAAAAGAAAAAGGAAATCGTTGTTTTAAAGGTATTGAGAGATATGTAATGTGGGCAATTGTTATCGCAGCTATCACATCACTTTATATGTTATTAACTGGAAATATAAAAATGTAAAAGTCCTTTTAAATAAAGGGCTTTTTTCTTTGTCTAGAGAATATTTAATACATAAGATATTCAGGAGGGATGAAAATGGAAGAAAAAGAACAGTTAACCAGAATTGTTGATTTAGCGAGTGAAGTAAGGAAAGTATTAGTGCAAGAATCCTTTTTTAATCATCATCCTGAACTACGAGGAGTGATTGAAAATTTAGCGAGTGCTGTAGAAAATTTGGCGGAATTACAGCAAAATACAGATGAAAACGCTGAAGATCGATTACGATATGTACTTGCTAAAATGAAAATTGCTCATAATGCCATTTTACAAGAGAAAAAAGCATTTCCATCTCATTAATATACGTTTTAATTTTGAACCTGGCGGATAACGTCAGGTTTTTTGTTTCTAGTTTTTCGTTTCTTTCATACACTAAGAATAGTATGAAAAAAAGAAGGTGACGAAGGTGAGATTACATAAAGCTCTTCAGCCAAGTTTTATAAAAAGAATGTACTATATGAGGTTTATCGGAAAGTTTACAAAAGCAGAGAGAGAGAAGAATGGAGAGAACTTCTTTGTACAATGCCTATCGCCAATACCATTCACGTTACAAGAGCAATTAAAAAATGAACCATACGTATTTGAAGGTTTATGTAGCAATAAAAAGAATGAAAAAGTCTTTTCGGAATTAAAGAAAAGAAAATTAGAAAAGCAATTGGTTATGTTTCGTCTCTATTATGAAAGAGGACATATATACGTGGAGTTAATTTGTGCAGAAGAACCACGAGAAATGGCCAATGGCTATAAAATGATTCCAGTACCTAAAGTTTCCGAATACAAAAAAGGAGAGTCTTTAGAAAGAAAACTTGGAAATGGCTATTTGTCATTTCTAATGCCAAAATATCCGAAAGACTTTGAGCCTCCCGAATTATTGTGGCACGATGGAAGGTTATATGGAAATATATCTTTAAAGTCATCATCAATTAGTTCAATCGCATATTTTGAACAGCAGCGGGAATGTAAGTATATAGACTTAAATGACTGGATGAAGTATGTGGAAATAGCGGTAGAAGATCAATTGTATTTTGTAAGCAATCACATGTATGAGCAATTAAAAAAACGAATGACTGAAGAAGGTAAGCATGTAGAAGTAGAGGAAATAAAAGTGCACAAGGATGAATGGGAATGGGATGAGCGTGAATCCGTCTTTTTACAGTATGTAAAAAGTTTTGTACGTAATAAAGGGCTATATTTGGATGAAACGGACATTTATAATTTCCATATAAGTGCGAAAACAAATATGTTGACGATTCTAGGTGGTATACCAGGCGCTGGGAAATCCCGATTTGTGCAAGCTTATGCAGAAGCACTTGGATTACAGTATGGGGAAGAATTGGTTTGGATTCCGATTTCACCATCGTATCAAGAACCACATGATTTACTTGGTTACCTTCACCCAAATGGTACTTTTATTGAAAGTGAAACAAAATTAGTTAGGGCGTTAATGAAGGCAAAAGAAAATCAAAATCAACTATATATAATCGTTTTTGATGAAATGAATATGTCACATATTGAGCATTGGTTTACTCCATTTCTATCTGTTCTTCAACTTGAAAAGCAAAACCGTATTCTAAATTTGTATGAAGGTGTACAAGAAAAAGAAAATCCAATTCCAGCAACAATTGAAATTGGTGAAAATATTATATTTGTAGGTACAGTAAATTTTGATGAAACAACGAAAGAACTCTCAGATCGATTATTAGATCGGACGAATTTAATAACGTTACAAAAGATTCCGTTTTGTGAGATGTGTATGGAACAAGAGAAAATTGTATTACAACCACCTCTGAAAGTAACTGCAGGAGAATTTCGTATAAGCTGGGTCAGGAATAAAGCGATGATTGAGGTGTTTTCTGAAGAAGAGTTAGAACTATTAGATAAGTTACATGTTGTATTGTCATCACATGATATGTCAAAGGGAATTTCATTTCGATGTGCAAACGCAATCGCTACTTACTTGCAAAATATACCGTTCCAAAATAATCATTCCTATATGATCAGTAGAGAAGAGGGATTTGATTTACAAATCAAGCAACGTGTATTGACGAAAATAAGAGGTACTGAAATGATGGTTGGGTCTTTACTTTCTGAAGACGTAAAAAGGGGGGCGACATTACTACCTCTTTTGCAATCGCCACTTGCAAACAGAGTATCTACATTTGAACACTCTTTAGCATATATAAGAGAAAAGCGTAGAGAACTGGAGCTGTATGGCTATGCAAAATGAAGGGCGATATGAAACAGAAATCGTTGATACGAAAGAAACACTCCCTTTTGTATTAAAGTTAATCATTGGAACTGAGGCAAAGGGGGAATATATTTTATTAAATCGTCTTTGTACATCTACTACAGCATTAGTTCAATGTATTTATAAAGTACAAGAATTAAAACCAATTAGATTGCATTACCATTATGAAAGTCCAATGAATATTACTTTTATATGGAATAAAGTATATGAGGGACAGAAAAATATAAAAGAGTCAAAATATGAAATAAATGAAAAAAAACAAAAGGTATTAATATATGAACATGGAAAAACGGAATTCTTTTATCCATGGCGTTGTGGATTATATCATTTTGAAGTGAATATAGAAGATAGAACGTATTATGGCGCATTTCAAATCGTTCCCAAAAATTTTTTTGATGATCAATTTGAAATGATTCAAAACTATGTAAAGTCAATTTTGAATGAGTTGATTTTAGATAGAGGTTATTATAAAAAGACTTTCTCTGCACTTAGTGATATTGAAGATTCTTCTTATTTAGTGTTACTTAGAAAGTTGCCGCAAAAAATGAAAAAGATAAAGCAAATTTTTAAGAAAATAGAATCGAGTTCAAAATTTATACATGAATATAAATGGGAAGAAAAAGAGCGGAAAGCAACGAGAAAAGGAACCATAGTGGCGGAAAGAAAACCGTATGCAAAATATTATAATCGTAAGTTTATAGAACAAAAAAATAGTAAGGAAAATGCATTTCTTAAATTTAAAGCGATGCAATTTTATTTCTATTTACTTGAAGCTGAAAGTTTTTTGCGCCAAACAATTGAAATATTAGAAAGAGCAAAAAGGAAGAAATCAGAAGAATTTCAAGCTGTAAAAACGATTATACAAACAATTGAGCGTAATGGATCAGTGACCGATAGAGAGAAACAAAAATATAAAAATATTCATTTACTAAAAGAGGCGGATTTGCGAAAAAGCTCTATGAAGATACAAGAATATAAAATATTAGCGCACTTTGTACATGAAAGTGTACAATACTTTCAAACTTTAATGCATTCTCCATTTTGGAGAGAAGTTTCCGAAACAGGTAACATGTACTCACATGATTTACCGATACCACATCAACAACTACTACAGCATTTAGATGTACTTCCACAATATACAGAACAATCTCCATCTTTATTATTTGTTTATAAACCAACATTTTTAGTGTATGAATATTACGCTTTTTTTATCGTTATTTCCATGTTAGAGCAAATTGGTTTTGAGGCTAGAAATTCCATTCGTGAACAAATTCAAGAACATTTTTATGTAGATGGATTACAGGATGGAACGACAGTAGTTTTACACCGAGATGATATTAGAGTACATGTCGCATTTAATGATTTAATTGAAACTCATCCCCTTATTGCATTAAGTAAAGGGAGTAATTTTTATAATGGGGAAGATACGAAGAAGCCAGACATTCGCTTAGACTGTTATGTAAAGGAGGAAGGAAAATACGTATATCAATCTTCTATTATTATTGAAGTGAAGTATAGCCCAATGTACAACATTTTTCAGCACGTTGGAAATACGAAGGCAACTGAGCAAATGTATAAGTACTGGTCTATAAAATATGTAGAAGAACAGGATGGAAAGAGAGTCTATTATCGAAGGGCCATTTATGAAGTTATTTGTGTATATCCAGGAAGTCATATGCATAGTAAAAAAATTGAGTCTGGATGTGGTGTGTTCTTGCAATTATATCCATATAAAACGAAACAAGGGGAAGAGAAATTAGCCGGAAAACATGGAATGGTACAAATTTTTGAGAAGTGGTTAAAAAGCATGAAGAAGTAAAAAAATCCTTTTTTATAAAGGATTTTTTTAGATTAAGAAGAAATATATGCTGTATGGAAGACAGCTTTATACGATTTGAATTTGAAAGTAATATAAATATATTGTTAGAAGAACGGTACATGAGGGATAAAAGACGATTAAGATGGAATTTAATTCGTTTTGCAGAATATAATAAGTCATAAATATTTTTAGTTGCATACGAAGATTTGTTCTTATATGATAGATAGTGAAAGCGTTATCAAAAACAGAGCGGCGATGGGAAAGGCGGGTAAATATGTTCCAGCGTGTTCAAACAAAAGAAGAACATTTTTGGTTCGAGCAACTATGGGGAGATTTTTGTGAAGAAAGAAACTTAATGTTCGTAGAACGTAATTTAAATCCATCACGATTTTTATTAATAGAAGATGAACATCATATTGGTACAGTAGAATGTATTAAGTATACGGAACCAGAGCAATCGAATTCTGAGTTTTTCTATCCGTTTTCTAAAAATGATTTAGTGAAAGATTTAAAAAATGTGTATGAAATAGGCAAGTTGAGTATTGCGAAAACGTCTCGTGGGAGAGGACACTTCAAAAGACTAACAGCTATTTTATTTATGCATGCATTAGAAACGAAAGCAGAATGGTATATTGCAGCAGTGACAAAAAGAATGTATATGTATTTATTAACACTCGGTTTCCCAATTGAACCGGTAGATAAGCCATTTCAGTTTCATGATACTTTACAAGGTGTACCAGTGCGAATTCATGCCCGAAAAGGGGCTACGCATTTGTATTCTTTAAAAGAATTTCGAGATGTGATTCAAGGGAATGCTCATGCACAGGCATTAATCGCAGAATACAGTAAGAATATTATGTTAACAAAATAAAGCGAAATAAATATATATAATAAAGAGAATACTATTTTAATATGAAGTCATTCTTCATGAAAAAAGACCCTTATTATTTTAATAAGGGTCTAAAAATTATAATCCAAATATACTAAAAATCATTTTGCGGCGCTTCGGCTTCTTTTCTCGTTCATATGTTGGTTTTGAATCGGGAGTAATATATATTGGTTCTTCTTTCTTGAGGGAAGCTTCTAGCTTTTGAATTCGCTCTAACATTTCCTCCATTTCACGGCGATGTTGTAAAAGTTGGTACGTAACAACATCATTTGCCTTATCTTGCATTTGTTCTTCCATTCGATCTAGCCTTCTCGTAATAGTGTTTAATTGAGCTGCTAATTGCTCAAATTCATGTGATGATTTGTTTTGAACGATTGTATTTACTTGAGTTTTTAATTCTTCAACATCATTTGATGATGTTTTTTGAGTAGGGTGAGAGTTTTGAGACTGCTCTATTTGTGAAAGATGGAATTCTAACATTTGATCTAAATCTTCTTGTGTGAAAATAAAGTGACCATATTTATTTTTTTCTATCGTAAGATTTAATTGTTGTGCAATCCGGACAACAGCCTTTGGGCTAACACCTAATTTTTTTGCGATAAATGGTGTTTTATATTCCAAAATAATCCCTCCTATATATATCCTGTTGAATGATTTCGATCTATGAAGGAAGTTCCCTTCTAGTGTGACAAAAGAAGTGTGGAATCGGCAAAGAAAGTGTTTTTTCACGAAATGAACCTGTGAAGAATATATCGTTTATATAAAATGTTTTATCTTAAGATTTAGAACTATTTGACTAAGGGAAATGAATTAGATTATCATAATGATAAATATCTTTTTTATGTATGCATATAATATATAAAAAGGTGGTTGCTAATGTAGAATTTTTTTAGAGTATTAGAATGCTTACTTCACTTGAATAAAATTAAGTAGGAGGTGGCTTCCTTGCTTACAATGTAAGTAAGGAGAAGTATTTGGACATATATAGTATAAGTATAGTGATTGTTTTAATTGCCTTAACGGCATTTTTCGTCGCAGCAGAATTTGCAATTGTTAAAGTGCGAAGTTCACGAATTGACTATTTAATTGCAGAAGGAAATAATCGCGCAACATCTGTCAAAACAGTCATTACAAACTTAGACGAATATTTATCTGCTTGTCAGCTAGGAATAACAGTTACAGCTCTGGGGATTGGGTGGTTTGGTAAACCGGCGTTAAAGCAAATGTTTGACACGCTTTTTGTAAATTTGAACATTTCTACTCAACTAGCAGACATTTTTGCTGTAATTTTAGTGTTTTTGTTTATTACATTTTTACATGTTGTAATAGGGGAATTGGCCCCAAAAACATTCGCGATTCAAAAAGCTGAACAAGTGAGTTTGTTTGTTGCTAAACCGTTAATTTTCTTTTATCGTATGGCGTTTCCATTTATTTGGATCCTAAATGGATCAGCTCGAATTATTACGAAGTTGTTAGGGCTGAAACCACCGAAAGGGCACGATGAGGTTCATTCAGAAGAAGAATTACGGTTGTTAGTTTCAGAAAGTTACAAAAATGGAGAGATTAATCAATCTGAATATAAATATGTAAATAAAATTTTTGAATTTGATGATCGTATAGCGAAAGAAATAATGGTCCCCCGAACTGAGATGCATATTATAAGTAAAGAAATGCCTGCTGAAGAAGCTTTGCAAAAAATGTCTCGGGAAAAATATACGAGATATCCAGTTGTAGATGGGGACAAAGATCACGTAATAGGCTTTGTAAACTTTAAAGATATTTTCACAGATTTTGTGCAGCATAATGCAGTAAGTAATAAGAAAGTAGAGCAATATATTAGGCCAATCATTTTAGTTATCGACTCTATCCCAATACACGACTTATTTTTAAAAATGCAAAAAGAAAGAACGCATATTGCTATATTGATAGATGAATATGGTGGTACGTCTGGACTTGTTACAGTTGAAGACATTTTAGAAGAAATAGTGGGAGATATTCAAGATGAGTTTGATACGGATGAACAGCCAGAAATTCAACAAGTTAGTGAAACGAAAACAATACTAGAGGGAAAAGTACTTGTTAGTGAAGTGAATACGTTATTAGGTTTAACAATTGATGATAATGGTGTTGATACAATCGGTGGTTGGATTTTAACGAAGAATATAGAAATTGCTGAAGAGGATTTCATTGAAATTGAAAATTATAAGTTTTGTGTAAAAGAATTAGATGGACACTATATAAAGAGATTAGAAGTTACAAAAACTGTAGAATCAATTGTTATTTTAGAAGATGAAAAACAAATTCCATTTCAAGAACAAATTAGTTCGTAGACTCTGCTATATGGCAGGGTTTTTTTGAGCATAATATTTTTGGCAGAATAAGGGCTATGATACAATGGCATAAGCCAGACCTTTCACTAGGTGAAATATTGTTGTATACATATATTTGGAAGGGGAAGATTTATGAAAAAGCATTTATATATAAATGGAGATTGGAAGTCTGTAAACACTTATAAACCATTATACGCACCATATTCTGAAGAAACGTTAGCGGAAATTGCACAAGGAACGGAAGAAGATGTACAAGAGGCTGTTACTGCTGCAAAAAATGCAATGAAAAAAATGAATACATTATCTGCATATGATCGTGCGACTATTTTAGAGAAGGTTGCACAAAAAATGGATGAAAGAAGAGAAGAATTTGCAGAGATTATTGCAAAAGAGGCTGCAAAACCAATTCGTGCTGCGAGGGGAGAAGTAGATCGTACCGTTCAGACATACAAATTTGCAGCGGAAGAAGCGAAGCGTATATACGGCGAGACACTGCCACTTGATGCAGCACCTGGTGCAGATGGGCGTATTGCATACACAATACGAAAACCGATAGGGGTTATAGGAGCTATTACCCCATTTAATTTCCCATTAAATTTAGTGGCACATAAAGTCGGCCCTGCAATTGCTGCCGGAAATACAGTTGTGTTAAAACCAGCTGATCAAACGCCATTATCGTCTTACGCATTAGTTGAATTATTTGAAGAGGCAGGATTGCCAAAAGGAGCTTTAAATATTATTTCTGGTCCCGGTTCAACTGTAGGTGAGGCGATAGTTACAAATGATGATGTTGCTTCCATTACTTTTACGGGAAGTCCGAAAGTTGGAATTGGAATTAAGGCAAAGGCTGGGTTAAAGCGAGTTACGTTGGAACTGGGATCAAATGCTGCTGTTATTATTGATGAAGATGTAGAATTAACAGATGAAGTAATTGAACGTGTAAAATGGGGAGCATATGTAAACAATGGACAAGTTTGTATTTCGGTACAACGTGTTTTTGTACATGAAAAGAGAATGGATGAATTTCTTTCAAAGCTAAAGATAGCGATGGAAACAGTTATTGTTGGTGATCCATTGCTGGAAGAAACGGACGTATCGGCTTTAATTTCGAAAAAAGATGTAGAGCGAATAGAAATGTGGGTGCAAGAAGCTATTAAGGAAGGTGCTACTGTTTTATACGGTGGTAAGAAACGTGATGCAAGGATTTTTGAACCGACTGTATTAACAAATGTTCCAGAGTATGTATCTGTTCAGTGCCAAGAAGTATTTGGTCCACTCATGACAGTAAATACATTTAAAGAATTTGATGAGGCAATTGAGCAAGTAAATCATTCACGTTACGGTCTACAAGCAGGTGTGTTTACAAATAATTTGTTTAAAGCAATGCGTGCAATTGATGAGCTAGAGGTTGGTGGTGTCATGATTAATGATATTCCAACGTTTAGGGTAGATCATATGCCTTACGGTGGTGTTAAGGAAAGTGGTACGGGGCGTGAAGGAATTAAATATGCAATAGAAGAAATGACAGAAATGAAATTAGTGTGTATTAAAAAGTAAAGTAGAGCGAGCTTAAATATCCTAATAAAAAACGAGCTGGAAATGTTTACGATTCCATACTCGTTTTTTTATTGTTTGTTTTACGTTTCTCGGAACGATTTAATTTAACCAAGTGTACCTTTTACTTCATTTCTTGTTTGAAAATAGCATCTTCTACATAAATTTGTTCTTTGTCAACAGCAGTGCTATGAGATAATACTAAACCGATTGGTGTTGCTATACCTTTATTTTGAACAATTGTAAAAGGAACATTTTTTTCATTTGCTAATTTAATGTATTTTGATAAATGTGGGTAAGCAATGCCACCATTTAGGAATATTTGTAATGATTGAGAAGAGCGCATGCTACTAGCTACTTCAGAATATACATTACTTTGCATTACTTGACCGATAGTTAAAGCGATTTCTACACGCTCACGTAACGTAGTTAAATACATATTACGTTCTTCTGGTTTGTTCTGCTTTTGGCCGTAAATGCCTTCTTGGAGATAATCTTCCACATTTTTATTTACCATATTTTTCACACCTTTCATTTTCTATTGTACGAAAGAATGAAGCAGGATGCAAAAAAAAGTCGCATCGAATGTAAAAAATTTTGAATGAAAGGAAGGAAAATGGAATGTATCAATCTAAACAATTAATAAGGACATTAAAAATTTTATCAACACATATTAACAAAATGTGACAATAATCTATTAACGAATCGCATTTTTTGTGTTAATATTCAAAATATAAAGGGTGTTCGTCGCATGGAAATGGAGGGAATGGGGGTTTTTCCAATCGATAAGGATATTAAAGAAGTATTTTGTTCGCACTTGAAAAACAACAGGCACCAATTCGTTGAGAACTGGAAAAACAAAATGATAATTTCCGATAAAGATCCATTTAAACTAGAAGCAGTTCAAAATGGAGAGGATTTATTAGAGTTAATTATCGAACTTACTATGGAAGAAAAAGATATAGATTATCTTCAGCCATTATGCGAGAAAATTGCTATTGAACGTGCAGGGGCAGATGCGAATATTGGAGACTTTGTTTATAATGCAAATGTGGGAAGAAATGAACTTTTCGAAGCGATGTGTGAATTAGATGTTAGCGCACGTGAATTGAAACCGATTATGGCCCAAATACATACTTGTTTTGATAAATTAATTTATTATACTGTTTTAAAATACTCGGAAATTATATCAAAAAATTTAGAGGAAAAACAGCAATATATTAACGAAACACATAAAGAAAGGCTGACGATTTTAGGGCAAATGTCAGCAAGTTTTGTACATGAATTCCGTAACCCACTCACTTCAATTATGGGATTTGTTAAATTATTAAAGGCAGATCATCCAAGTTTATCTTATTTAGATATTATTTCGCATGAATTAGACCAATTAAATTTTCGTATTTCGCAATTTTTACTCGTATCGAAAAAAGAAATGTGGAATAAATCAGAACAATTTTGGCTTAATGATTTGTTTCAAGATATTATACAGTTCTTATATCCGAGTTTGGTCAATGCAAATGTTTCGATTGAAAAGAATTTACCGTATCCAATTCCACTTGTTGGCTATCGGAGTGAAGTGAGACAAGTATTTTTAAATATATTAATGAACTCAATTGACGCTCTAGAATCAATGAAAGAAGAACGGAAAATTATCATTGATGTATTTGAAGAAGATCAATCGATTCGAATTGTGATAAAAAATAATGGGCCAATGATTCCAGCTGAAAGTGTAGAAATGATTTTCGAACCATTTGTAACTACTAAAAAGTTAGGAACTGGTATTGGATTATTTGTATGTAAACAAATTGTAGAAAAACATAATGGGTCCATCATGTGCCGTTCAGATAACGAATGGACAGAATTTCAAATTGTATTTCAAAAATAAACAGTCTACACCAAATGAATGGTGTAGACTGTTTTAATTCGTAAGTATAACGGCTTCTAATTTAGGATCTTTAGTTGAATAACCTAAAAATGAAATTGTATATATGATGTTCGGTTCGACTTTGAAATTCGGTATAGTTAGTAAGACGCTGGGATTATCGGCGAGTGAAACTTCAATATCTGCTGTACCAGGACTAACTTCCAAAAAATCTGTTATTTGTTTAAAGAGTACATTTTCAAATAAATGATCTCCACCTTTTAAATCTACATTTACAACAGGGGTATCTGGAGAAAAATGTGCAAAGCGTATTTTTGCTTGACCAGCTGGTAAATGTGTATTATCAAGCATAGGTTGTAATTGTAGATGATTGTCACTATTTATTGCGGCAAAAGTATAAGTGTGATTCCCCATTATTGGTACTAAAGCTGAAAAGATGGGAGTTTCATTTCCAACAGGGACAATATCTATACGGTATTTACCTTGCACTAATGTTAAATAGGGACTAAATTGTTTAAATGAAATATTTTTAATAACCTTTTGCCCGTTTACTAAAATGTCAACCGCAGGTGTATTGGAAGCAGAGTGAAAAAAACGTATGTGTGACGGTAAAGCAGCTTCTTGTGAATCTCTTTTTTCATACGCCTGTACAAGTTTCGTAAGCGCATCGTAATATTTCATATATAGTTCTACATATTTTTTCGGATTTTTAAATTGATAGTAACGAGCGAGCTGTTCGTAACGTGCAGCTTCTTGTCCATATTTTTCGATTTCAGATTGAGACATGAATATTCCTCCTTTGTCATCATTAAAACTATATGCTTAACAAGAAAGAGGTTATGCGAAAAAATTGTTTTTTGAAGGAGAAAAGTTGAAAATTAATAAAGAGTATTGCTTAAGGATAAGTGTTTTTTAGGCGAAAGAGCCTTATAATTTTCTAGAGTATACAGCAATATATCATCTATGTTAGATGATGATGTACCGATTACAATGTATATTTCGAAATAAAAAACCTTAAGAGCGTATGAAGTAACATATCGAAAACATGTCCAAAAATCCTTAGGAAACTAGGGATTTTTTTAATAATGGGCAAATACACATACAAAGTGATAATTGTCCTACATAAATTATAAAGGAAAGGTAGTTTAAACATAAGGAAAGGAATAAAATATTGGGATGGGGATATCCAAAAAGGAATTGTGAATGGAGTTATGGACGATTTTGTGCTTTACGATGTAGGATGAATTTTGAATTTGTAACATTATTTTTTCTATTTACGTTAGCAAGTGGCAGTATTAACCGATAAAAGAGCGTCGTGCCGAACTGATTAATGTGGTTAATCGGTTCTTTTTTTATTGTATAAAACGGAGGAGAATGTATGTAAAATATAGGTTTCTATAAAAATAATTGCTATGCATTTAGTAGGATTAATTGTCGATATTTGTTTGAAAATATGCAATATAAAGTAGGAGAATAGGAAGGAGTTTAAAGGGAGTTTCGTCGAAGTTTACACAATGTCGGCAATTGAGGGAAGCTGATATTATGTTAAGAAAATATGTAGTGAAGCGTTTATTTTATATAAAGGAGGGTTATTGGAGCGTATAGATAAGGGTTGGTCTTCGTTTTAAGTTCTGAATTTTCTGTTTTCGAAATTAATATTTAGCACTCATTTGTATATTTTATAATAGTTTTTTGATAAAATCACTGCTTTCGCAGAGGGTTCTTTTTTATGAAAGAAACGTCAATTTTCTTCATATATATATACAAATTGGAGAAATGGGGGAGCGCTATGCGCGATTACTTAATTAAACCACTTGTTGGTCAGCCGTATCCAATGATTTCACATGGAAAAGGTGTGTATTTGTATGATCAAAACGGAAATAAATATTTTGATGGTTCGTCAGGGGCAATTACGGCAGGTATTGGGCATGGCGTAAAGGAGATTGCAGATGTTATAAAAAAGCAAGCAGAGGAGATTGCTTTCGTTTATAGATCACAGTTTACGAGTGAACCAGCTGAAAAATTAGCGAAGAAATTAAGCGATTTAAGTGTAGGAGATTTGAACTGGAGCTTTTTTGTGAATAGTGGTACGGAAGCAAATGAAACAGCTATGAAAATTGCAATCCAGCATTTTCAAGAGCGAGGTATTCAAGGGAAGCATAAAATTTTGTCACGATGGATGAGTTATCACGGTATTACGATGGGAGCCTTATCAATGTCTGGGCATCCACTGCGCAGACAACGTTTCGTGTCAATTTTAGAAGATTATCCAACTATTCCAGCTCCATATTGTTTTAGATGTCCGGTGCAAAAGGTATATCCAACTTGTCAGCTTGCTTGTGCGACTGAACTAGAAAGATCAATTGAAAGAATTGGTGCAGAACATATCGCAGCTTTTATCGCTGAACCGATTATCGGAGCAGCTGGAGGCGCAGTCGTTCCGCCGAAAGAATATTATAAAGTCATTAAAGATATTTGCAGTCATTACGATATTTTATTTATTGCTGATGAAGTAATGACAGGGCTTGGTCGTACTGGCGCATGGTTTGCGATGGAGCATTGGGGTGTAGAACCGGATATTATGACTCTTGGTAAAGGTTTAGGAGCTGGATATACACCGATGGCAGCGACGATTGTAAGTGACCGTGTTATGGAGCCAATTTTACGTGGATCGCGTTCTGTAATGAGTGGGCATACGTTAAGTGCAAATCCATTATCTGCAGCAACAGCTCTAGCTGTTATTGAATATATGGAGAAACATAATCTACCTGAAAAAACAGCAGAAAAGGGAGAGTATTTAATAAAAGGACTACAGAAAGTTCAGCAACAATCGACAATCATTGCTGATGTGCGCGGAAAAGGGTTGCTGATTGGAGTAGAATTGCAACCGTTTACAAAAGCGTCGGAACTTATTTCGGTTGCAGCTAAAAATGGTCTTCTTTTATACCAAGCTGTTTCAGGGCAAGCAGGAAAAGAAGATAGTGCACTGCTTGTAGCACCGCCGATGACAACTACATATTCCGAGTTAGATGAATTACTTTCAATTTTTGCAAAAAGTGTAGAAGAAATGATGCAAAAAGGAGGGCATAGTATCGCATGACAACTATTACGAATACATTCGATAAATTAAAAGAGATAGAGGAAGTAATTTCTTTGTTCCACGATGATATGACATTAATGTTTGGAGGATTTGGGGGGATTGGATCCCCTCCATCTTTAATACAGGCGATTTTAGAAAAAGGAGTTACAAATTTAAATTTAATAGGAAATGACACGGGATTTCCTGATGTAGGAATCGGTCGTCTTGTTACGAATGAAAGAGTAAAATCATTAATTACTTCACATATTGGTTCAAATCCAAATGCAGGAAGACAGCTAAACGAAGGAAGGTTACAAATCGAGTTTTCTCCTCAAGGAACATTAGCAGAGCGTATTCGTGCTGGTGGTGTAGGACTTGGAGGTGTATTAGTTGATGTAGGTGTTGATACGATTGTAGAAGAGGGAAAACGTACAGTTGAAATGAATGGCAAGACATATTTAGTTGAAACAGCATTAACTGCTGAGGTTGCAATTGTATATGCGAAAAAAGCGGATCCGTTTGGTAATCTTGTGTTTGATAAAAGTGCTCGTAATATGAATCCTCACGTAGCTATGGCAGGGGATATAACGATTGTAGAAGCAGAAGAAATCGTTCCACTTGGAAGTTTAGATCCAGAAGAAATTGTTGTCCCAGGAGTATTTGTAAATTATATTGTACCGTCGGAAGGAGTGAATTGGAAATGGGTATGGGCGTAGAAGTGAGAGATAAGATTGCTAGGCGCGCGGCGAAAGAAATACAAAATGGTATGATTGTAAATTTAGGTATTGGTATACCATCGCTTGTACCGAATCATCTTCCTGACGATATAAACGTTATGTTTCATGCGGAAAATGGAATTGTAGGTATGGGACCTACGCCAAGAAAAGGGAATGAAGACGAAAATTTATGTAACGCAGCAGGTTTACCGACTTCTCTTATTACAGGAGCGAGTTATTTTGATAGTTGCACAGCGTTTGGGATGATTCGAAAAGGTTTATTAGACATAACGATTCTTGGTTCATTACAAGTAAGTGAGAATGGTGATTTAGCGAACTGGATTGTACCAGGAAAACGCGTTCCAGGTATTGGGGGAGCGATGGATTTGGCACAAAAAGCGAAGCGGGTCGTTGTTGTGATGAATCATGTCGATAAATACGGAAATGCAAAGATTGTTTCGGAGTGTACATTACCATTAACTTCAAAGAAATGTGTAGATTTAATTATTACGGATATGGCAGTTATGGAAGTGACGCAGGGTGGACTCGTTTTACAAGAATTAATGAGTCCATACACAGTGGAAGATATAAAACAACATACAGAAGCTGATTTCAAAATTGGCTCTAACTTACTAGTAATCGAATGAGGGGAGATGTAATATATGGAGCAATTAAAAAAGAAAATTTGTGATTATATCGAGAGTCATGAAGAGGAAAGCGTAAAATTTTTAAAACGATTAATTCAAGAAAAAAGCGTATCTGGTGATGAAAGTGGTGCGCAGGCAATTGTGATTGAAAAATTACGTGAGCTAGGTTTAGATCTTGATATTTGGGAACCTTCATTTTCTAAAATGAAAGATCATCCTTATTTTGTATCACCGCGTACAAGTTTTTCAGATAGCCCGAACATAGTGGCAACTTTAAAAGGAAGTGGCGACGGGAAATCTATGATATTAAATGGACATATTGATGTCGTACCAGAAGGAGATGTGAATCAGTGGGACCATCACCCTTATAGTGGTGAGCAAATAGGGAATCGTATATATGGTCGTGGAACAACGGATATGAAAGGCGGCAATGTCGCACTGATGCTTGCGATGGAAGCTATTATTGAATCTGGTATTGAATTAAAAGGAGATATTTATTTTCAAAGTGTAATTGAAGAAGAAAGCGGCGGGGCAGGAACATTAGCGACTATATTACGAGGATATAAAGCAGATGGTGTCATTATTCCAGAACCAACAAATATGAAGTTTTTCCCGAAACAACAAGGGTCCATGTGGTTTCGTCTACATGTGAAAGGCAAAGCAGCACACGGTGGAACGCGTTATGAAGGAGTAAGTGCAATTGAAAAAAGTATGTTTGTTGTAGATCATTTGAGAAAATTGGAAGTGAAGAGAAATGACCGAATTACAGACCCGTTATTTAAAGGAATCCCCATTCCAATTCCAATTAATATTGGGAAAATTGAAGGTGGGAGTTGGCCAAGTTCTGTTCCTGATTCATTAAATTTAGAAGGAAGATGTGGTATTGCGCCGAATGAGACTATAGAGGCAGCAAAAGAAGAGTTCGAGAATTGGATCGCTGAATTAAATAATGTGGACAATTGGTTTGTTGAAAATCCTGTAGAAGTAGAATGGTTTGGAGCGAGATGGGTTCCTGGTGAACTAGAAGAAAATCATGAGTTAATTACGACACTAGAGCATAACTTTGTTGAAATCGAAGGGAATGAACCGATTATTGAAGCATCACCGTGGGGGACTGATGGAGGTTTATTTACACAAATCTCAGGTGTACCAACGATAGTATTTGGTCCAGGAGAGACGAAAGTAGCACATTATCCAAACGAATATATAGAAGTTGATAAAATGATAGCTGCCGCAAAAATTATTGCATGTACATTACTAGATTGGTGTGAGGTGAAAAAATGAAATACTATGAATCTTTTAGAGAACAGACGAATGGCTATACAGTAGAAGGCGTTTTAGACTATTTTAATAAACGTATTCGAGTAGACCACTACACAGGAAATATTCAGAGGGTTATCCAAACAATTGACGAATTAGCAGAGAAGCATTCTTTCACTAAATGTATTATTAAAGGAAAGGGAGAGCATGTTTCTACATGGCTCTCTTTCGGTTTTTTATTGGAAGCAACAATACCGCATTATTTTCAAGGTCACGATGCATACTTCTTCGTGAAATTTATTAATGATGAAAGACGAAATAGTATTCATTGGGCTGAGGAAGATACCATTTTAAGCGGTGTTAAAGCAAAAGAAGTAAAGGAAAAAATAGTACCAGAGAAATTTTTATTAAGAAAAGCGACAGAAGAGGATGCGGAAGAATTAGCGGCTGTCTTTGGAAAAGTATTTGAAGTTTATCCGACTCCTTTAAACGAAGCGAGTTATGTAAAACAAACGATGAAGGAAGACGATACAATATACTATGTGTACGAATTCGAGGGGAAAATAATTAGTACAGCATCTGCAGAAATGAATATAAAAGAAGGAAATGCAGAATTAACGAATTGTGCTACTTTACCCGAATATCGTAAGCATGGGTTTATGAAAAGTTTACTAATTAAGTTAGAAGAAGAACTGCAAGAAAAATCGATTTTCTGCTCCTATACAATTGCTCGATCGCTTTCTTTCGGAATGAATGCGGCCTTTCATCAGTTAGGTTATACGTATACAGGAAGACTGGCGAACAATTGCTACATTTTCGATAAGCTAGAAGATATGAATATATGGGTGAAAGATTTGTCTAAATAGTACGGTATAAAAAATAGAACGGAATCGTCATGCTTATAATCGCATATAGGTATGCCGGAAATTCGGCATGTGATTGCTGAATTTTCGGCAAAAGGGGGGATGACATTGCTAGCAGTTTCGACACAAGAAGTCATTGAAGCGATTTTGGGCAGTATTGATGAGGCTATACACGCAGTAGATGAAAATGGTATTACAATTTTCTATAATACTGTAGCTGCAAAACACGATGGGTCAAAAATTGAAAAAGTGTTAGGAAAACATTTGTTAGAAGCGTTTCCTTCTTTATCTAGGGAAACGAGTACGTTAATGAAAGTGTTAGATACAAAAAAACCAATCGTTCATCAAGTTCAGCATTATCAAAATTTAAATGGGGAAGACATTTGTACAGTAAATACGACGTTACCTATTTTTATAGATGGAAATATTGCTGGGGCTGTTGAAATTGCAAAGGATTATTCCACAGTTCAAAAACTTACGGATACAATTGTAGATTTGCAGTCAAAAATAAAGCGGTCATCTAGAAAAAAAGCAATTAAAAAGCATGTTGCATTTGAGACGATTGTGACGGATGATGCTCGATTTAAACAGACGAAAGAATTAGCACAAAAAGTAGCGCCAACTGATGCAAATGTTTTAATATATGGGGAAACAGGAACAGGGAAAGAGTTATTTGTACAAGCGATTCATGAAGCTTCTAAACGGAAGAACAAGCCATTTATTGCACAAAACTGCGCAGCTTTGCCAGAGTCGCTATTAGAAAGTTTATTGTTCGGAACGACGAAAGGTAGCTATACTGGGGCAATTGAACGAGCGGGATTATTTGAACTTGTAGATGGTGGGACATTGTTTTTAGACGAACTGAATTCAATGCCTCTCGATTTACAAGCGAAAATGCTACGTGTATTAGAAGATGGTGTTATTCGTCGAATTGGTGATAATAAGACGAGAAAAGTAGATGTTCGCGTTATTACTGCAATGAATCAGCCACCAGAAATATGTTTAAGAGAGAATAAAATTCGTACTGATTTATATTATCGATTAAATGTCTTTTCATTGTATATTCCGCCACTACGTGAAAGAACTGAGGATGTCTTATTATTAGCGTCTTATTTTTTGAACGAATATAATAAAAGTTATAAAAAAGGTGTACTTCAAATGGATAAGGAAGCGAAAGAAAGACTACAAGCTTATCAATGGCCTGGCAATGTTCGTGAGCTAAAACATACGATTGAACATGCTGTCATTATTGCAGAAGGGGATACACTAACAGCCAATTGTTTACCGCGTACATTTCGGAAAGAGAATTTGCCAAAGAAGAAGAGCATATTGCCACTTAGAGAAGCACTTCATCAAACAGAAAAGGAATTAATAGATCAAGCGTTAATTGAAACGGAAGGGAATATATTACAAGCTGCAAAAATGTTAGGTATCCCTCGCCAAACGCTTCAATATAAATTGAGTAAGTACGACAAAACCGCCGAATAATTGGCGGTTTTTGTGTGTTTGCACCAATAAAAGAGCGTTTACATATATAAAAAGTAATGAATATGATAGTATGTATGGATTTTATACAGTGCTTACAAATATTTTTTCGTTTATGTAATAGCGTTCACCGTACATTTACTTATCAATAATGTAAAGTTGGCATAACTATTGCTTATATAAAGGATGAGCGTATAAAAAGGGGGAATAGCAATGTTACATGATGTATACAAACCAAATCGTCACTGGAAGGATATCGAGTTGTGGAAGGATGTTACTGAAGAGCAATGGAATGACTGGGTTTGGCAATTAACGAATACGATCAAAACTTTGGATGACTTAAAGAAAGTGATTAATTTAATACCTGAAGAAGAAGAAGGCGTTAAAATTTCAACAAAAACGATCCCGTTAAATATTACACCGTACTATGCTTGGCTAATGAATCCTGATGACCCACGCTGTCCGATTCGGATGCAATCTGTACCGATCTCGGAAGAGTTATATAAAACAAAATATGATTTAGAAGATCCGCTTCATGAAGATGAAGATTCACCAGTTCCAGGTCTAACACATCGTTACCCAGACCGCGTATTGTTCTTAGTAACGAATCAATGTTCTATGTATTGTCGTTACTGTACACGCCGTCGTTTTAGTGGACAAATTGGAATGGGTGTGCCGAAGAAACAATTAGATGATGCAATTGGTTACATTCGTGATACACCACAAGTACGAGATGTATTAATTTCTGGTGGAGACGGTCTTCTTATTAACGATAAAATTTTAGAATATGTATTAAAAAATTTACGAGAGATTCCGCATGTCGAGATTATTCGTATCGGAACGAGAGCGCCGGTAGTATTCCCGCAGCGTATTACAGAAAACTTATGTAACATTATTAAAAAATACCATCCAGTATGGTTAAATACACATTTCAATACTTCTATTGAAATTACAGAGGAATCGAAAAAAGCATGTGAAATGCTAGCGAATGCTGGTGTTCCAGTCGGAAACCAAGCAGTAATTTTAGCTGGTATTAACGACAGCGTTCCAATTATGAAAAAACTTATGCATGACTTAGTAAAAATCCGTGTACGTCCATACTACATTTATCAATGTGATCTATCTGAAGGTATTGGTCATTTCCGTGCACCAGTATCTAAAGGTCTTGAAATTATTGAAGGTTTACGCGGTCATACATCTGGTTATGCGGTTCCAACATTCGTTGTAGATGCACCAGGAGGCGGCGGGAAAATTGCGCTTCAACCAAACTATTTAATTTCGCAAAGTGCAGATAAAGTTGTGCTTCGTAACTTTGAAGGTGTTATTACAACGTATCCAGAGCCAGAGAGCTATATCCCAGGAAGAGCAGAAGGGTACTTTAAAGAAATCTATCCAAACTACGAAGAAAAACGTTCAGATGTTGGTATCGCAGGTCTTATGAGTGATAAGAAATTTAACCTTGTTCCAGACGACTTACAGCGTATGAGCCGTCGTAAAGACTATGAAGATAATGACACTCATGCATCACTAAAAGATAAACGTGATAAGCGTGATCAACTTAAAGATAAAAAGTATCAATCGCAAATGGCTAAATTAGAAGAAAACGACAAAAAAAATGAGGGTGATGCAGTATGAATTGTATGTGGTGTGACAGTACAGAAGCGAAAGAAAGCTTGAATACTGTATATTGGGAATTACCAGATGGTACGAAAGCCATTGAAATCCAAGAGACACCATGCATTTCTTGTTCCTCATGTGGTATGGACTATCAAGCAGATCAAACAGTGAAAGAAATAGAAGATCAATTGTTTCTAATTTATACGAAAGATTTACCAAAACAACTAACATATGAAGAATTAATGGGAAGACCACGTCTATTAAAAAGAAATTATTTCGACTTTTAACCAGCTTTTATGCTGGTTTTTTTCTTTTTTGCCTTGTATAATGTATCCAAGTTAGAAAGGCAGGGAATATTTTTGAAAAAGACATTTTACCACTATATGATGAAGCATCGTGCAGCTTTATTTAGTAATGAAGTATCGAATTTAGCAGAAGCAATGTATGATGATTTAAGCTTTCCAAAGCAATCTGAAGATTATGATGAAATTAGTTCATACTTAGAGTTAAGTGGATTGCTAGAAAGTATGTCTATATTTGATGAAGCTTGGGATTTATACATACAAGAGAGATAAGAACTATATGAATTTTTTGACGTGAAGCTAGTCTATTTGCTAGCTTTTTTTTACGTTGTAAATATTTTTTTTATACGGTGATATTTTTTATTGAAAAAATTTATGAATATACGCTTCTGTGATAAGCGTTTTTATGTAGGTTGCATATACTGTTATCAAAATCACGACGTCAAAAAAAGGAGAGATATAGATGGCGAGAAAAAAGCAACCTAAATATAACGTAGGGGACATAGTCGTGATTACGCTATATGGAACCGTTGGTAAAATCACAAATATGAAGGTTTTAGATGGAGTTTACGTTTACGAAGTCAATAATCACGATGGGTTTTACGTAGAGCAAACGTTGCAGCACGTTTCAGAGCAAGATATGAAAAAAGGTGAAACTGAGTGGATTGAATTAAATTATAATTTCACATTTGGTGATCTCGTGCAAGTAACAGGATACGATAAAGATGTGTTTCGAATTGTTGGTTTTCGTACAGAAGTATGGAGATATAAAAATGACGCATGGGAAGATACTATATACGAATTGTCACGAATTACGGATGGTGAATGGTTAGAAGCGGATGAGTCAGATTTAACGTTACTTGCTAATGCTCAAACGGCAAATGCAATTTTGAAGAAAATGAAACAAGATAAAGCTGGTATGAATAAATTAGATTTAGGAAAATTAAAGTCAATTAACAACTCAAAAAAAGTGAGTGTTAAGACAAATCGTCAAGAGATCATTGATGGATTACTTGATATTTATAACGATTATCAATTGTTATTCGATACATTTAAAGATGAAGAATACAAAATTGTTATGGATGTTGTTCATAATTATTTAGTTAAATTGACAGAGAAAAAATAGTTAACTAGAAAGAGAGAATGAATTGAACAACAACATATGCAGTATAAGGTATGCCTACAATTATTAAAAAAATAAAAAGCCATTTAATAAGAGAGTCTGCCCATTGATCTTCATGCATGAACTCTTCTTTTGTTTGCCCTACTTCTTGTTCTACCTCATATTGGTATTCCATAATTAAATCCCCCTTTTTGATAGCTTGTACTACCATCGTATGCA
Organism: Bacillus sp. AY18-3; assembly: GCF_008042305.1. Classification (NCBI taxonomy): domain Bacteria; kingdom Bacillati; phylum Bacillota; class Bacilli; order Caryophanales; family Bacillaceae; genus Bacillus; species Bacillus sp. AY18-3. The sequence goes on along the minus strand of NZ_QKQR01000002.1, from coordinate 13,557 downwards.
TCTCGTCCAAAGGATATGACCTATAAAAAAAGAAAAACTATTTTTCTAATCTCATATACATAATTTTGAGATTTTTTCATAAAACAGAAATAAAGGAGTGATGCTCATGAAGGAAATTGAGGTCGTAATTGATACGGAAGAGATTGCGGAGTTTTTTTATGAGCAACTAATTGAAAGAGGGTACGTCCCAAAACGAGAAGAAATTGAAGATCTCGCAGATATTACATTTGAGTATTTATTAGAGAAATGTATGATTGATGAAGTTTTTGATGAAGAGGATGAGTGAAAGTAACGGCGGGCTTAACTCGTCGTTTTTTACTCTTTACAAACTTGTCACAAATATATTCGGAAATTATTGGTATAATTAAAAGGAAATTTTACTCAAGAGGTGAAGGGATGTTCAAAAAAATTATTGATTCTTTATTAGGTAGGAAAAAAAATCGTTCGTATTCTAGTAGTGATTATCGCCATAGAGGTCGCTCTTATTCAAGTAGCGATTATAAACGACATTCATCTGGTTATGGGCATCAGCATTATAAAAGAAAACGTAAAAGTCGTAGCTTCTTTTCAAGTAGCTGATGAAATGGCGTCGTATACTAGCTTTATTTGATAGACCACTGCGAAAAAATACAATCGTTGCAGAACGTTATAAAATTGAATCAGTAATTGGAATGGGCAGTTATGGGGTTACATATGTCGTTAATGATTTACAAATAAATAGAAATAAAGTCTTAAAACAATTAAGACAGAGTAAACAAAGGTATGAGTCAGGTAGAAAATCATTTGAACAAGAGAAAATGATTTTACAAACATTAAATCATCATGCAATTCCTAGTTTATATGATCATTTCGTATGGGAGAAAAAAAGCTTTTTCGTGATGGAATATATGCCTGGTAAAAATTTCGAAGATTATATTTTCTTAGATGGGCATGTATATACAGAACGTGAAGTTTTAAAAATTTTATATGAAATATTAGAAATTGTATCGGTGTTTCATAATAAAGGTATAATTCACCGAGATTTACGCATTCCAAACATATTAATGAAAGAAAACCAAATTAGTATTATTGATTTTGGATTAGCTAAATTGAAGGGTGAGGGTGATGAACGAGCTACAGCTTATGAAGGTGAACAAGCTTTGATGCGAGAAGTTCACTTTCGTAGCGATTTTTATGCGCTTGGTCATTTCTCGTTATTTTTATTATATGCAGGCTATGAATCTAATGAAAAACATGAAAAACCATGGTATGACGAATTAACTTTGGAAAATTATAACCGTGAAATGCTTATGCGAATGTTACAAATAAAAACGCCGTACTATGAGAATGTACAAGATTTAAAAAAAGATATAGCTTTTGCTTTAGAAAGGATGGAGGTTCCGTGTTTCAAAAGTTTTTAGCAAGTGTTGGTATTGGTAATGCAAAAGTAGATACAGTTCTTGAAAAAGATGAGTATATTGTTGGAGAAGAGATACTAGGGAAGGTTCATATAACTGGTGGTTCAGTTAGCCAACAAATTGAAAGCATTTACTTAACATTATCGACGTCGTATGTACGAGAAGTGGATGATAAAAAAGTAACAGCAACATATGATTTAGAGCGAGTTCGTTTAACAGAACCTTTTTCTGTTGAGCCGAATGAAAAAATAGAAATTCCATTTTCATTTATAATGCCAGTTGAAACCCCGCTTACACTTGGAATGAAAACAGTTTGGGTGCATACAGGTCTTGATATTAAACGCAGTATAGATCCAAGTGATCGTGATTACATTCAAGTGTTGCCCAATGCACTATTAAATAGTGTGTTAGAGAGTGTAAATCAATTAGGTTTTAAAGCGCGTCATATAGAATGTGAAGAAATACCGTATCGATTACGTAAGCAAGTTCCGTTTGCACAAGAATTTGAGTTTGTTCCTGTTTCCGGAGAGTATTATGGGAAATTAGATGAACTAGAATTATTAATCTTACCAAGCGCTTACGATCGCCTAGAGATTATTATGGAAGTAGACAGAAAATCTCGCGGATTAGCAGGTTTATTTGCAGAAGCGCTTGATCTTGACGAGAAAGTGATTCGCTTTACAGTAACGAATGAAGATATTCAAACAATGCAAGAAAAAATTAACAATTATATTTTTAAATAAACTATGCATAAAAAAGAAATGGAGAGGAAAACTAAAACAACCGCTCCATTTTTTTGTATAGTGAGGTTATGTATGTGAAACGATATCGACATTTATACTTGTTAAGTTTTACGCTACTCATTTGTTTTGTCGTATTATCACTTTCGTATCATACCGCTTGTATTGAGAAATTTGACAATATAGTCGCGCATTTTATTCAAAGCTTTCGAAACGATTACTTGACAGCCTACTTTACTTGGGTATCTTTTATCGGTTCCAAAAGAATATATTTTCCGTTACTCATCATTCTTGTAATGTATTTTCTCGTTAGAAAAAAGTTGCTTAGTGCATTACTTCTAACAATTAATTATTATGGATCTCGTTATTTAAACAGTATGCTTAAACTATGGTACGAACGAGCAAGACCTGATGTAACGCAGCTTGTTACTGCAACTGGATATAGTTTTCCGAGCGGTCATACGATGAATGCTACTGCTTTTTTAGGATTTATTGCATACGTCACAATTACTGAAGAACGTATTACATTGCATAAAAAATTGTTGATTATTTTTATAGCGAGCTTTGTTGTATTATCTATTTCAGTTAGCCGAATATATCTTGGCGTTCACTATCCATCTGACATATTAGCAGGATGGGCAGCTGGCGGTAGCTGGCTCGTTTTATGTGTTATATTTCATAAAGCGTTCATTAAAAAAGAACCTATGTCATAATAGGTTCTTTTTCCATTGGTTCAACATGAATGTGTGCATGGTAAATGCCAAACTTTTTCCGGAGCATAGCCTCGATGTTATCAGTAATACAATGACTTTCACCAACATCCATACGAGCATCTACTTCGATTGTAATATCAACGTACGTTTGATTCCCGTACATACGAGCGCGAATATCTACGATGTTTTCCACGCCACCAATATGTTCAATAGCACCAGCGTACTCTTCCATCTTATCTGGATCGATTCCATCCGTTAACATATGAGAAGCTTCTACGAAAATCTCCCATGCAGTTTTACAAATAATAAGGCCGACAATTAAAGCGGCAATAGGATCTAAAATAGGCATTTGGAACTGCGAACCGACAATACCTACTACTGTACCGATACTTACGAGAGCATCTGATAAATTATCCTTTGCAGCGGCTTCTAATGATTTGCTTTTTGTGCGCGCTGCAATCTTTTTCGTATACAAATACACAAAGTACATAACGACAGCAGAAAATAAGGCTACCCATGCAGCAAGTACATTAGGCGCTACTTGTTTCGGATTTAAAAAAGATTGAATAGCACTAATAATAACTTCTAATCCGACCGTTGCCATAATAAAAGAAGCAACAAGTGATGCAATTTGTTCTGCGCGTGAATGCCCATAAGGATGATCTGGGTCACGAGGTTTACGAGAGATTTTTAGACCAATTAATATCGCTAAAGAAGCACCGATATCCGTTAAGTTATTTAAACCGTCAGCACGTAATGCGCTAGAGAGGGTAATATAACTGATGATAATTTTCATAGAGGATAAAAATATGTAGGCCATAATGCTGACAATAGCACCTTTATCAGCTTCTTTATGAGAAAGAGTATCCATTTTAATCACTCACCTTTCTACAAGGGATTTCTTTCTATAAATAGAGTACCAAACGAAACTCGTGTGGGTCTATACAAACATTGTTGACGTTTTTTAGGTTTTTAAGAAGGGGATAACAAAGTTTCGTGAAGGAAAAATATGTTGTAAAGTGCAAAGTTAGGGTGTGAACGCGATTTGGATCGAGGGGATAGGGAAAAGGATAGATGTATTATGATGAATCCGTATACTACACCGCTCAAAGGTGATTGGGCAAAATAAAAACCCTCTAGAAAATATATTTTAGAGGGTCTTCATCTTAGTATGCTTCTAAAAACTCAGTAACTTGCTCTTCAGTTTTTGCGTTAGCACTATGTAAGTGGCCTAGCTTCTCACCATTTTGATATACAAGTAAACTTGGAATACCCATTACTTGATACTCTTCAGCGATACTTGGGAACTCATCTTTATTAATAGAATACCATTCAAACTTATTGAACTCTTCCATTACATCTCCGATAAAGTTGTCCATACGCACACAATCTGGGCACCATGTAGTAAAGAACTTAACAACTACTGGCTCCTCACTTGCGATGATGTCTTTGAATTCCTGTTCAGATTTGATTTCTTTCATGTTTTGTTTCTCCTTTTTCACTATTAATATTTTTGGTTGTTTAGTTGGTGTATTTGCTGTGAAACGAAAACTTCTAACGAACTTCTAACGAGAGTTTTCATTCTGAATAATTCGTTTGCAAATTGATCCACCGCAGTTTCTTGAAGTCCTGGTACAACAGCTCAGTAAGTGCCCAGCGTGATACCTACTCTTGTTATATCCTAAATGTTTACTTGCAATCTTCGGATGTACACCTTAGGTCCTAGAAACGAATATTAGAAACCTCACTTTTCTTTATAAGCTTTTTCTAGGGTTGTGTCAAACTTCTGAATTGTAAGGTTACTATTATAAGTAGGGTAATTCAAATTGTATTCATGATAGCCATTGCTATAACGTTCTTTTTTTCCTCACATATTTTTATGAGATGTTTATGAAGCGACTGAAATGTAATGCCGGATAAAACAAGCAATCTCTTTCTGGTACTTAGAGAAGGTAAACGGTGGATAATCATTACTCATAAATTTTATGAGTGAATTAAACAACAAGCAGGAAATTCAAAAAAAGATGTAGGGGATGCATGTATGAATTTAGAGGAATCGTTATAAGAACGTATTCGTGAAGTTGTGAGAGAAGAGATTAGGGCGGCGTTATATGAGTTCCAGCAATAATCACAACCCCAAAAAGTAATATGGGTGAAAGAAGCGTGACTAACAAGAGGGGAAATTGCTGCACTGTATAGATTGAAAGAAAAAACATGATGTGGAACGCGAAAGGGATCATAAGAACATCTTAGGAATTATTTAGCGGTTAAGAAGTCAGGGGAATTAGGATGTTGAAATGGGTGAAGAAACAAAAACGCCCACCTTGCATTGTTTGTGAGAAACAAGAAGGTGAGCTTCAATTAAAAGAAACGAATTGGATTTGTGAAAATTGTGCCCAAATTACGCATGAACAAGGTATTGAAAGAGATACCTATACCCTTTATATCTTATTCCATAAATAACAAAGCTGGTGGGCTTCTGATTCAAGAGCTATTAAATGATCATTATTAATAGAGTTATTCGTATACATTCTGTTCTTTTGGATGTTAAGGACAGTATAATTCACATCGTTATATTTATTTGAAAATGTTGATTCATTTAATAATGTCAGTGTTGAGTTGATGTTATATTTATCAATTCGCTCTTTTTTTCCTTTGAAAAATAGTTTAATAAGATGCGGCTCATCATTAATGAGCAAACCGAGTTCAGGTGATGAGCGGACGATTAAATTATCTGATAACCAATGTGATTTACCTGGATCAAACCAAGAGACTTCTTTGTTTTTAATAAATTTTTTGTACTGCTTTATAACATCAATGTAGTTTTGCTTTTTCTTCTGATCAACAGTTTGTACTAATGTTTCAAAACAATCAAAAGGTAGTTCGTTTTTATGAAATTTAATAACAGTTTCTCGTAATTGTTTCCAGTAATCAAAAACCGGGTGATATTCAGGTTGAGATTTTAAATTCTTTACAAAATTTGTTTTAGCTGCACTACTTTTCAGTGTGAAGTCTAAAAATTGTGTAAGTCCCACTTTAATTTCCGCCATGTTACACCTCCTTTCCAAATGTTACTAATTCAATATTGGAAAGGGAAATCCTGCATTTTTAAGGAGGTGAACTAGATGCTAGAAAAACCGATGTTCATACACAATGGTAATTGTAAAGCTGATTCGCAAAAATGACGAAAATCCCAATTTATTTTATATATTCAGCCACGGTGTGTGAGTGCTGTGGCTTTTGTATTTCTTATTGAGCTTGGTATTCATGGAATACTTTCTAAGAGGAGGAAACTGGAATGGATCTACACCCACTAAATGATAATAATCCGAAAAAAGCATTGGAAGGGTTTTTAAAAGCAGTGGAGAAAGCCCAGAAAGAAGAGAATGAAAAATCAAAGAAAGCAAATAAAGAAGATGAGTGAAGCGCGCTATCGTTAAAATGACGAATAACGTGCTTTTTTATTTTTTTCATAAAGCGCATGCATATTCATGGATTTACAGATATTTGTTACGTGGGCATAGTGTTTTTGATAAATAATATTATGGAAATAAACGGAAATGAAATTATATGAAAAAAGGTCCTGTTGTTTCCAACAGGACCTTTCCTAAAATGGCAAAGAGTAACTCTTACCTTACTCTTCTCGTATATAATACATGAAAAAGATAGATGTGTATACAACAAGAAATCCCAATATAATTATTTGAATATAGTGTTTAAGAATAATAAGGTGGAATTTTAAATAAGGAATTAAATTACAAATGTTGATTTATCAGGTGATTCAAATGAATTTCTATCAAATTGTAGTTAATAAAGTGATATTGAGATAATAAGATATGTAATTTTGCATACCAGATTTTTAAAGCGAACAAGGGTATGGAATATTTAAATAATACGGAAGTTGAGGGAGAGTAATACTAAAATTTCATTTGTTTTTTACTGTAATAAATAAATTTATTTGAATAGAAGCGAAAAATAGAGGTTTGCCTTAGTCATTTATGAAAGTCAAGAATATTTATAACCATAGGAGTAAATACACAGGTCCGATTTTTGTAATGATGGAGGGCATTGATATGGACATAACTCAAAGTATGGCAAGAATAGTGGTAAATGGAAAGGATCTTCCGTTTATTTCAGTTAGAACTTCTGTATGGAATCAAGGACCTGTAAATGATTTAATTGTTTCGACAAACTTGAGAGCCGAGGAGCTTTATCAGTTTATGTGGTCACAAGTGCCAGTAATGCTTGCGATGTATTTTCTTCAAGGAGCGGACTTAATGCGGTTTGCTAGAATTAATGGGATTAATCAAAGTGTAACGGGAGAATATATATATCATTTCTCTTGGGGATAAAACGAATGTAAAGTAGCTTAACAGCTGCTTTTTTATTTTATAAAAGAATTTTAGAAGATTAGAAAATATGATTAGAGCGTGATATAGATAATTTGTGACTGTTTTTCACGTTCGTAAAGTTAAGCAGTTACTTCATTTCATACAAGGGGGACTTTGAATATGAAGTTTTTAAGGAACGAAAAAACAGAGAGACATATATTTTTGTCTCTCTGTTTTTTTTATTCACAAATAGTTCCAGTTGCTATACCAGTTGGAGCAACGCCTACTGGAACAGTATCTATAACCATATTTGTAGCAGTATTGATAACAGAAACAGTATTGCTACCTTGGTTTGTAACGTAGGCGAGAGTGCCATCTGGTATGATGGTTACTTGATCCGGGGATAAGGCAACAGGAATTGTATTAATTACAGTATTTGTCGCCACGCTTATTACTGATACATTATTACTAACTTTATTTACAACGTAAATACGTGTGCCATCTGGTGTAATATCTATACCAACCGGTTCAGTACCTACGTTAATTGTATTAATTACGGAATTAGTAGCGGTGTCAATAACAGAAACAGTATTGCTGTTTTGATTTGTGACATAGGCACGAGTGCCATCTAGTGTAAAGACGATTATTCTAGGACGAATGCCAACAGGAATAGTAGCGCTAACTGTATTAGTAGCAGTATTAATAACAGAAATTGTGTTGCTTAATTCGTTTGCGACATATGCAAAGGTTCCATTTGGAGAAACGGTGATTCCTTGCGGAGCGTTACCAACAGGAATGGTAGCAACAACTGTGTTAGTAGCAGCATTTATAACAGAAACAGTATTATTACCGTGATTTCCAACATAAACAGTTGTATTATTTGGAGAAACAGCTACACCAATCGGGTCGCTTCCAACAGGAATGGTAGCGATAACAGAATTTGTAGAAGTATTAATAACGGATACGGTATCAGAAAAAATATTAGTAACATAAGCGCGAGTCCCATTTGGTGAAACGGTTACTTCAAGAGGAGCATTATCTACAGCAATTGTAGCAACAACTGTATTTGTTCCGGTATTAATTACAGATACTGTATCATCTGTGGGATCGTCTATGGCCCCTGCGTTTGTAACATAAACAAGGAAATTACATGCAGGTCCAGTGGGGCCGGTTGGCCCAGTCGGTCCCGTAGGTCCTGTTGGACACTCACAATCTCCAGTCGGTTCCGGTCCTTGAATACCTTGCACACCTTGAGGTCCAGTCGGCCCTTCTGGTCCTTCCGGTCCTTGAATACCTTGCACACCTTGAGGTCCAGTCGGCCCTTCGAGTCCTTCCGGCCCTTGAATGCCTTGCACACCTTGAGGTCCAGTAGCTCCTTCTGGTCCTTCCGGCCCTTGAATTCCTTGTACTCCCTGAGGTCCAGTCGGTCCTGGGGGTCCAGGAACTCCCATTCCAGTCCCAGAGCCAGTGGGTCCAGGTGGCCCAGGTGGTCCTTGAAGCCCTTGCACACCTTGGGGTCCAGTCGGTCCTTCCGGTCCTTCTGGCCCTTGAAGCCCTTCCACGCCTTGAGGTCCAGTAGCTCCTGCAAGTCCTTCCGGTCCTTGAAGCCCTTGCACACCTTGAGGACCAGTAGCTCCTTCTGGTCCTTCTGGCCCTTGAATTCCTTGCACACCTTGAGGACCAGTAGCTCCTTTAGGTCCTGAAAATCCTCTAGGTCCTGTCGCTCCAGTAGGACCGGGTATTCCGATAATATTTAATAGAGAACTATTCAATATTCCTTGCAAAATTAAGTTGAATGTTTGTTGTAACAATGGGTCCGATATATTGGAACAACTAATGAGCGAAGATAAATTTTGGAATAAAAATTGGAATAACGCAGAGATTTGAGTAAGAGATGCAGTGGGCAAAGAATTGATTAATTGAGTGATAGTTCGTATAACTAAATTTTTATTTGGAGTATTTGGTTGTACTGCAATGATTAAATCATTTAACGCTTGTAATGATGATTGGAGTATTTGTATAGTTGTCGGATTTGGCGTGGTAAAGAAAGAAAGGATAGCTTGATTTAATTGGTTAATTAGGGACAATAATTCTTGTTGCTGAGAAGATGAGAAGAAAACAGGTGTACAACAATTAGTTTGATCGCAAGAGGATATAGAAATAAAACAGGGGAATTGGAATTTTTCGCACGGATCGTTTGAGTTTTGATTATTTTTCATAATTACCTCCTTTTTAAAATTTTATAATCGTTAAGTATGCCTTAAGCATTTGTAAGTATTTGTGTAATGTTCAGGAATATTTTTCTTCTAAGTATATGTTTAGAAAAACGAGACGTTCTTATGGGATGTATAATCAATAATTGGTTATTAACAGAAAGTGTAAGTAAGACTAGAAAACAATATGGAAATATATTTTTATTAACTTAAAACATAAAAAGAGTAATTTATTAAGTGTTCTAGTGAAGAAGTCATCTATTTGCAAAAACTGCTTAGTTTAATAGGGAAAGTAATATAAATAGATATCTATGTTTGAATTTTTAACAGGTAGATGTGGGATTGAATAAGATGAAAGTAATTACTTAATGTTGGGATAGGTTATAAATGGAGAACCAACTAAAAGAAATATTTGGTGCATTGATAGCAGCTATAGGTACAATAACTGCCGCTATTGGAAGTACACCTTTTTATTTTATAAGCAGTAATGTAAGGAAAGATTTGAGTGTATACGGGAACGTATTACAAGCAGTTGGAAATGCTTTAGAGGCTGATGGTCAAGGGGAAATATCTCTTGAAAAAATCGGGAATGAAATTCAATCAATTGGTAATGTAACTGTAATATCTGGATTGGTTATTGAGTTTAAAGATGAAACAAAAATTAAATTAGTGATTGCTGGGAATTGGACACAGGCTTTAGGAGGACTTACAGCATTAGCAGATGAATTTGAGGATACTTCAGATAAAGATGAATATTTAAATATAGTAGGAAACTTAATGCAAGCTATAGGGAATTCATTGCAAGCAATTGGAGGTATTTATGAACTGAAAACTAATAGAGAAGAGAGACAGTATGGTAAAGGAAATCGATTAAATGATATTGAAAAAAATTCAAACATTCAAGTGAATAGCGAACCGAATGAAAAAAATAAAGAAGGACAACTGATAGAAATAACAGGAAGTTGGATACAAGCCGTAGGGTCCGTAATTTCATTAATTGGACAAATACGTGAAGAAAGTGAGGAGTTGGAAGGGAGCGATTGATAGACTAGCTTAAAAAATTAAAATGTAACTATTTTCTAAAATGACAATGAGTAATTTTCACCTTGTTTTTTGATGAACCATTTTTATATGAAAATCATATAATATATTGTAGGACAAGCAACCAGTTTATAATCTATTAAATAATCCAAGAGCTTACCTTATATATATATCTTCGCATCTACTGATCTAGATGCTCTTTTTTTATTGAACAAAACACCCATTTGGAAAGGAGGTTAATAATGGGAGTGACATTAGAAGAATTAGAAAAGTGTTATAATAAAGCCTTTATTGAGGGAGCAGAGTACGTAGCTGTTCAGATTGAAATGGATGGATTTCATAGCGATGAAGTAATTATTAACGACAAATACAGTATAGATTCTAAATTAAAGTATTATAAGAAAACATACAATGAAAATTTAGAACATAGATGGATTCCAGGGATTCGTATTGTAGGTTTTGCATATGGCTATTCGTTCTCAGAAATTCTACATGAATTAGGGTTGCTAGTGAAGAAATGATTAAACAAATAGCAGTTATTTTACGCGATGCCGTGCTTTTAGTGGTGTCTTTTTTTGTTGTGAAGGAAAGATATGAATAAAAAAGAGAGCCTAAGCTCTCTTTTGAATAGATACCTAACGTTTATGCACAGATTGGAATTCCTAATGCTATTAAGGTCAATGCTACTTGAAGAGAAAGTTCTAATCTAGCAATTTCGATTCCAGCGACTGAGACCACTAAAAGAGGTTGTCCATTAACGAACAAAACACAGCTTTCCATACTTTCGCCTCCTTCCGAGTAATCTAATATAGTATATGAATAAAATTCAAATACGTAATAGTAATATTAATGGATTTAATAGAAATTGATAATTTAACCTATGGTATAAAAAAATTAAGTAGACTAATACCTGATTTATTAACACTATATATGAAGGACAAGAATATATTAGGAGTATATAACAACGTAGGAGTGGTAAATATGTTCTTTGCAAAGTTACGCGGTAGGAATGAAGTTCCACTAGTAGAAACAGGTGCTCGAGGAGAGGCTTTCTTTAAATTAAGCCCGGACAAGCTTAGCTTAAAATTCAAGCTAGATTTATTCGATATAGAGGATGTAGTAGCTGCCCATCTGCATCTTGGGTCAAAAGGAACGAACGGTCCTGTTGTAGCTTTTTTATTTGGACCTATAACAAATCCAGTTTCAATAGAGTGTGCAACTCTTACGGGAATGATTACTCAAGAAGATTTGGTCGGGCCGTTAGCGGGTCAAACATTAGGTACTCTTGTAAATGAAATCATATCTGGAAACATATATATTAATGTTCATACAGTACAACATTCTAATGGTGAAATACGAGGACAATTGAATTATTGTTAATGAATAAAAGTAGTGAAAAATAAAGCATCCGTTTAGGGTGTTTTTATTTTGTGAAGGTTGTATAGATAAGTAATCTATTTTTAGTAATCTTAAACATTCATTTCTAAAATTTTGAAAGTAGTCGAATTTAAAAAATAGTTATCAGAAACTTGTTAATGAAATGCCCCTTCAAAAATTAAATTAGTATTAGTAGATGAACCTTGTAAATGAAATATGAAAGTGTAACAGATAATAAAAATCTTTAAACCTAATCAAAGCTAATAGATTAACTCTCCGCACCCACTGAAATAAAGAATCATAACATAACTTGTAATTACTTTTAGGGAAGTGAGATGAAAGTAATGTTTTATTCTTATTTTGCTACTCAAGCTGGTATGCGACCAGCGTATGGTACATCAATAACGTTTAGTGGAGCACAAAGTACAGTTCAAGCTGTTCAACAAGCATTACAAATGCAACAACAAATGCAAATGCAGCAACAAGGTATCCAGCCGTATTATTCATCTATGGAGTATTTTTACCCAGTGCATCAAATCACACCGTATGGAAGTTCTTTTCTTACTATCCTATATGGAACTGTATTTAATCTATAAATTGAAAGTTTAATCAGTAGGGGGCAGGTATCCCAAACCGAAATTCATCTCCCATCGAGCGCTGGGCTATCGCCCTTCATACGCCTTTGGAAGGAGAGTTTTTTCGGTAAATTCGTTAAATTTGAATGGATTGCACTATACATCTAGGTTGTGTTTTTATTAATATGTTTTCCTCTCAAGTGTATATAAATAGGCGATAAGTATAGTGCTAAAACAATAGCTCGTCCAAACATTGCGAATCCCCCTTACATAATATGTAGTAATAAGCATGAAAGGGGAACTAGCATGTCTTGCTATTACTACTGTAAGTATTGTAAAGAGTATAAAAAGAAACAGCATGATTGTTGTAAGAGCACGAGTAAGTGTAATGACAACGAGGAGAAGCTTGTTAGGGCATCTGCATTTAGAGCTAGAAATACGGTGAATCAAACGGTTCCTGCCAATACTTTTGTAAAGGTATTGTTCCAAAATGAACAATTTGATTTAGCAAATGAGTATAATCCAGTAACGTCTATTTTTATTCTGAAGACTAGGGGAGTTTACTCTATTATTGGAACGATTGGTTTCTTTCCAAACGATCCTAGTTTAAATTATAGAGCTCGTGTAGAAATTCGTGTAAATGGAAACGCAGCAATAGCTATAGATAATGACTTTTTCGGTCCAATAGGTTTTGGAAATGTAGTAAGTGTTTCGACGATTATTCAATTGAATGAAGGAGATCAAGTTGAGGTTTATGCACAAAGTAGCATAGACGGAGTTTTAAGTCCTTCAGAAGACGGCTCACATTTTGAAGCTGCAAGATTCCCTTCTCCAATTAAATAAAGTCGAGTAAACAAAAGAGAAAGAATAATCCTCACCGAAATGGTGGGGATATTTTATTCTATTGAAAATAGTAACAGTTTGTCCAAACTATTCTAATCTATATTGCATAGTATGTAATAATAAATTTAAAGGGGGACTTACTACGTCTTGTTATTACTGTAAGTATTGTAAAGATTATAAAAAGAAAAGTCATGATTGCTTTAGAAAAAATAGTCAATGTGATAGAAAGTATGTAAAAGTGAATTGTTGTGATGATAAGAAAGAAAAGCTTGTAAGGGCGTCTGCATTTAGAGCTGTTAATACAATGAATCAACCTGTTCCGGAAAA